>DBTJ01000060.1 GCA_002306985.1 Verrucomicrobia bacterium UBA1319
TCTGTGTTGTGCGTGTTGGGCCCTCTCCTCTCCACGCGCCGCAGCCTAAAAAGGAGACGCAATGAAACCGGAAAAACACGCACCAATTGGCGCCTACCACCCACCGCGTTTGGCCCGCCACAACATCACCGCGCCCGCGCCCTCAAAGAGGAAATTAGGCAACCAGACAATCATCGGCGCCCACTCGGAGCTATTTTGCAAAGTTTGCCCCAGAATGATAAAGCCGTAATAAACCGACACCAACAAGATGGCGATGCCAATCCCCACGCTGGTTTCCCGCCGCTGGGTGCGGATGCCCAAAGGAATGCCCACCAGCGTAAAGCCAATGCACGCGAAAGAAAAGGCCACCTGCCGATGCATTTGGACGGTAATGGGCTGGAGCATTCCCGCGCGTAAATTCCGGGCTTGGTCGATTTCCTGGCGCATTTGTTCGCCGGACAGCTTGACGGGAGCGGAATGTTGAAAAGGCAAATTCTCCAAACGTTGACGCTCCGTCCATAATTGCCGGAAAGTCATATCGCTATAACTGTCCTGCTTCCGCGTCTCATCAAGTGACGGCAGCGTAAAGCTGATTTTGGGCGACACTTCGGCGCCATAAGTTATCCACTCCTCCAGGACGATTTTTTGGATCATCGACGGGAAGGCGTCCTCCAGAAGCAATCGGTTCAACTGCCGTAGGTCGGCCGCCACCGGCGATTTCAAAAGCTCCTGAGTGTCATCGGAAAGCGTGATCTGGCGAAAGCGATCCTCCGCGTATACCAAGGGACCGGACAGGATTTTATTGAGTTCCGCAACCAGTAATGGACGGATCGACTCCGGCTCGGCGTTGGTTTCCACCAGAGACTTCTGCGCCGCAACGGATAATTGTTCCCAAAGGAATTGCGTAATTGGGTTAGCATGATCGCGCAAGGCCGCGGCGAGCGCGCCCACTTTGATAAAATCCTCTTTCGTAAAAAGCGGCGAAGCAGCGCGATAATTGGCCGTCCACACATTGGTCAAATACAAGGCCAGTTCTCGATTGGCGAGGTTAACCTCCAGCGTGCCGCTCTGGGCACGCACGAACTGTACCACTTGGGTTTGCGTTTGCGATTGCACCACGGCCGACATCATGACATCGCTGACCTCCACGCCGCTTTTCTTGCCGATGTACACGTAATAGTTCGTGTCGCCGCTTTTCCCGGGAATTTCCGTGAAACGGCCTTCGGGCAAAAAAGATAGGGGTTGGCGTTGACCAAAACCGGAAATCAAATGCTTGTAAGCCACCCGGCACTCCTGGGAAAACTCCAGATTGATCCAGGCGCAGAGGCCACTGAGCCCCACGCTCAACAGCAGCACCGGCCAAACCAGGGCCAGCAAGCTGACCCCGTTAGCCCGCGCCGCGGTAAGTTCCTGATCGGCGCTAAAACGACCAAAGGTCAACAAGGTGGCGGTCAGCATGCCCATGGGGAGGGCGAACACCAAAACGAATGGAATCAGCAAACCGATCGCTTTGACGACAATCCCCAAGGTAGCCTGCCGGTTCACCAACAACGCAATGATTTCTTTCAACACATTGCCCAGCAGCAGCACGAACGCGAATACCGCCACCGTCATCAGCAAGGTCAGGAGCACCTGCCGGGTTAAATAAAGTTGCAACGTTTTCAACACCCTCAACTTACCATCCCGGCTACAGCTCATGCACGCCTGAAATCACGGCTGGAGCCCCCGACTTGGCGCGGCCTGCGCGAATGGCGCGTTTGGACTTGTTTTCACCAGCCAGCCCACTCTAATCTGGTTGCTGTTAAACACACCAACGATGCGGCGGTCATCCGGGCTTCGATGGCTCCGCTTTAACCATAATGCAACCAACTATGCTCCAACGAATTCAACAAATCGCCTTCGTTTGCCTAGCGGCGCTGGCC
The DNA here is from genome assembly GCA_002306985.1 of Verrucomicrobia bacterium UBA1319. Lineage (GTDB taxonomy): Bacteria > Verrucomicrobiota > Verrucomicrobiia > Limisphaerales > UBA1319 > UBA1319. The sequence goes on from DBTJ01000060.1 coordinate 1,902, forward strand.
AGCCAACTGCCAGTTGCCGTATTCGCCCAGGATTCCTTTGACGGGTTAAATACCAGCCTGGCCAACCTCTATCGCACCTCGCCAGCGCAGTCGCGCTCCATTTCGCCCGAAAATTTCACCGGGGAAAAGGGCAAAGCCGGCATGGCCACGGAAGGCACCGGCAAGAATGCCGCGCGCAGCCTGGGGCAAACCTGGAAAGTATCTCCTTCGGTCGTTATCAAAGGCTTATCCACTTTTACCCTGGCGGATATCAAAGGCCCAGGGTCGATCCAGCAAATCTGGATGACTCCCACCGGCAATTGGCGCACGTCCATCTTGCGCATTTATTGGGATGACGAAAAGGAGCCTTCGGTGGAATGCCCGGTGGGCGATTTCTTCGGTTGCGGCTGGGGCAAGTATTGCCAGAACAACTCGCTAGCCGTGTGCGTCAACCCCGGCAGCGCCTTTAATTGCTACTGGCAAATGCCATTCCATAAAAAAGCGCGCATCACCATGGAGAACCTCAGCGGCAACGACATGGTGCTCTATTATCAGGTCAACTACGTCCTGGGCCGCGTGCCCAAGGATGCGGGCTATTTCCACGGGCAATTCCACCGGGAAAACCCGCTGAAAACCAAAGGTTTATACACTATTTTGGAAGGGGTTAAAGGCGCCGGTCAATACGTCGGCACTTACCTGGCGTGGGAAGTCCACAGCCCGGGCTGGTGGGGCGAGGGCGAAATCAAATTCTTCCTGGATGGAGACAAAGAATTCCCCACGATTTGCGGCACGGGCACCGAGGATTATTTCTGCGGCTCCTATAATTTTGAAAACTCAGACACCCATAAATATCAGGTGTTTTCCACCCCCTATTCCGGTTTGGTGCAAGCTTTACCCCCGGAAAAAATCTACGAGCCGGGCCAGCGCTTTGGCTTATATCGCTGGCACATCACCGATCCCATCCGCTTTGGCAAAGATCTAAAGGTGACGATTCAAGCCCTGGGCTGGCAAAAAGATGGCCGTTACCTGCAGGAAGAGGATGATATTTCGTCGGTCGCCTTCTGGTACCAGAAAGAGCCACATCAGCCATTCCCCCAATTACCCGGCAAAGAAGGTCTGCTTTTTAAATAGTTAGCCTTGGGGATTACCATACCTTTCAAGCGCCCATAACTTGGGCGCTTTTTATTTTTGCGTGCCCGGTCGGGCGTCGAATAAAGGAACTGGATTCAACTTTTGAAACAGCTCGCAAATTTTCTTAGCTTGTACTTACTAAGAGCCCGTCGGGTGAGGGAACTCAATTCCGACAGGGCGGCTTTTGCTTGGCTTATCGGGGAGCATCCAATCCCGAGAATGGCGGAGCTGGTATGGGACAAAAGTACCCACCAAGGAAACGGCTTGCCGTGAAATACTTCATAAGTAATTGAAGATCTGCCAGTTGAGTGTCTCGCCATTGGCTGGAGTTTTGTTGCCTCGATTTTGACCTGGGGCTGCGTGGCTCGCTCGTCACCGAGCCTAGCGGATAGGCTCCTTGCTCGCGCCTTGTCTACGCGAAAAAACCCTCGCCGCAAAACTCCAGCCAATGACAAGACACTACACTAGCTATAGCCCAAGTGATAAAAAGGGGTTCGGTGTAACAATTTTCACAGCTGCCGCGTTGTATGGGGTGAAATTGTGGTTCGAGAACTGGAATTTAAAATTTTGTGCGAGCGGCATAGCGATGCAATCTACCGCTTTGCGCACTCGATACTGGCGAACCAAGCGGACGCCGAGGACGCCACCCAGGAAGTGTTGCTGCGCCTTTGGAATAGTTTGCCGAAGCTGTACCCCTTTAATCTGAGAGCATGGCTTTTGCAAACCACGCGTCATTATTGCCTAGACCAAATTCGCCGCCGCAAGCAACTGGCCGCGCCGATGCTACTGGATGACGAAGTGATGGCGGAACAACCGGATGAACAAGCGGTGAACCCCAGTGTGGCGGCTGAATCCAGTTCCCGCTTGGACCAAGCGCGAAAGCTGTTGCTCAAGTTGCCGGAAAACCTCAGAAGCGTGTTTGTGCTCTATGAAGTCAACGGCCTTCGCTACCGCGAAATCGCCGATGTCTTGGGCATGCCAATTAACAGTGTCAAAGTCTACCTCCTGCGAGCGCGGGAGCGGCTTTCAATTCTAGCGAAGGAGGAGGACTTATGCCAGCAGACCTCTCGCGAATAATCCGCGAATTGAAACAGGAAACGTGCCCGCCACGAGTCCGCGATGAAGTGCGAGGCCGAATTCACCCTCAGCCCAATTCCCCCGGCCGATGGTGGCGAATCATCCCGGCAATGGCCGCCGGACTGGCGTTGGTCGGCGGCATTTTAGTGTGGCAATGGCCGGCGGGCGACGAGGCCCGGCTGAAAACCGAGATGACGCGCGCCACGCCGTCCCATGTTCAGATCGCCAGCCAAACGGAAGCTGCTTTGGGGTTGATCGGCGGCTTGCTCGCCGAGGCCAGCGCTCATTCCGAACAGGTGATTTCTAGTCGGGCCGTTCCGCCATTGCGAAACGGTCTTCGGATAGCCAAAAACAAAATCATCGAACACCTAAAACCATGAGAAAAATTGTTGTCTTATTAATGTTTGCCCTCCTTGCCGCGCATCCTGGGACCAGTTTTGGACAGACGGATCTGGAAAAAGACCCCGCTTACTTGCCTATCGATAAAGCGCTGGACCTGAAGGCGATTCCCCCACAAGTGAACGTGAATCTCCCTCGCTTCCTGTTGAAAGACGCCATTTCCGGATTGACCGACACGAATTTTGGCAATTTGGGCTCCGAACTGGCGGATTTGGTCAAAGACGTAAAACTGATTCGAGTCGTCGTTTTCGAGGCTGACGGAAGCCACCGCGACGACTTGGAAAAAGGGTTAAAAACGCTTCAAGACGAACTGGATACCAAATGGACATCCATTGTCAAAGTGCCGGAGGAGAACATCAGCGTTTACGCAAAAGGCGACGCCTCGGGTGAATCCATGGCGGGGGTTGCGTTACTTATTAACGACAATGGCGACGCAATCGTAGCCAACGTGGTGGGGAACATTTCCGTTGGAAAGTTGATCAAACTGGCCATGCAATCGAAGAAATTGCCCAAAGACTTACTCCAAAAGTTAAGCGGCCTACTCGAACCGCCAACCGCCGCGACCCAAAAAGAAAAACCGGAAAGCGGAACTGAAACCAATACCGTGGCGGGTAATGCGGGCAGCCCAGCGAAAGAGCCCGCAGCCAAGTAAACGGGTTCACCTATTCTCAGGGGGGCTCTGCGCCCCCCTGAAACTATTTACAGCCAAGCCGGTGGGATAGAACACACTTCCGGTCGGCTCTTCGGCGTTTGGCTCCAAATGATTCTCGGGACACGACCCAAGGGGTAGGACCTCAATTTTGGCGACATTTAGGAACAAGGGGGGACGCCAAACGAGGTATTTGCATAGGTACTCCGGGACTCTGGCTATAACTTCGAAATCGCGGGTAATTCATCGGCCCGGCAGCGCCTTGAACCGATCCCATTCGGGGCCTATATTGCGGCATGAAAGAGGAAACGATATTGGAAGCGAAAATGCGGCTCGCCAATATGGAATCGAACGGGGCGCAAGACAGTTCATTTGGCATCGTGGAAAGCGGACTCTTTAATGACGATCAAACTCCGGAATGGGCCTACTGCTTTCCGACGCTGGAACTGGCGGACTCGGCCTCCTCGGACATGGAAGCCCTGCCGTAAATCGCGGATCAAACAACCAGCCATAAACGCCAACGCCACAGGCCGGAACATCAATGGCACCCCTCGCGCGAGTAAAAAGACATTCGTCTGGTCCGCTCCCCATTTTCAAGGATTGTCAGCCCTGCGCAAACCGATATGATTTATCCCCATGAAAGGCTCACAAGCTATCTTGGACCGGCTGAATAGCCGATTAAGCGAGGAATTAACCTCCATCAACCAATACATGGTGCATTCGGAGATGTGCGCCAATTGGGGTTTAAATAAGTTGCATGGCTCGGTGGAGAAACGCGCCATTCAAGAGATGAAACACGCGGAAAAACTCATCGCCCGCATTTTGTTTCTCGAAGGCACGCCAGTCGTTAGCCATTTGAATAAAATCAACATCGGCGCGGAAGTTTCCGCCCAGCTATCCCAGGACCTTGCCGCGGAAATCGAAGCGGTCAAGGCTTACAACGCCGATGTCAAGTTTGCCGCCGAAACCAGCGACAACGGCACCCGGGAATTGCTGGAATCAATTCTCAAAGACGAAGAAGACCACGTCGATTGGCTGGAAACCCAGTTGGAATTGATCAAACAAACCGGCATCCAAAACTACTTGGTGACCCAAGCCAGCTAAAAAATCCATTAATTCTATCCCGCTGCTTTTGCCCTGGTAATCATGGCCAAGGCAGCGGTTAGTTTTTATCTTGCGCTATGAATGAAACGCCCGGATTCGGAACCCGATTAAGCATGGCTTGGCGGGTGATAATGGATGCCGCTTTCGCCGGCCAAGTGGCTAAGGCTCTGGCGGCGCCCGCCGAGAAAAAAGCGCTCGCGCCGGTGACGCCCGCAACGGAAGCTTCGCCTGCCCCCGCTTTATTCTTACTCTCCGCCTTGCAGCGGGAAGGGCGATTCGTGGATTTTCTCCAGCAAGATGTGTCCAGCTTTGCCGACGCCGAAGTGGGCGCCGCCGCCCGCGTCATTCATGGCGGCTGTCGTCAGGCGCTGAAACAGTATTTTACTTTTGAACCCATCCTACCCAATCCCGAGGGGGAAACCATCACCGTCGCCACGGGCTTCGACCCTCAACGCATCCAGCTAACCGGCAACGTGGCCGGCCAGCCTCCATTTAAGGGTTCATTGAAACATCACGGCTGGGTGGCTTCCCAGGTCAAACTCCCGGCGGTATCGAAAACGCTCGATCCCCGCGTCATCGCCCCCGCTGAAGTTGAGTTGGGTTAATTTTTATCATGGCTCGTTATTCTATCGGCATTGATTTGGGCACGACCAATTGTGCCTTGGCCTACTTGGATCTGGAAAACCAGGCAAACCGACCTTCGCCCGCCACCCTGGCGGTTCCGCAATTGACCGCGGCGGGCACCCTCGAAGAGCGGGACTTATTGCCTTCTTTTCTTTATCTTCCCAGCCCTCAGGAATTCGCCCAGGCGGGATTGGCGTTGCCGTGGAATCCGGATGCGCGGGAGATCGTGGGCGAGTTTGCCCGCGCCCATGGCGCCAAAGCGCCGACCCGGCTGGTTTCCTCCGCCAAAAGCTGGCTGTGCCATTCCGGAGTGGACCGCTCTTCTCCTTTGTTGCCCTGGCAAGCGCCGCCGGAAGTGCAAAAGGTCTCGCCCGTGGAAACGTCCGCCCGCTACCTGGCGCATTTGCGCGCCGCCTGGAACCAGCGTTTTGGCCCGGACGCCCCGCTGGAATCCCAGGATATCGTTTTAACCGTCCCGGCTTCCTTCGATGCCGCCGCGCGCGAACTGACAACCACCGCGGCCGCCAAAGCGGGCTTGCCTCAGCTCACCTTGCTGGAAGAGCCCCAAGCCGCTCTGTATGCTTGGATCGAAGCGATGCGCGAGCGTTTTCGCAAGCAAGCGCGCGTGGGCGATGTGACTCTGGTTGTCGACGTCGGCGGCGGCACCACCGAACTTTCTCT
>DBTJ01000198.1:0-13305 GCA_002306985.1 Verrucomicrobia bacterium UBA1319
TCCACATGGCGGTGCGCCACCGCCAACCCCCGCGAGGGCTGCTCTTCCACTCCGATCGTGGGGTTCAATATGCCAGCGCTGAATACCGGGGCGCACTCGACCAGGCCGGCCTGGTTGCCTCCATGAGCCGCCAAGGCAACGGCTATGATAACGCCGCCAAGGAAAGCTTCTGGAGCATCCTCAAATGGGAACTGGTTTTCCGCCGCGCCTTTGCCACCCGGCTTCAGGCTCAATCCGAGATCTTCGACTATCTCGAAGTCTTCTATAATCGCCAGCGTTCTCACAGCGTTTTAATTTCTGTTATCCGGTTGACTTTGTACTCATTATACACCTTTTTTACCTGATTTTACTGTACACTTTATTGAGGCAAGCCCACTGATGTTAATATTCCACGATTTTAATTCACGATTTCGTGTAAATCATTGGTGTGTAATATACTAAATAGTTTGACGATACACTGGAGTGATGCTGATATATATTACGGGATGATTTTAATGCCAACTTCGCCACCAGAGCCTGCAATAAACGCGGTAATTTCTCCGCCGTAAAAAAGCAGGTTCCTGAAACGACCAGTTTTTCCGAAAATAACAACGAAGCTCCAAACCCACATCCTCAAAAAGTAAAAAACATGAACAAATCCCTACCAAAAGCGGCTTTTAGCATGGCCGCCCAGTTTGTCGCATCCCTAACAGCAGAAGCCAACATGCTCCACCTGGACGAAACCTTTGTATCCGAGGCGACATTTAGCGGCGATCTCACCTTCACCGATACTTGGGAAGAACTTACCGCTGTTGACGGCTGGCTTACCGGAGGCCCATATGGAAGCCAACACATAAATTGGGTCTGGGGGCCCTACAAGACAAACGTGTATGCCTATGGGGCCAACTTTTTGATGAACGGTACCCGCTTTAACGATTACAAAGGAGATTACAGCTATTTCATTTTCATTACCTGGGATTACAGCAATGCCTCGGACATCACCCTTACTGGCAACAAGCCCGATGTAGGACTAGGTAGCAATGTAAATTTCACCGATCTTTCCGTGTCCGGCAGTTTGAGCGCCATACCGGATGCCGGTTCTTCCGTGGCACTGCCAGGAGGCGTTTTCGTTATGTTGGGTGCGCTTAGGCAAAAGACTAATATTTAGTCCTGGTGCCGGAGCGCATCGCTTGAGGTGCATGGGAGGCGCATATTCTCTGGCAACGAAAACAAGTATTCATAATATCATACTATTCCATACATGAAAATATATATCATACTTAGCGAGCTCATCATAATTGTCGCTTTATGTAGTTCTGCCGCCGGGCAGTCTTTAAAACTGAATATCCGAATGGTGCCTGGGATTTGGATATCCGAGGGCAACGGATCGGTGGATATAGAATTTACGACCAATGTCGATCAGGTCTCCGGATGGTCCTTTTTGGCCACGGTAAAGGCCACGAACAATCCATTTTTCTATGCGGATGCCACCGCCACAAACGCTCAAGCCCGCTTTTATCGCGCAACCTTGTCCGCCACATCCACTAACCCGCCAACCGCCAATCCCGACCCGGCTCATCTCGTCTGGATTGCGCCCGGAACATTTACGATGGGAAGTCCTTCTACCGAACAGGATCGGACTTTAGCAGAAGGGCCACAGACCCAGGTAACTTTAAGCCGGGGCTTTTGGATGGCCAAGTACGAGACGACCCAAGAAGAGTATCAGTCAGTAATGAATACAGGTTCGATACTGGGGGATACCAATTCCCCGAAGGTGGCGGTGGGATGGGACGCTGCCAATGTATATTGCAGCAATTTGACAACCAGCGAACGCACGGCGGGTCGCGTGCCTTCGGGGTACGCATACCGCCTGCCGACGGAAGCGGAATGGGAGTACGCCTGCCGCGCAGGAACAACGACACGGTTCAGTTACGGGGACGATTTGGGTTATGCTCTACTCGGCGATTATTCGTGGTACGCTTTGAACGCTAGCAATACTATGCGCACTATTGGACAAAAGAAGCCAAACCCTTGGGGTTTGTATGACATGCATGGAAATGCAAGCGAATGGTGTCTGGATTGGTTTGCCAATTATCAAGGCGGGAGCGCGACCGATCCTCAAGGCCCCAATGTGGGATTGGGGCGAGTAATTCGCGGAGGAGGCGTTTTGTCTGGGAATAGCGCGGCATTGTGTCGGTCGGCGTATCGTACATACCTCAACCACGATTTCTATAGCTCGTCACTCGTAGGATTTCGCATTGTGTTAGCTCCAGCTCAATGAGCCAAATATCGTGCAAACGGCTAGCAACATGTACGCATGGCGCTTAATTCCAAGCCGCCTATTTGCAATGACATGGGCGGCCGTTTTCGTGAAACGTATGGTGGGGGTGGGTGAGCAAAGGATAAGGTTTGGGCCGGTGCTTGACGGCGCGAGGCTCGCGTCGTCCGGGCCGTTCGGGCACCAAATCCTCGGCTAAGGCGCGGAGCAACGCGGCCCAGAGCTGGCGGCGTTTTTTGGCGGTTTTGGCTTGGGCCATGGCGGTGGCAAAATGGGCGGACACTGCAAACCATCCTGAAAGAAATGCAGCAACTCAGCCGCCAGGTCCTGTTCGAAACTCTGCCCAACCGAAAACGTCGCAAATGATTAGGCAAGAAAGCCTTGGGACTGGTTTAAGAGCCATTCGAGTCAGCGTCCACCAATTCGGATGGCCGGTGGCGCGCCGTCAGGCCGAAGATTCCTTCTCCCCGGCCTCTTTGAGGCGTTTGTAATCGAGATAGTGGAGATTCGCCTGAATACTGTCCGTATTGGAATAGACGCAAGCGAGGAACAGCTCGGTAAGGTGAGCATGTCTGGCTGCGCACGAACCGGTCCAAGTGGGCGATCATTTCCGAAGGAGTGGGGAGGAGAGGATTCAAGCAAGTCATTCAAGTCACGGCATTCGGGGTTATTTGCCTTGTTTATCTAGCCAATGCAACCGCACTGGCTCCAGCGAAGCGTACTTTAACAGTTTTTTTCGTTCCAACGCGTCTTTCCGAACTGCCTCATCTGGATCGTGCTGAAGCAAATCTTCGAAGCAATCAGCCGCTACGTCTTTTCGCCCAGCTTGCCATTCTTTGAGACAAAAATCGATGAGCCGATTCAATTTCTCCTGCGGGCTTAATTGTCCGACCAGTTCGTTGACTTTTTGGACAACGGAGTCTGCCGTCGGACCTAAATGCTTCTTGGCCAAACTTTCCGAACTGGCCATTGTGATTTTTTCATCCAGGGGAGGCAAAGGGGAATTCCTTGCCTGAGAAATGGCAGCGAGTACCAAGCCGAGGTTAGCCTTCGATCTCTCCGCGAAAATCATCCAATCGTGCTGGGGGTACTTCTCCGGCGCACCCCTTTTTGCCGCAGAGAAATCCCCGTATTCGTTCACTATTTTGGTTCTGTATTTCGAGCCTCTATCGACCCATTTTTCTTTCCATGCCGCAGCCTCATGCACCCCATCCTTCCCAGCCTGATCTCCTCGGTCAAGCAGCCCATTGACATCTGGAAAGTGCAGGATGTGGAGGTGATGTGGCCACGCCGAATTTTTCCCGAAGGTCGCCTTCGGTTGATACCGTTCGGCCGCTTTAAGTAATTCCACCATGCAGTATGGCGAATCCAGGTATTTGCGGGAGATAAAAGCCACCATCATATCGCCGCTGGCCACGTCCGATATCAACCCTTGAATCGTCCGATTCTCCTTATCAGTGCGGTAATAGTTTACCGCTATGCTCGATGGGAGTTTTTCTTTCAAGAGACCTGCCATCACTCGTGGATAGAGTTCGATATTCGGATTATCCTGGTCTTCGCCGGCAGTCGAAATGCCAATCGTACCCAACCTGGGGATCGGACGCGGAGGTTCACGCCGCATCGCAACTTCAGGTCTATGTTCGGCCGACCGGCGATAGAACTCCAACCTCGTTTGCATGGTCTTCGGAAATCCCCCTGTAAGAACATTGAAACAAGCTTCCTCCGGGAATGAGGAAATCTCGCGCAGTTGCGATTCCACGTATTGGAGTATCTGGCCGATGGCATCGTCATCTACCGATCCAAGGATATGCAGCACCAAGTCTCCCGCGTAGACATCTTCCTTCTCTTTGTACCATTCTAACTTGATTGCAACTTGGGATGTTTTGTTCCGCCCCCTCCCAGAGGATGGCAGTCTATCGAGTTTCAGCCAACCGAGCCCGCCGTAGCGATACAGCGGGGACTTGCCAAACAATCGCGCCAAGAGTCCAACCAGCAAGCAGCCGAAGCCTTGGCCAAGAGAACTATGCCTAATCACAAAGCGGTGGGCACCGTTATCGGCTTTGGCTAGGGCGATCAGAAGATCCGCCTCATGCCCTGCCACCTGGGTCTTGTAATCGGGCAGAAATTCGGGGATTAGGAAGCCACCCGCGCCAGGAACTCCATTGGCGGAGTCTCGCGACACCAGAATGCCGCACTGCAGCATAAAGCGCACGAAAACCCATTGCGCGGTGGCGTCGTAGCGTGGCGTCCCATCCTTCAACTCCTGCCAGAATTCCGTCTCCAGGGTTTCCCGCGTAATCTGCCCCCAGGCGGAAACCAACTGATCGTGGGCTTCGCCGTAGGTGAAAAGCTTATAGATCGCATCGATCGCCCAGCGTTGATCCACTACGATAGGGAACGCGCCTTGGAGTTCCTTCACCGGTCGCCAAGACGGGGGCGAGTATACCGCGCCGCAGTGGTGAAGGTAATCCAGCAATTGCCATGACTCGGCTTCGGTTGGAGCTTCCAACTGCAGCCTCTTATAGACATCGGTAGTGAGACTCAAGAACTCGTGAAATCGCATGATTGGACGCTCCGAGTCCGGTGTGGGCACATCTTCATCGGGCGAAACAGGCTGCCATTTCCTCAGTTCGTCCCGCACGGCGCGCCGGCCGCGACCAAGCCGGATCGCCTCCGGGCTGCAGAGTTCCTTGACGACCGCCTCTCGGAGAGCTGTCTTTAGTTCTGCCAACTGACCAACGCCCCTTTCCCGCGCACTCACCTCCCAAGTCGGAATGTCACCGACCTCGGCTGTCACCTTCGCACGCCAATTGCCGGGCGGCTCCTGGAGATCCTCATCCATGCCCGTCCGGACAATCAGAATCTGCGCCTCCGGATTGGCGGATCGAACCTGTTCAACCCAGTAGCCCAAAGGCCGGATTGGATCGTACTGGAATCGTACCCCATCGCGAAATGGCGCGCCGTCCTTGCGCGGTTGGCGCCACACAACCAGGAACACCGCCCGGGTTTCGAGGAACAACCGGTGTGTGTTGTGGTACAGATCCTGCCCGCCGAAATCCCATATGTTGAGCTGGACCTTTTCCTGGCTATGCTTCGGAAAAGGCTGGAACCCATCGGCATCCCAGGACCAGAGCCGGATTCCTTCGGTGGCGGGGCTCTCATGAAGGTGCGGCCGTCCCTTCAGCGCCCGCACCAGGCATGTTTTGCCCACGCCCCCGTTCCCCAGCACCACAATCTTGCACTCCGGCAGTTCGGCCGCGCCTTGCAAGGAAATTGCCCGGAAGTGGTCTCGAACCTTGGCCAGCACATTCTCCTTTGGCTCACCCAACAGGAAATCCGGAAGATCATCGAAGTGACAGCCGCTCAGTTCCAAGTGAACAAGCGAATCCAGTATTGGCACGCACGGGGCGAAATTGCGCAGCGAGGTCGAACCATCAAGGTAAAGGCGCCGCAATGCGGGCAATCCGTTGCTAGGTAATTGACGAAGGCCGACGCACTGGCCAACGTCCAATGTCCGCAAGCTGGCCGGTAACTCTGGAAGTGTCCCCAGCTCTTGGCAGCCCCGCACGTCTAGACATTCCAGTTGAGGCGGCAGGGGCGGCAAGGTCCGCAGGCCTTTGATTCCCCACAGATACAAATGCGTGAGGTTCGGAAACCGCTCTCTCAGGTCTGGCGGGAGCGCGGTGAGTTGCATTGGCTTCTTCTTCTCGCCCGGGTTGTCGCCTGGAGAGCGGCCCAGAACGATCTTACGGATTTCCTGACCAAAGAGAGCCCAATCGGGCTCCTGGTCCCGGCTGTTAATGACTGGGTTTTTGGTCATAAAAAAATCATGATTTTTTCCGCCCCGCTTCGCGGGGAAAGCTGGCTTGCGCCAAATCCGGCGCCGCCTCCCCTGCTCCACCTGAACCGTCCGACTCCTGCCTCGTCCCTCGGCCTACGTCTCCCGGTGCCGGTTCCACCATGCTGTCTGTCTGGCCCGCCGGACCGCGCACCAGACAGACGCGAAAGCCGAAGTCCCCGTCGCGAACATCCGGCGAGAGCCAGAAGCGATACGCGGAGCGGCAGTGCCAGGCCGGGTAGTGCCAGGAGCCGCCCCGCAGGACGCGGGTCTGGTCAGATTTAAGCATCGATTCGAGGCCCAGCCCCCATTCATCATAACGGACTTCAGCCCCAGGATCAGGATCTCCATCGGCGTGGCTTCGATGGGCCTGATCGTCCCAAAAGTCATGGCAATATTCCCAGACGTTTCCGTGCAGATCGAAAAGCTGGAAGCGATTGGGTGCCTTTTGTCTTACTGGGTGGGTCGAGCCAGTCTCTAAATTCTCATCAAACCAGCCCGCTTCCGCCAGAGCGGCTTCGCCATCACCGGTGTAATATTCGGTCTCCGTTCCGGCGCGACAGGCATACTCCCATTCCGCCTCTGTCGGCAGACAAGCCAGGTGAAAGCCTGGCGGGAACTCCACTTTCATTGTCCGGGTAATCCAGTCACAATAGGCCACCGCCTGTCGCCAATCCATGTTCTCGGCGGGATGGTTTGCGGTGCGGCGGTCAGGTCGGTTCTGGAAATCATTCTCATGCTTGATTTCCTCTGCCTGCGTCCAAAGTGCAAACTGGGCCTGAGTCACGGGAGTCTCGGCCATCCAAAAATCCTCCTGAATCCTCACCTGATGGACTGGCTCCTCACTTGGATAATATCCTCGGCTCCCCATGCGGAACATATCCTTGGGAATGAGCCGGAAAACCATTTCACACTCTAGCTTCGGCCAGAGCAGGTGGCGGAGAGGCTCCTTGGATCTTAACTCAGCACTCATAGGGCGAATGAAATGATATTCATGATGGACGAGGCTTCGGTTTTTTCGGAGAAATTTTACCCCGCTTCGCGGGGAAATTGGCTTGCGCCGAATCCGGTGCCGCCTCCCCTGCTCCACCCGCGCCGTCCGACTCCTGCCTCGTCCCTCGGCCTCCGTCTCCCGGCGCTGGGTCCGGCTTGCTGTCTGTCTGGCCCGCCGGACCGCGCACCAGACAGACGCGAAAGCCGAAGAACCCGGTGCGAGCATCCGGCGCGTACCTGAAGCGAAACGCGGAGCGGCAGTACCCGGCCGGGTCGGACCAGGAGCCGCCCCGCAGGACGCGGAGTGCATTCGCTTCAGCAACTGTGGCTGATTCCCAAGTTAGCGCATCGGCACCCGCATGAGCAAACGTCCATTCTCCCGCCATCCACCCATCTTCGCGTTTCCGATAGGCATGGGGATCAAATACGTCCAGACACCATTCCCAGACATTGCCATGCATGCCGTAGAGCCCCCAGGGGTGTGATTCCGGCCGCTCATCCACCGAATGGGTTCCCCTGCCGGAATTTTTGTCATACCAAGCAATATCCGCCAGCGCCGCTTCTCCATCGCCTGCGTAGTAATCGGTTTCGGAGCCGGCCCGCCAGGCGTATTCCCATTCCGCCTCGTTGGGCAGGCGAATCTCCTGAATCTCGTGGGGCAACCCCTTCCAACGCCTAAGCCAGTGGCAGAAAGCGGTGGCGTCCTCCCAACTCACTTGCTCGACCGGACGGCGAGGGCCTTTAAAATAACTCGGGGCGGGATTCTTCTTAAGCGCGGGGCAACGAGCCGCCACCGCGCGGTACTGTTCCTGAGTCACAACGAAAGTGCTAAGGTAAAACTCGCGAGGGAAAACCACTCGGTGAATAGGCTCTTCACTGCTGGATTCACCGCGCGACCCCATTGGAAAACTCCCGGGGAGAATGCGCCGAAAAAACATTGGGATGCCGCCAGGGAGCGTGAGCGTCAGGTCAGCATCGCGCTTGGCTTGGTCCCAGGGGGGCAGTTTTTTGGTGGATTGAGGCATGAATGGGGTTTGATATCTTGGTTGAAAGTCCTATTCGCACGCCGTTATTCTTCCGGCTCTTCTTGCGCTACCACCGCCACCCTCGCGATGAGGCGGAAGATACACGCAATTCGGGTAAAAGCGCCGGTTTCTCAAAAAGTTGGAATGTATGGGGCCGTCGCTGGACAGCACGCCCAACGCTCTCTCGGGTGCATAACTGCCGTGAGGCGGAACGCCAACTTTTTTCAGAGTGCGAACTATGGTGTGGTAGATGTCACCACGCGCCCAAAACCGGGTGGCGAGAATATTTAATGAACCGTTCTTGTCCATCAGGAGGAACTCTGAGGCCACGCCGATGGGGGTTGTCGGCAGACCCGATAATACAGCACCAGGGGAACCATAGGCGTCAAAGTAGAAGCAGAGCTTGAGATAGCTTAGCGCAAGCTGATTGTTCATTACCCTCGAGTTCATCGTCGACTTCATCGGTCCAGTTTGCCGAGCCCACAAAAGGCAGCAACAAATGCACCCCACCGTACAATCCGGTCCCGTCGGGCCGCAGGCAGATGATGTTCGATTCCAATCTCTACCAACGTTCAGCCAACTTCGCAAGCAGATGTTACATGACCGCAAATGTTATATGTGGATCTTGAATACCGAGGAAGTCATCTCATCCGACAATGGTCTCTATCCGCGCCGCGCCCAGCAGAACAACAAAATTGGGGCGGGGTGTCATCGACTGATAGCGGACGATCTCCGCCCGATAATTCCTTATCGTGCTTTTGCTCGGCGCGGGATCTCTTGGGGGGGGAGATTCGAGTCGTGCCCGTCACTGGTATCGAAGAACGCCGCTATTTTCAAAAACGACTCCGAAAATATCATTATCTGGGCAGGTTGAAAGCGGTGGGCGAGTAGATGTTTTACGCGGCGGTGGATGCGCCGGGCCACTGGCTGGCGCTGCTGCTTTTCAGCACGGCGGCGGAGGATATCGGTTTCCCCTTTGCCGCTCAGGTGGCGCTGATCGGCCGCCAGCATGTCGGGCGCAAAGCGGAAAGGGTGGGTCTAATCACCGACCTGCCCCCAGAACAACTTCCCGTCGAGCGCTGGCTCAACATCAACCGTTTGGCTTGGGACATCGAAAGCGGCACGCATCAGCGCCTGGACGTTTCCCTGAATGAAGACCGCCGCCGGGTTCAAAAAAACCAAGGCATTGGGAATCCTGGGCAGGCTCCGCCGTTTGGTCCTCAGTCTTTTCATGCGCTGGCGCGCCCGCCATTCCAAACCTTAGCACCCATCCTTGACGGATTTTCAAGCCGCCATGGGCGATGACAATCTAGCCTTGGCTATGGCTTTCGTGACCCGCCAACGCCCTAAACTCTGAAATCCTCTTCAGGCATGAACGCTGGTTTTGCTCAAAATTTCATATTTGCCATTCTAAAGGATGGCGCATATGCTGGAACCATCCCGGCATAGGGATTTGGAGCCGGGTAAGTAAATAAAAACGAAAGGATACTTGTTTATGGGCGATAAATCTC
Source organism: Verrucomicrobia bacterium UBA1319 (assembly GCA_002306985.1). Lineage (GTDB taxonomy): Bacteria > Verrucomicrobiota > Verrucomicrobiia > Limisphaerales > UBA1319 > UBA1319. The sequence goes on from DBTJ01000198.1 coordinate 9,625, forward strand.
CCAAGTCTATTCATAAGAAAGTGTCTCAAAAACATCTCAAGGCCAATGCGGAATCCGAAAGAAAGCAACAAGCCGCTGCCGCCAAACTGATGACGGACAAAAAGTAGAAATAGACCGCAACCGTTTTCATCGGCTACAGTCTATTTCTAGCACAAACTAGATAATAGAGTAGTTACCCTCTAGTGCGCACTTAACCTTCGCGGCTATTTGCAGCGGGGCTGATGCGCACTAGAGTCGCTTTTTCCGACGCGAGGCAAAAAACTGCGACCGCCAATCGGCTGCCGCTGGATGATGTAAAGGGGCAAAGGATAAGCCTTATGCTTTTTCTCGTCTCCGCTGTTGTCTTTAACGATCCGCCCCGACGCCGTCTTCGGGCTTAAATCTTTTGTCGATATTTTATACTTCTCAATATTACTAGATTATTTCTGAATGTCATGTTACATATGTTAATATATCTGGATAAATGTCAAGGTTCCAGAAACGAAACATGATATCGGTTTTGAAGCGCCCCCGATTGCGATAGCCCGCAGACTTTTTTAATCAAGCCTTGAATCTTGCTGTTTTGTAAGCGTCAAAGGGGATGCATTCTATACAGCCCGGTGGTGGCGGCTAAGATGGGAGAATGAATAACGCCATCAATGAAAATTCGAATAAAAACAACCAGGAGATGAACTTGGTGGTCGCGGCCTACCGCCAAAGCGGCATGGGACTGGAGCGTTTTGCGCGAGAACGAGGGGTGCCGCCGGGACGTCTTCATTACTGGGTTTGAGCCTTTCCACGCAGCGCGAGGCTTAACTTCGGGATTTCTTTCACGGTTTTCGACGGAAACGGAACCCATCCCTCAAGATAATTGAAATCGGCTGGCGGCGTAAAAATAGGACCCCCGTGAAGGCTTGCCTCGCGGGGGTTTTTCTCTGCTTCGTAAGGTGTGAAAACTCAGAAGGCAGAGAACTGGTGCCAGTGTCACCTGGCGGATCAAGTTTTATCTCAATTGCTGGAAAAAGTCGATGCCGAGGTGGCCGAAAAGTGCCGGCAGGAGGGTTGTCAGTACTGCTCGGGCCATTTGCACCGCGCCGATTACCGGCGCAAGCCCCGGGGTTTGCCCGAGCAGGATCGGAAGCGGGAGGAGGAGGTGTTCCGCGATAGTTTTTGCTGCGCTCAAGAAGGCTGCCGCAAGCGGCATACCCCGCCCTCGGTCCGATTTCTGGGCCGCAAGGTTTACTGGAGCCCGGTCGTGGTGCTGGTTTCGGCCGTGCGCCACGGGATCACGCCACAACGACTGCGGGCGTTGCGGGAAAGCTTAGGCGTGGACCGGCGCACGGTGGAACGTTGGCGGGAGTGGTGGTTGCAGGCTTTCGCGCGGAGTTCCTTTTGGCAAGCCGCCCGGGCCCGCTTCCTGCCGCCGATCGATCCGAAAGCCTTGCCCGCCTCGTTGTGCGAAGCCTTCGGGGTGGATCGCCGGGACCGTTTGCTGGAGCTGCTTAAATTCATCTCGCCCGTGACCACCGGTTCGAGCCCTTGGTCACGGTCTCTTTGAGGGAGGCCTTTTTTCCCGCAGAGGATGCCGGGCGACGCCGCCCCAGCTGTGGGTGTAGAACCGAGGCCAGACCACTGAACGGGTGGAAAAACCAAAAAATAAGGCATCCGATGACTGAATCACCGTCCCCCTTGCGTGCGCCGGAGCGCTGGGCCCATTTTCGGCTCAGCGTGATCGGGCCGCTGTTAGCCGCGCCGCCCGCCCGTGGGCAACTGCAGGCGCAACTCCAAGAACTGGCCGCCAAAAAGTGGCGGCATCCCCTTTCCGGCCAATGGGCCCAGTTTGGGCTTTCCACCATCGAGCGATGGTATTACCAAGCCCTCGCGGCCCAAGCCGGGCCGGTCGAAGCGCTCAAACGCAAAATCCGCTCCGATCACGGAGCCCATCGGGCGCTCCCGCCCGAACTGGCTTTGCGGTTGGTGGAGCAACACCGCCAGCATCCCAGTTGGAGTTACCGGCTTCATTTTGACAACCTGGCCGTGGTCGTGGAGCAACAACCGGCCCTCGGCCCCATGCCCTCCTATCCTTCGATCTGGCGTTATATGAAAAACCACGGACTCGGCAAACGTCCCCGCCGGGGACCGGTCCATAGTCCGGGCGCCCAAGCCGCCGAACGCCACTATGAGGCCCGGGAGATCCGGAGTTACGAGAGCGAATATGTCAATGGGCTCTGGCATTTGGATTTTCATCATGGCTCCCGCCGAGTGCTGCGGCCCCAGGGCCAATGGGCCTATCCGCTTTTACTGGGGATACTCGACGACCACTCCCGGCTCTGCTGCCATCTGCAATGGTATCTGGCCGAAGGCGCCCGGGAACTCTGCCACGGTTTAAGCCAGGCTTTTCAAAAGCGGGATTTGCCCCGCTCCCTGCTGTTTGACAATGGCGGCGCGATGGTCGCCGCCGAAACCGAACAGGGGCTGGCCCGGCTGAGCATCCTCGCGGAAAACACGTTGCCATATTCCCCGTTTCAGAACGGCAAGCAGGAGGTGTTTTGGGGGCAGGTCGAGGGCCGCTTGCTGCCCATGCTTGAAGGCGTTGCCGATTTAACGCTGGAGCAACTCAATGAAGCCAGTCTGGCCTGGGCCGAGTTGGAATACAACCGCAAGGTCCATTCGGAAATCGGCCAAACGCCCTTGCAGCGTTTTCTCAACGATAAAAATGTGGCTCAGCCTTGTCCAGCCACGGAAAAGCTGCAACTGGCTTTTACCCTCGAAGCGCGCCGCCGCCAGCGCCGCAGTGACGGCACGCTAACCGTAAAGGGCGTCCGGTTTGAAATCCCCTCCCGGTACGGCCACCTGATCGAGGTCTGCGTGCGTTACGCCTCGTGGGACTTGAGTGTGGTGCATCTGGCTGATCCCAAAACCGGCGCCATCCTCTGCCGTTTGTATCCCCAGGATAAACAAAAGAATGCCGGGGGCTTGCGCGCGCCCAGAAGCTCCGCGCCGCAGTCGCCCCCGCCGCCCGCGGGCATGGCCCCCTTATTGCAAAAAATCATCCACCAATACGCCCTCACCGGCTTGCCGCCAGCCTATCTGCCTGAAACTCAAACCCCGGAAAACCCCTCATGAATAAACGGCTCCTTAACTTATACAGCCTCAAGTTCAACCCCTTCTCCTCCCAGGTGCCCGCCGCCGCCCTGTGGGTTCCACCCCCGATTCAAAGTTTTTGCTGGCGGCTCGAGCACCAGGCTGGCGAGGGCGGCTTTGCCCTTGTCGTGGGCGATCCCGGGGTGGGCAAAAGCGCCGCGCTGCGCATCCTGGCCGAGCGTTTAAGCGGCCTGCGGGATGTGAGTGTGGGCGCCTTAACCCGGCCGCAGGCTAAAATGGCCGACTTTTACCGCGAACTGGGCCACCTCTTCGGCGTGGCCCTCTCGCCCAACAATCGCTGGCATAGCGCCCAAACCCTCCGGGAAAAATGGCTGGCCCATATCGAGGCGGCCGTTTACCGGCCCGTGCTGCTCATTGACGAAGCCCAGGAAATGAACGCCCCGGTCTTGTCGGAACTGCGCCTGCTGGCCAGCGCCGACCTGGACTCCCGCTCGATCCTGACCATCATTCTGGCCGGCGATCAGCGTCTGACCGCTCGCCTGGAGGAACCCGATCTCTTGCCCATCGCCAGTCGCGTACGCAGCCGCTTGCGCCTGG
>DBTJ01000198.1:13445-13606 GCA_002306985.1 Verrucomicrobia bacterium UBA1319
CCAGCGCCGACCTGGACTCCCGTTCCATCCTCACCATTGTCCTGGCGGGCGATCAGCGCTTGGCCACCCAGCTGGAAACGCCCGACCTCTTGCCCCTGGCCAGCCGCGTTCGCAGCCGGTTGCGCCTGGAATCCCAGCCCCCCAAGCAACTGCAGGAATGC
>DBTJ01000151.1:0-168 GCA_002306985.1 Verrucomicrobia bacterium UBA1319
TGTGGTTCATATCTTGGGCGCCGCGTTCGGGGGCGGCGCGGGCCTCTTTGGCCAGGTCATTGGCTTTATGGGCGTTGCTGGCGTTTTGTTTGGTCATGCTTGACATTTCCTCAAGCGAAGAGCTGGTCTCCTCCAAAGAGGCCGCTTGTTCGCTGGCGCCTTCGGCCA
>DBTJ01000151.1:418-8711 GCA_002306985.1 Verrucomicrobia bacterium UBA1319
TCGCTGGCGCCTTCGGCCAGGGATTGGCTGGAGCCGGACACTTGCCCGGCGGCGGCGGCCACTTGGGTGGAGCCATCATCCAAGGTAGCGCTGACCGAATACAAAGATTGGGATACCTTGCGAATTATCAGGATCGCCAAGACTATGCTCAGCACGGTGGCTAGCGCGGAACCGCCGGCAACACCTTGCGTCGTGCGGCGAATGGCGGTGGTGGTCGTTTGGGAAGCTTGGAACACTCCGTTGGTTGCTTCCTTGACGAGTTTTTTTAAGGTTTCAACATAGGCGACAGCAGTGGGATCAAGCTGGGCCTTGGCTTGCGCAAATAAGCGTAATGAAGCCTCCGTGTTGGTGGCCTGGCGGCTGGCCTCCAGAATTTCCTGGCGTTGCTGCTGGTATTGGCCGCGTGTGGTTTTGAGTTCCGCCACGAGTTTCAGTTCTTGTTCCGAGTCGGCCAGCTTTTCATACGCGGCCATGTCATCGCTGTTATCGGCCGATTTCGCTTTCATCACCGCTTCCAAGCTGGTTTTTTCTTGAAGCGTTTGGCTGCCGATATGCCGGTAGATGTCACATAATATGGACTCTACGCCCGCGTGCATCTCCGCCAGGTGTTGCAGAGATGGCACGGCGTTGGTGGAAACGTACGCAAATTGCGAACGAATCACCCGGGTTTGGCCGATGGTGAAAAGGCTTAAGATGAGGGTAATGACGAGCACTACACTAAATCCGATAGTAATACGTTTTCCGATGGTCATGGTTTTCATATTTTGAGTTAGGGGTTTTGGGGGATCACAGGCCTGGTTGATGGGGTTGGGGCTGCGGGCCAAGCGGTCGGGGGAAAGGGGCAGGCGAGGTGGCGTTGTGGGTTGAGGTCGCAATTATCCCAGGTCACTCCGCGCTTGGCCCCGGCCTTTGGCCGCGCCGCGGGCTTATTACCTAGGAGTTTTGCGGCCCAATTCAGGGGGGAGAGCTCGATTCCATCGGCGGCCATGAGTCCCTCCGCGACGATCAAGCATGCTGGCGCTTTCCGCGCGCGCGGAGAATAACCGAGGCACCCGCGCAAATCCGGCCCGGCCTCGTTGGGCGCGTGGGGTTGCCGCCAGGCTATTCCAGGCCCCGAGATTTGCGACCGATTTGGATTTCTATTAGCTAAACACATGTATATCATAACCGATGAAAATATGCCGTTATGGCGCTTTGCCCACCGTGGCTACCCGCCATCCGAAATCACCGGCGTTGGCGAGGGTCTGGAAAGCTGTCAAAGGCCGTGATCAAACGCTTGGTAAACCAGCGCGGCAAGCATTCCTGGCCGCTGGTGTCAGGCCATTTCAGCTTCGACTGTGAGTTTTATCGGCAGGGTAAACCACTACTAAACCTCAAAGTTGACGTACAAGCTGTGTACGTGAGGTTGCCCGCCGCCGTTCGCGACTTTAAGTCTTTAACTGGGGTGACGCATGACCCGTGCCCGGGGGAGGCCGGGGAGGCTAAGAAAGACGCTCGACAAGCGCTTGTGGATTGGCGTATAGAGTGCGCTAACCTTCGGTTCCTCGAAGAATTCGCGGAGGTCAAGCCCTTCTAAATTCTTTTATGAAAGTGCCGATGGATTAGAGGAGAATCCAAAAACTTGTTCCAGTAGGCCCTATGATTCGGTGGAATTCTGAAACCATCACCTCGATCGATTTTTATCGATTGCTCTTTGCGGACAGTCCGCTGCCTATGTGGATTCTGACCCCGGAAGGCGAGGTGTGTCTGGTCGCCAACCCGGCCGCCTGCCGGGTGCAGGGATACTCGCTCGACGAGCTCAGTGGAACGAATCCTTGCGAGTCCCGGTGGGACGGGGAAGCCGCGCTTGGGGACGCCCCCACCTTGCCTATTCCGTCCCAGACGCGGTTTTTTCGGACGAAAGACGGTCGCGGTTTATCGCTAGCGGTCACCATCCATGCTTTGAATTTAGCTGGCGACCGCCTCTGGGTCATGACCGCGGTTGGGTTTCCGTCGGCTCCCCGCCCAACGGATGTCAGTCAACCACGCAATGCCTTGATCGCGGAAACAACGGGTGAGGGCATTTTGCAGACTGACCGCCGTTGGCGAATCGTTTATGCCAACAAATCCATGGGCGAAATGCTGGGGGCGGATTCCAGTCAACTTTTAGGCCGCCCGATCACGGAATGTTTCGATGGTAAAGTGCCGATATCCTTTCGACGGCATATGCGGCGACAGGAAAGCCGCAAGCGCGAAACCTACGAGATTCAATGGCCAGCTCCGCATGGTCCGCGCGTATGGATGTTGGTGCACGCCGCCCCGCTGTTGGATGCCGCAGGCCAATTCCAAGGTTCGCTAGCCATGATCACCGACATCACCAAGTCCCGGCGAGTTCCTCAAACTTTGCTGGAGAGCGAAAACCGGTTCCGCGCTCTTGCCGGCTCCTCCCATGAGGGCATGAGTATTGAGGACAATGGCATTATTATCGACGCCACCCCGCGTTTAGCCGAAATACTGGGATTGAAAGTGGAGCATTTGTTGGGACGGCCCGTGCTGGATTTTGTGGCTCCGGTGCATCGGGAATTGGTGCGTCAAAAAGTGGCGGCCCGCGAGGAAGGGCCTTATGAGCATAGCCTGCAACGAGCGGACGGTAGTTTGGTCTCGGCGGAAGCTCGGGCGCGCTATATTGAATATGGCGGTCGGCCCGTGCGCGTGACCTCGATATTGGATATTTCAGAGCGCAAGAAGTATGAGGAATTACTTCGCGCAACCATCACCTTGCTAACCCTTGGAAATCAGGCGCTTAACCCCCAATCCTATGCTGACCAGTTGGTTGAGTTGTTACGGTCGTGGGTGCGTTGTCCCAGCGTGGGAATTCGCTTATTGGGTGAGGATGGGCGCGTGAATTGCCAATCCGGCAAAGGGTTTGATGCAACGTTTTGGCATAACAGCGAATCCTTGCTCGACCAAAAACAATGCATTTGCGCCCGGCTGGCGCAAGCAAAGCCAAAACCTTGCGAACAGCTGGCCTTGACCCCCCGCGGGAGCTTCTATGCCTCGCATTTATCCAAGTTTTTACGGCAAATGACGGAAGCGGATCGATCGGCATGTGGCGGCAGCTTATTCCAGGGTCAGCACGAATCCTTGGCTATAGTTCCTATTCGCGCCGAAAAGCACACTTGGGGCCTGATCTATCTGGCCGCTCCGGATACCGAAGGACTGGATGAGCAGCAAATCCAATTCGTGGAAATGCTCGCCCCCCAAATTGGAGCCTCCTTGGTCCGTCGAGAGTTGGCGGAAAACCTGAGGGAGAGCGAGGCCAATCTTCGCCAAGCCGAAAGCCTGGCCTGCTTGGGCTATTGGAAAAGCGATCTGCTCACCGGTCAGGTGAAATGGTCGGAGGAAACCTGGCGCATCCTGGGCTATGACCCCCAAAATCATACCGCCAGTCTGGCGTTGATGTTGGCTCGGGTACACCCGGAGGACCGGCCCCGGGTGGAGCGCGCCATGGCGGAGAGCCGCGAAAAAGTTCGAACCTATTTTTGCGATTTCCGCATTGTGCTGCCCTCTGGGGAAATCCGGCATGTTTGCGAGCATGGGGAGCTTTCGGTTGCCTCCGGTGAGGCAACCACGAAGGCTTTCGGGGTCATACTGGACATCACGGAGCAAAAGCGGGCTGAGGAGGAGTTGCGGCGCTATGAAAATATCATTTCCAACACCCCCGATGGCGTGGCCTTTTTGGATGTGGAATATCGGTACCGCATTATCAATCCCGTATATGAAAAATACTCGGGTCTGCCCCGGGAACAACTGCTGGGGCGATCCGTGGCGGAATACCTCGGTGAAACCATCTTCCAGCAACAGGTGAGGCCCAAGTTCGACCGCTGCCTGCGAGGGGAAACCGTCACCTTCCAAGATTGGTTCACCTATCCCGTGGTGGGGCGGCGCTTTTTAACGATCACCTATTTTCCATACCGTGACGCGCGGGGTCAGATCGCCGGCGTGGTGGCCAGTTCCCGCGATATCACCGCGCTGAAACGGGTTGAAGACGAGTATCGCCGGCTGGCCGCCATCGTCGAGCATACTGACGATGCCGTTATCGTCAAAAACCTGGAGGGCATCATAACGAATTGGAACGTGGGCGCGAGCCGCATGTACGGCTACCTGGAGTCGGAAGTCGTGGGCCAGCCCTTCGCCAAACTAGCCCCGCCCGGATTCCAAGGGGACGCGGTGTACATCCTCGGCAAAATCAAGGCGGGTGAACACGTCCGCAATTTTGAAACCACCCGCCAAAAAAAAGACGGCGCCTTGATCCAGGTTTCACTAACCATCTCGCCTTTGATGGACGCCGATGGCGCCATCATCGGCGCGTCCGTCATTGGCCGGGATATCACTCAGCGCCAACAGGTGGAGGCCGCGTTGCAGGCGGCGCAAGCCCTCACTCAGCGGCATCTCAAGTTTAGCGAAACCCTGCTGGCCGCCATGCCCATACCGGTGTTCTACAAGGATGCCGCCGGCCGTTACATGGGGTGCAACCCCGCCTTTACGGAAATCACCGGATTGAGCCAGGACATGATCAAAGGCAAACGGGTCGATGAATTGTGGGACTGCAAAATGTCACGCTTCTATGCCCATAAAGATCAAGAACTAACGCAAAACCCGCAGGACACTCAAAACTATGAGGGCACCGTGCGAGACACCAGGGGCGAACGGCGGTTCGTGTTGTTTGCCAAACGGGCTTTTTACGACGAGGCTAACCAACTGACGGGTCTGGTCGGGGCGTTTCTGGATATCACGGACCGCAAAACGGCGGAAAGAAATTTACGCCTGAGGGAAAGAGCCATCGACGCATCCAACGAAGGCATCTGCCTGATTGGATCCGTCTTCAAAGACAGCCCGCTATTGTACGTCAATCAAGGGTTTGAACAACTCACCGGATATTCGCGGCAAGAAGTGCTGGGGAAAAATATGCGGTTTCTGCAAGGCCAGGACACCGACCCGCACGCGGTGGCCCAGTTGCGGGCGGCAGCCCTCTCGGGACACCCCATCTCCCTGGAAATCCTTAACTACCGCAAAGATGGCGCGTGCTTTTGGAATCGGATCTCTTTGACGCCTTCGTGGGACGCGGAAGAAAGCCATCTCCTATTCGTGGCCGTCCTCACCGATGTTTCCCGGCAACGGAAAACCGAATGCGCCTTGCGGCGACGGGAAACCGAACTCGCCACCATTCAAGATCATGCGCCATTTTTACTCTGCCTGCTCGATAAAGATCATCAATTGTTGCAGTGCAACAAACGGTTCGTGGAATTTGCGAGGCAGCCGGAAAACCTTCTCACCGGCAAGCGCATTTGTGCCGCCATTGGCTGCGTGTGCGATCTCACGCGGGGGGAAGACCGCCGGAGCGCCTGCGCAAACTGCGCTTTGCTCGCGGCCATCAACACGACGCTCGCCACCGGCCAAAGCCAAGCTATGGTGGAACAATGCTTAACGTTAAACCTCGGCGGCCAGACGCAAACTTACACGCTCCTGGTGTCGGCAGCCCATTTAAAGGTGGTGGATTGCCCCCGGGTGCTTTTGTGCCTGGAGGATATCACCGCCCGCAAACAAGCGGAGGTTCAATTATACCAGTCGCGTCAAATGTTGCAGGCGCTTTCCCGCCGGTTGGTGGAAGCTGAAGAAAGCGCCCGCCGGGGCGTCGCCCGGGATTTGCATGACCGGGTGGGCCAAAACCTGACCTTGCTCAACATCAACTTGGGAATCATCCGCAATGAAATTCTGCGAACCCCGGGGAGAAATGCCCTGAACCGGCTGGACGACTCCATGGGGCTGGTCAACGAGACTATGGATCACCTGCGAAATGTGATTGCGGATCTACGTCCCGCCGTTCTGGATGATTACGGCCTGGCGGCGGCGTTGCGCTGGTCAGGGGCGCAGTTCGAGGCCCGCACCGGCCTGCGGATCGAGGTGGAAAGCGTTCCCGATTTTCCCCGCCTGGACGCCACGATAGAAACCGCGGTCTTTCGCATCGTGCAGGAGGCGCTGACCAATGTGGCGCGCCACGCCCAGGCGCAACATGTATACATCCAATTACGCACCACCGCGTCTGGGCTCAACGTATCGATTCGCGACGATGGCATCGGGTTCACCCCGTCCAAGTTCAATCCCGCCGAGCCGCCAACCAGCTGGGGCCTGGCGACTATGCGAGAGCGTGCGGAAGGGATTGGCGCCAAGTGGCACCTGCATTCCACTCCAGGACAGGGCACTGAGATCGTGGTTGATTTTTCTTCCCTGGACTCCCCATAGTGAATGGGCGTAAAAAATGGCTCTCAAGGCTGACAGGAAGCCAGAACAGAAAACAGAACAAAGAACATGGTGATTAGAGTAGTTTTGGCGGATGATCATGCGGTGGTTTGCGATGGCGTGAAAGCGTTGCTCGAAACGCAGCCGGATATGCAGGTGGTGGGGCGTGCGAACGATGGCCGGCAAGCCATTGCCGTGGCGCAGAAGTCGCGCCCGGATGTGGTGGTGATGGATATTGGCATGCCGGAATTGAACGGCGTCGACGCGACCATTCAATTGCGCCGACTCTTGCCCGCCACGCGAGTGGTCATTCTTTCGGTGCATAAGACGAGCGAACACGTGTTCCGCGCCTTAAAAGCGGGCGCCACCGGCTATGTTGTCAAGGAATCAGCCGGCTTGGAAGTAGCCCGAGCCGTGCGCGCTGTACACGCGGGCAGACGCTATTTGAGCGAGCGTATCAACGATATGGTGGCCGCCGAGTTTGTGCGGTTGCGCGATACAGCCGCCGCGCTTAGCCCCCTGGAAAGCTTGAGTGAACGGGAGCGCGAGGTGCTGCAATTAGTGGTGGAAGGCCATTCGAACGCCACGGTGGCCGCGCGCCTGACACTTTCGATTAAAACCGTGGAAACCTATCGCAGCCGGCTTATGGAAAAGCTACAGCTGAAAGATTTTAGCGGCCTAGTTAAATTCGCGGTTTCGCATGGTATTACGCCTGAAGCTTAAGTTCTTATGGAGGGTTTCAGGGGAAAGCGCTTGATTCTAATGTCATTCTAATGTCAAAATAACCTGACAGAGGATGTAGGGATTGCCTGACAGACAGATGTCAGCGGAAACCCTAGGCTTTGGCTTGTATGGCGAATTCTCTCACCATGGGCCAAAACGCGACGCCTCGCTTGGGATTATTGTTTCCCATGGTTTTGGCTGTGTTGGGGCTGATTTTGGGAGGCGGCTTCTTTCTTTATTCGCAACACGGGCAAATCCTCCAAAAGGCCGAAAGCCGCTTGCGCGCGGTGGAAGACTTTAAAATCGCCCAAATTCTGGCTTGGCGGAGCAGCCAATTGGACGAAGCCAAAGAATGGACCGAGGCTAACACGCAATCGGCCCAAACCGTCCAATGGCTGATGGCGGGCTCCTCAGCCAACGTCCCGGTCGATTTGCAAAATACGCTGCGCAGCGTGGGGCGCCATTATCATTACGCGAATATTTTTTTAACGGATGTCCGCGGCGAGATCCGTTTTAGCCAAAATCCCGCGCTCGCACCGCTCTCCGCTCAAACCCGCCAGGCGCTGCGCGCCGCTTTGGAGCAAGGCCCGGTGATTTCCAATTTTGAACCCGACGCCAACGGCATCCCTTGCCTGGACACCATCGCGCCCTTATACCACCATGAACGCAACGCCACTCAACCGGTGGGTGCGATTATTTTCCGAAATGACGCGCGCCTGGCGCTTTACCCCTTGATTCAAAATCAGCTCGAATCGAGCCGGAGCGTGGAAACTCTACTCGTTAGCAAGGACGGCAGCCAGGCGCTATTCCTCAACGAACTGCGGCACCGCGCCCATACCGCGCTGAACTTTAGCATTCCCTTGAGCCAGACGAATGTGCCGGCGGTGATGGCGGTTTTGGGCCGCACCGGCTTGGTGCGGGGCCGCGACTATCGGGGGGTGCCAGTGATCGCCTCTTTGCAGGCGGTTCCCGGCACTCCGTGGTTCTTGGTGACTAAGGAAGACGCCGCCGAGGCCTTGGGTTCTTGGAAATTCCGAGCCGCCATGATCGTCGTCGTCTTGGTGCTTTCCCTCGCCTTGTTGGCTTCGTCTAACTTGGTGTGGTTTCAGCGGCAAGCCAAGGTCCATTATCGCACCCTCGTGGCGGTTCAAGCCGAAAAGCGGCAAGCCGAAGAACGTTGCCGCATTACTTTAATGAGCGTGGGGGATGGGGTCATTGCCACCGACGTGTACGGGCAAGTGGAGTTTATGAACCCGGTGGCGGAGAAACTCACGGGCTGGACGGCTCCCGA
>DBTJ01000151.1:8979-13778 GCA_002306985.1 Verrucomicrobia bacterium UBA1319
GGGAAAGCCGCTCGAAACGGTTTTCCGAATTGTGCATGAAACAACTCGGAAACCGGTGGTGAATCCCGCCAGCATCGCCATGCGCCAGGGCATCACGGTGGGATTAGCCAACCACACGTGTTTGATAGCCCGGGATCTAGTCGAACGTCCGATTGCCGATGCCGCCGCCCCGATCAAGGATGATGCCAGCGCGATTGTGGGCTCGGTGCTTATTTTTCGCGATCAAACCAAGGAGCGGCAAGTCGAGCGGGCTTTGCGCGAAAGCCTGGCCAGCCGCGATTTGGCCTTGCGCGCGGCGCGCATGGGCACCTGGTCCTGGGACATTCAGGAAGGAAAACGGCATTTTGACGAACCCGCCGCCGCTTTGCTGGGCTTGGATTTGAAAACGTTCGGCGGCACCCATGCGGAGTTCCTGGCTCGCGTGTATCCGGAGGATCAGGAAGCGCTGATGGATTCCCTGTCCAACACCCTCGAAACCGGCGTCACTTACGAAAAAGACTTCCGGGTGCTCGCGCCGGGAGACGGCTTCCGCCATATTTCTTCACGGGCCAGGATCGAGAGCGATGAAGTGGGCCGGGCGACGCGAATCGACGGGGTGCTTTGGGATATTACCGAGCAAAAACAAGCGGCCGCCGCCCTCCAAGAAAGTGAAACTCAATTCCGGCTGCTGTTTGAAAAAATGGTCGACGGTTTTGCCTTGCACGAAATCGTGCTCGACGACGCGGGCCAGGCCGTGGATTTCAAGTTTTTGAATGTCAATCCGGCGTTCGAGCAATTGATCGGTTTAAAAGCTGGCCAGGTGACGGGCCGCCGAGTGCTGGAAGTCATGCCCCATTTGGAACGGTTTTGGATTGAAACCTACATCCAAGTGGCGCTCTCGGGAAACTCGGGCACATACCGGCGTTACAACCAGGATTTGGGACGCCACTTTGAAATCAACGTCTATAGCCCCCGGCATGGACAATTCGCGGGCATCTTCACCGATATCACCGATCGCGTGCTGGCGGAGGAGGAAGTCCGGGCCAGCCGCAAGCGTTTGCTGGAAATCCTCCAAACCACTCCGGCGGGCTATTTTTACATCGACCGGGAGGGTCGCTACCGCCACGTCAACGACGCTTGGTTGCGCCTGCACGGTTTTACCAGCCCGGAAGAAGTGATCGGACTCCACTTTTCCGCCACCCAGACCGAGCAAGATCTCGCTCAAGCCGAAAACTTGGTGGCTCGCGTGCTGGCCGGCGACCAGATTGACTCAGGCGAGGTCTCTCGACGCTTGAAAGACGGCTCCACCGCGTGGCATTCGTTCACCCTGCGGCCGGTGGCGCGGGATGGACAAATTAACGGGCTGGAAGGATTTTTGATCGACACGACGCAGGCTAAGGCGGCGGAACACCTGCTCCTCCGCAACCAGGCCGAGCTAGCGGCAATTTACGATGGCACCCCCATCATGATGTGCATTGTCAACCGGAATGGCCATGTCGAGCGTGTCAATCGGGCGATGCAAGAACTTATTCCGCATCATTTTGATATCTGTCAACATGAAGGCCCCGGAAAAATATTGGGCTGTATCAACGCCCTAGACCATCCAGGCGGATGTGGCTTCAGCGTCAAGTGCGGCTCCTGCCCGCTTCGAAATGCCATGCTGGAAACGTTTGCCACGGGTAAACCGCGGCGCCAAGTGCGCAGTCGGATGTTTTTAGTCGGGATTTCCCCCCAGCGTGAAATTCATATCCAAACTACAATTTCGCTGATTCAAGTGCAAGGCGAGGCTAAAGTGGTGCTATGCCTGCAAGATTGCACCGAGCAACGCGAGCTCGAATCCCAGCTCCTGCAAGCGCAAAAAATGGAGGCGGTCGGCCAGCTCGCGGGCGGAGTGGCCCACGATTTTAATAACATCCTGGCCGCCAACATTCTGCAAATAGAATTACTAAAAACGAGCCGGGAGTTGACGTCGGAAGTGGCCGACGGGCTGGAGGAATTGGAAAAAGGCGCGCAACGGGCCGCCAACCTGACCCGGCAATTACTGCTTTTCAGCCGGCGCAATGTGATGCAATCCAAACGGCTGGAGCTAAACCAGTTGCTGGCCGATGAAATCAAGATGCTGCAGCGCCTCCTGAGCGAGCAGATTGGATTCACTTTTGAACCGGCACTGGTGGATCTCTGGGTTTTCGCCGATCCCGGTATGATCGAGCAGGTGGTGATGAATCTATGCGTCAATTCGCGCGATGCCATGCCCCATGGGGGAAAACTGCAATTGATCACTTCCCGGGTGGATTTATCTCGCGAAGCCCTGTCCATCCATCCCCAGGGGTGGGTGGGTTCGTTCGCGTTGATACAAGTGGCCGACGAAGGCTGTGGCATAGATGAAAACACTTTGAAACGGATTTTTGAACCGTTTTTCACCACCAAAGAGCCGGGCAAAGGCACCGGGCTGGGGTTGGCAACGGTCTATGCCATTGTCAAACAGCATAAGGGATGGATCGAAGTGCTCAGCGCCGTAGGCACAGGCACTACCTTTTGCATTTACATACCCTTGTCCGTGCCTGCTGGCCCATCGTCCGATCCTCAATGCGAGTCTCCGGAAAGTCGTGGCACCGAAACGATTTTACTTGTGGAAGACGACGGCGCTATCCGCATACAAGTCTGCAAAGCACTGCGCGGCCAAGGATATCAAGTTATCGACGCCATGAATGGCGCGCAAGCGTTGTCCCTTTTCCATGAATCTGGATTGGACATCGATTTGCTGCTCAGCGATATGATTATGCCGGGGGGGATCACCGGCACCCGTTTAGCCCGCCAGCTTCGACAACTAAAACCAGGGTTAAAAGTGATCCTCATGAGCGGCTATAGCCCGGAATCGCTCCAACCGGAGGAGGCCCTTGATGGGCCGATGGAGTTTCTTTCCAAACCTTTTGACCTAAAAACATTGTCCAGACTTTTGCGAAAGTGCTTGGAGGGTCATTCCAGCCATGAATGAACTGATATTATTGGTTTCACACCGGCCTTCGTTTAGTCTCGAAATCGCCTCGTTACTCCAAGACTCCAGTTCCGCCTGGAACTTGCGTGTTGCTAGCGAAAGTGCGGCTTTGTTTAGCCTAGTACGCAAAGCCCAGCCCAAGGTGGTGCTTATTAGCCACGAATTGCCCGATTTTAGCCGGGACGAGCTTATCGAGCAAATTCTGCGACTAAGTCCCGCCACGCGCATTTTGATCCTGGCTCCCGACGCCAACTTGGTGGACATCCGCTCCGCCATCAAAAAGGGGGTGGCAGGCTACCTTTTGCGAGCGGAAGCCCAAACCGATTTAGTTTTAGCCGTCAGCCAGCTGATCAACGGACATTTCTACGCCAGTCGCAGCATCTTGTTGATGATTTTCAGCGATTACCACGCCTCCTTGGTTGAAACGGGGCTTTCCGCACATATCCCGTTGTCGCCGCGCGAGCGGCAGGTACTGCAATGCATCGCGGAAGGTTGCGGGCGTAAAGCAATCGCGCTTCAACTTAACATTGGAGTCCGCTCCGTGGAGACCTATCGACGCCGGTTGACCGCGAAAACCGGTTGCAAGACCACTTCGGAGTTCAGGCAATATGCCCAGCAAGAAGGCTACGCTGCTAATGTCCAGTTCGCACTGCTGGGGGGCCGCCACGGCCAACCCGCCACCACCCGGTCTTCCTCGGCGCCAGGGGAATACTCTACCTAGTCCAATTCCAGATACCTTGCCTCGGTCTACTATAATTTTGGACTAAGAAACGGACAAAACTTGTCCGTGCCTTTATGGCGCTTCGGGCCGCCCTGACCAACGATTTTTAATCGATCTAATCCCGATTACTGGTGAGTCGGGTAACATCTCACCACGGGACACTATGAGATTTTCCAGTAATAGGCGCAAGGGCGGGAACAAGGGAATCCGATAGGGACCCCTTTTAGCTTTTGCAATGAGCACTTCTCCCCGATCCCAATCGATATGTTTCCAAAGAATGTTTCCGGCCGACTCCACCCGGCAGCCTGTGTTCAACAGTGGTTTGAAACGCACCGCGTTTTCGGATTCGTCGATTTCCAAGCATTGCCGGATATGGGCCAATTGTTCATCCGCGGGCAGTTCGTTCCTTGCAACCCGGCGGTCTTCGTCGGAGGCGTATGGAGATTGCCGCTTGAGCACCCGGTCGGGATTGTCCAATCGCCTTCGCTGTCCAATCGCTATTTCAAGAATGATATTCAAGATTCCAAGAGCGGCGTTGCTTCGACTGGTGGAGAAATCCTGGCGATAGCCGCGATACCATGCCAGGCAGCCTTGCCGGGTTAACATATCGAGGGGTTTGCGGAAAAATTCAGGTCAAATATCCGGGACCGCATCTTTTGAACCTCGCTTTGCTCCCGCCCCTTTGAAGCTCGATTTACGCCCGCGTTTCAAACTCCCCCAAATCTTCCCCTAGTATCATGTAACATAATCTAATTCGTATATTGACGGGGATTTTCCGATGGTCAACGATTGGGGCATGGCACCCCGATATAAAGTTACACTTACCGAGGAAGAACGGCGCCAGTTGGAGACACTGACGCGTAGCGGAAAGACGGTCGCATCCAAGTTTATCCATGCACGAGCATTGCTCCTGTGCGATGCCGGAGCACACGGCGACCCATGGAAAGTTGCCGCCGTGGCCCAAGCTTTGGGCATCACCACACGCACCATTGAGCACCTCAAGGAGCGCTTTGTGGAGGAAGGGATCGAAGCCGCGTTGGAGCGCAAACCATCAACCCAAGCGCCGAAACTCACCTTCAACGGGGCTTTTGACGCGCGGTTGAC
>DBTJ01000051.1:0-702 GCA_002306985.1 Verrucomicrobia bacterium UBA1319
ACGTCGAGCGGGCGCAAACTCGCATTATGGCAGTATCCGCACCGCCAAGGGCAGCCTTGGGTGAAAACCGTCAACGCCAACCGCCCCGGGAAATCGACCGTGGTGAGCGGTAGAATGCCGGCTACCGGAATGAGTTCAGGCCAAACCGCCGTCGCACTTTCGCCCGTCGGCGCGCGACGCACGGTTTCGCGCTCATGGGCGCCTCCATTAACCATCGCATCAGGCGCGCGCTTCATGCTTGCGCCAGAGTAAGCTCCGTTCGCGGTTCGGACGGCTCGGCAAAGAACCGTCGTTCTTGAAACTCGCTCTGTTTGCCGCGATTGAACTGCGAAACCGGGCGATAATAACCCATCACCCGGGTCCATATTTCGCACGTTTGCCGTTGAATCTCGCCCGGAATACCCGCCACCGAAGGCCGTTGCTCAGCGTCGCACTGGGGACAATACTCGTGTTCCCCAACCAGATAGCCATGGCGCGGGCAAATCGAAAATGTCGGCGTAACCGTGATGTAGGGAATGCGAAACCGCGTCAGCGTGCGACGCACTAGTTCCTTGCACGCGCGGGCGCTGGAAATTCGCTCGCCCACGTACAAATGAAACACCGTGCCCCCCGTGTACCGCCGTTGGAATCCTTCCTGATGCTCCAGCGCGGCAAAAGGATCATCCGTTTGACCGGCGGGCAATTGCGACGAATTGGTGTAGT
>DBTJ01000051.1:814-19547 GCA_002306985.1 Verrucomicrobia bacterium UBA1319
GGACCAGCTTCATGCAGGCCTCGGCAGAGGAGATGCGCTCGCCCATGTAAAGATGCAGCACGGTGCCGCCGGTGTATTTGCGTTGCAGGTCGTCCTGCATTTCCAGTGCTTCGAACGGATCGTCGGTATAGCCGACCGGCAATTGCGACGAATTGGTGTAGTACGGCGCCTCCGGCGCGCCCGCTTGCAGGATTTCCGGAAACCGCTTGCGATCTTCGCGCGCGAACCGGTAGGTCGCCCCTTCGGCGGGTGTGGCTTCCAGGTTATACAAATGCCCGGTTTCCTGCTGGATGCCGACGATGCGAGCGCGCAAATGATCGAGCAGCCGCAAGCCAAAGGCCGCGCCCGCCTCGGTGGCAATATCCTCATGATCGGAAGTGAAGTTGCGGATACATTCGTTAACGCCGTTGATGCCGATCGTGCTAAAGTGATTCCGCAGAGTGCCCAGATACCGGCGCGTAAACGGATACAACCCCGCTTTCATCCGCTCATCGATCACGCGGCGTTTCAGTTCCAGACTCTGCTTGGCCAGTTCAAGCAACCGGTCCAGTTCGGCGAACAACCGGGTGGCGTTACCCCGGCATCGGTAACCCAACCGCGCGCAATTCAAGGTGACCACACCCACCGAACCTGTCTGCTCCGCCGAACCGAAGAGGCCGTTGCCACGCTTGAGTAGCTCGCGCAGATCAAGCTGCAACCGGCAACACATCGAGCGCACCATGCCGGGTTTCAGCTCGGAGTTGATAAAGTTTTGAAAATACGGCAGCCCGTATTTGGCGGTCATTTCGAACAACCGCTCGGTATTCGGGTGGTTCCAGTCGAAATCCTCGGTAATGTTGTACGTGGGAATTGGGAAAGTAAAAATCCGCCCTTTGGTATCCCCAGCGCTCATCACCTCGATGAAAGCGCGATTAATCAAATCCATCTCCGGCTGCAATTCGCCATAGCGAAACGGCATTTCCTCACCACCGATAACCGGTAGTTGGTCGCGCAAATCCGCCGGGCATACCCAATCGAAGGTCAGATTGGTGAACGGCGTCTGCGTGCCCCAGCGCGAAGGGACGTTCAAGTTGTAAATGAACTCCTGCAAACCTTGGCGGATCTCATTGTAGGCAAGCTTTTCACGGCGCACAAATGGCGCCAGATAGGTATCCACCGAACTGAACGCCTGCGCGCCCGCCCATTCATTTTGCAGGGTGCCGAGAAAGTTCACCATCTGCCCGAGGGCCGACCGCAAATGCCGGGCGGGCGAGGCTTCGACCTTGTTGGGCACGCCGTTAAAGCCTTCCCACAGCAGCTGGCGCAGGGACCACCCCGCGCAATACCCCGCCAGCATGTCCAAGTCGTGAATGTGAAAATCGCCTTCCCGATGGGCTCGCTCGATCTCGCCGCCGTAAACGTGATGCAACCAGTAATTCGCGGTCACTTTGCCGGAGATGTTGAGGATCAACCCGCCGAGCGAATATCCCTGGTTGGCGTTGGCGTTCACCCGCCAATCCGCGGCGCTCAAGTATTCATCCACCGAGGACACCGTGGATACCAACGGCTCCCCCAGATCGCGTTCCAAACGCGCTTTGCGCCGTTCCTCGCGGTAGAGAATGTACCGTTTGGCCACCCGATGATGGCCGGCATTCATCAGCTGCGTTTCGACCAAATCCTGGATGGCCTCGATCTCCAAAGCCTCGCCTTGCACGGCCCGCGCGATGACCGCCTGCACCACCGATTGGGTGAGGCGCAAGACGTTGGCTTGGCTTTCCGGAGGCAGGGTCTGGCTCGCCGAAAGGCCAGCGTCCGCCTTGAAAGCGGATTCGATGGCGAGGAGAATGCGGGATTCGTTGAAAGCGGCCACGCGCCCGTCGCGCTTGCGCACGGAAAATTGCCGCCCTTGAAGCGGGTCCAGTTGCGCCAACCGGAGTTGGCCGTCGATTTGTTCATGCAGCATGTCAGGTGATTTCTTTGGGCGGGGGCCAGCCCGCGTTGCGTACTTGAGGGAAATCACCCGTGACGGCGCGGGCAACAAAAAGCCCGCTTCCACTCACGAGGGAGTGAAGGCGGGCGAATAAAGGCTCGTCTCTTCCCTCATCCGATCGTTGGCGCGATCGTTGCCCGATTCGTTGGAACCGGGGCTTGATGAGTGTGAACGAGCAGGTCTTCTGGCTTCGAGGTCTATCTACTTCACCGGCCTTGCCAACCTTGACGGTCAGTGGCTTTGTGGTGTTTCGTCTCTCGTTACAGCGGCGCTACCGCGCGGGTTTCACACCCGCTTCCCTATTCTCCCCAGCTGTGGCGTGGGGCACTCGCTCACTTAAAACACACTATTAGTGGTGTGATATGTAAAAGAACTACGCTAGGTATAGACGCTCCTCGCTAAAAGTGTCAAGTGGGTTTTCAACCAAATCATCGCTTTCCCTGCGCGCCCATCCCCGTCGGCGCGGGTAGCCAACAGGTCGTACCCGCCTCTTTTGCCACCTTAATCCCGGCTGGCGCCGCCAAAATCAACTCAAGGAGTTTTACCGCTGTTTTTAGTGATCTGGCCATTGACCTTTAGGGATAGAATCACCTCCAAACTCGGACCTGCGTGGCGGGTTTCATAGACCTCCAGGGTGCCGGATAAAGATTCGTAAGTCTTAAGGACTTCTTTCAGCGGGGTTCCCTCCAAGGTAAGAGATACTGTTTCAGCAAGAGTTTCTGCCGTTTTGGCATCGGACAAAGACGGCAGCGAAATAAGCCATTTTTTACCGCTTTGCGTCATCTCCCTGACATTTAAGCCCAGGTCAGCTCAGGGTTTTTATTCCCAGCTTGGTCTGCTGGTGGATTTCTTCCTTCAATAAGCCTTTACCAGACGTCAAACTAACTGGCGATGACTCGAGGCTAATCGAGTTTGCGCTCCGAACCCCGGAGCCACAGATCAACGTGCAATTGGTGTTGAGAACGCTATAATAGTCTAAAGCCTGATACATGGGTTTGTTCGTAAACCGAAAAGATAGTTTTCCATCGTCCCCATCTAGAGCCAGAGTGGTCATGGTCAGCCAAGGACCCAGAGGCGACGCAAACAAGCGTTTGCGTGCCGCCTTTTTAATAACCGCGCTGGCGGCAATCGAGCGAAGAAACCTGCCCCCCACCGGGTACAACCCGCATCACTCGGCCCGGGACTCCGACAGCAAGCTTGATCTTGGCGGGGGCTGCATTAGGCTCGCGGGCGAACGATGCGGGAATTCGCCTTCATGTTGTGCGTGAAAGGGATCATGGTCGGCAGCATTTATGCGCTGATCTCGCTCGGATTTAACGTCATCTACCGCACCACCGGGGTGCTCAACTTCGCGCAAGGCGAGTTTGTGGCCATCGGCGGGCTATTGTCGGCTTGGGTTTACGGCAAAGGCACCGTACCCGTCGGGGCGGCGATCTGTATCGGAGCGCTGGGCGCCGCCGCCATAGGCTGGTTAGTGGACCGCCTGGCCATCCGGCCGGCTCGAAACGCGCAGCCAGCCATATTGGTCATTATCACCGTCGGCGTATCCATCGTGTTGCGCGCGGCGGCGGCCCTGATTTGGGGCACCGATCCTTGCCATCTGCCCCCGCTCACCCCGGGCAGCGTCAGCCTGGGCGGGATCAAAGTCGAATACCAAAATCTGTGGATGCTCGGGGCGGCGGCGGTTTGCATGGCGGCGCTCGCGCTCTTTTTCCGGCACACCGCAACGGGCCGCGCCATGCGGGCGTGCTCGGAAGATCCGCTGGGCGCTCGGTTGTGCGGTGTGGACACGCATAAAATGTCAGCGCTGGCCTTCGCCGTGAGCGCCTTTCTCGGCGGCCTGGGAGGAGCGCTTTTAACTCCGATCCTATCGATGAGCTATGACCGCGGCACGATGCTTGGTTTAAAAGGTTTTTCGGCCGCCATTCTCGGCGGGCTGGGACATCCGGCGGGCGGCGTGGCCAGCGGGATTTTACTGGGGGTATTGGAACAATACAGCGCGTGGTTTTCCTCGGTGTACAAGGAGACCTTGGCGCTAGCCATTGTCGTGGCGATTTTGCTCATCCGGCCCAAAGGGATATGGCGCTCATGAACCCACTTCCCGAACCGATCCCGTACCGGAGATTATATCGCGGCCCCCTGATGTTGCTGGCCGCGTTTCTGGTTTTCCCGTTGTGCCTACCCGCCAGCCACTCCTATTTGCTACCACTGGCCCAATTGTGCGGCATCTATGGCATCATTGTGACCGGCTTGACCTTGCTGATGGGTTTCACCGGCCAGATTTCATTGGGACACGCCGGCCTGTATGGTTTTGGCGCCTACACGGCTGCGGTGCTGGTCACCGCCCTTAAATGCCCGTTGTGGCTGGCTTTGCCCGCCGCCTTGGGAGCGAGCGCGCTGCTGGCTTGGATTACCGGCTTCATGGTGCTGCGGCTTAAAGGACATTACCTTGCCTTGGCCACCCTTTGCCTGGGGGTGATCCTTTGGGAATTCATCACCAAAGCCACCGTTACCGGCGGCGCCGCCGGACTTTACGATCTGCCGGAATTAAGTTTATTCGGGCTGCCCCTTAAAAGCGCGGTCAGCAAGTTCTATTTTATCTGGGGCATTTTGCTGCTCGTTGTCATGTGGGCGCTGAATCTGGCGGCTTCACCCTCCGGCCGTTCTTTGCGCGCCATCCGGGGCGACGAAGACGCCGCCGCCTCACTGGGCATTTCGGTCTTCGCGGTGAAACTTAAAGTCTACGTGATTTCAGGCCTGTTGGCCGGTTTGGCGGGCATTTTGTACGCGTTCGTATACACGCCTTCTTATCTCGGCCCCGAGGAATTCGGGCTCACGCTATCGGTTACCCTAGTCGCCATGGCGGTGATCGGCGGCATGGGCAGTGTCTGGGGCGGGTTGGCGGGGGCGATCGTCATGACCAGCCTGCATGAGCTCATTACTTTGGCGGGCGAAAAATTGGGTTCGACCGATATCGCGCGCTACGAGCAACTCGTCTATGGCTTGCTGCTCATCGCGATGCTGCAATTCTGCCCGCGCGGACTGGCTCCGACCCTGCATGGATTTCTGCGCGCCCGCTGGAATCGCTGGCGTAAACACGGAGGCGGATATGCCTGAACGGAATCTGGCGGTAATCTCGGCCAGCCGCCACTTTGGCGGACACAAGGCGGTGGACGAAGTATCCTTCACGATGCCGGAAAACTCGCTGATGGCGGTGATCGGCCCGAATGGAGCCGGCAAAACCACGCTGTTTAACCTCATTGCCGGCGCGCTGCCACCGACCTCCGGTACGGTGCAATACGGAGGCAAACCGATCCGCAATCCGCTGACGGCTTGCCAGGCGGGCATCGCGCGCACCTTCCAAAACGTCCGTCTGTTCCACGAAATGACCGTACTGGAAAACATTCTCGCCGGCATGGGCGGGCAATCTTTCTGGCAAGGCTCGCTCCGCCTGCCCCGCTCGCTGCGGGAGGATCGTCTGCGCATGAAGCGCGCTTATTATTTACTGGAAGACGCCGGCGTGGCCCGCCTGGCGCAAACCCCGGCGGAAGACATCCCTTTTGGTCAGCAACGCCTGATCGAGATTGCCCGGGCACTGGCCATCAACCCCACCCTACTGCTTTTGGATGAGCCGGCGGCGGGCCTCAACGCCACGGAAACCATCGCGCTTTCGGCCCTGATCCAACGCATTCATCAACGCGGCATCTCCATTTTGCTGGTTGAACACGACATGCATTTGGTCATGCACCTCGCCCAACGCGTATTGGTGCTGGATCGCGGACGCAAGATCGCGGACGGCACGCCCGCCGAAGTGCGCGCCGATCCCGGCGTGCGGGCAGCCTACCTGGGCAAGGAGGCCCATGCTTAAGGTTGTCAATCTCCGGGCGGGATACGGGCCGTTGCAAGTGATCAACGGCGTATCGCTGCGCGTGCAACCGGGCGAAATCGTGGCCCTCATCGGCGCCAATGGCTCAGGCAAAAGCACCTTGCTAAAAGCCATCGCCGGAGTCATCCCTCAAACGGAAGGGCGGGTGCTCCTGCGCGATCAACCGGTGGCGGGCTGGACCGCCGACCGCTTGGCGCGACGCGGTTTGGCGCTGGTGCCGGAAGGGCGCGCGTTGTTCCATGGCATGAGCGTGCTGGACAATCTGCGCATGGGCGGCTACCCAAAACGCCTGGCCGGCGCCCGGCTCGCGGAGCGTATCGAAGCCCTGTGCGTCCGTTTCCCGGCCTTGCGCGAAAAACTGTCGCAACGGGCGGGCGAGTTAAGCGGGGGGCAACGGCAAATGCTCGCCATCGCCCGAGCGCTGGTTAGCGAACCCGAGATCCTCCTTCTCGATGAACCTTCCACCGGCCTGGCGCCGCTGCTCGTGGCTGAAATCTTCGACTGCATCGGCCAATTGCGGCAAGCCGGCATCGCGATTTTGCTGGCGGAACAAAACGTCCAGGGAACCTTGCGCATCGCCAGCCGGGCGTATGTGATGCAAACTGGCCGCATTGTGCTCAACGGCCCCGCCGCCGAGCTGTTGCGTTCGGAAGAAATTCAACGGGCCTATCTAGGCAAATGAGCGGGCCCAGCCTCCCGCCACGCGACTCAGGCTTTGGGTTTGCCTTTAAGAAAATCCGGTAATAAACGCGGGGCCAACCGGGGCAGCGTCTTGGGAATCTCCGGTTTCTTTTCCGAGGGCTCCATTTTAACGCTCGTTCCCGCTTGCTGCCCTTTGAGGTCCAAGTTAAGGTATAACATCCGCTGCCGGGCTTTTTCCGCATCCGGCGCTTCCGGGTTCAAATCGACTATGCGCTGCAACGCCAAGCGCGCGGCGGCCAGGTTTTCGCCTTCGGTCACCTGGAGATCGGCCATGAGATTAAGCCAGCGCACCACCCGCCTCGCGGGCACGCCAGGCTGGGTGATCATTTGCTCGAATTGATCGAGCGCGACCTCGAGTTGTTGATATTGGCGGGCGTAAATTAAGGCCAAATGCTCGCGGGCGTCGTTATCGGCGGGGTACGCCTCGAGCTGGGCAATCAACTCGCGCACCTTGCCCTCCCAATCCTCGACCGGCGCGGCGGCTTCTTGATTCGCGCGGCGCGCTATCAATCCCTCCTCCCTTTGCGGCACCACGATGCGGCGCGATTGCTTCTTCTCTTCCTGCAACCCCGGATTCAAATGAGCCAGTCGCTGGCTAGCGTGATACGCATACTCCGTATCGGGGTAGCGCGCGCAGATCTCCTCCAAGCAGCGATGGGCGGCGGCCACATCGCCGCCGGCAGCCTGCCAATCCGCCAGCCGGTTCAAGGCAAACGTGAGGTTGGCGGCGGTATGCCCCTCTTGCACCAAAAAGGCTTCAATCGTTTGCTGGGCGGCGGGGAGATCCCGCATGTTCACCGCTTGAATCTCCGCGATGAGCATTTGCCCCTGAAAATCCCGGGGAAACCGGATCAACTCTTCCTGGATGGCGGCGATCGCTTCAAAATACTTGCCGAGTTTACGCTTGGATTCCGCGATGGAATAAAGCGGTTTGGGGTCCGTTTCCGAGCCGCCGTCAAGCGCATTGGTTAACGGTTTTAATAAAATCGTCACCCAACTGGGCGTCCAAACAATGGCGATGACAATGGCTATGGCGGCGCAAAATATGGGGGCTAAGAAGCCGGTGCTCATAGCCAGCACGATGCCTGGCAAAACAATGATTGTGATGATCCAGCGGCTAAGCAGACGCATCGGGTCATCGCTTTTTTTAAAGGCGCGGACGAGCAGCCAGACGGCAAAGGCGAGGACGCCGACCGTTACGGCAAGACCCAGCAAGTACTCGAGCATGCGTGGCATAGGATTAAAGTTTTCGCGCCCGGCCAATCGGGCCATCCCTTGAATTGCCAGCCGGAAACCCGACGATAGCCTCCTTAGAGCGGTGTTATTCGGGGCGTTTCACAAAACGCTCCGGGCTGCGCGCGCGGCTGGTGGCGGTTTCGTACGTGATCGCGCAACGGCAGTACAGCTCGTAGAGGCAATTATCCTTGAGCACCATGCCGTCCTTGGCGCCGGTTTGGAGACAATTGTCCAAATGGTGCAAATTGTTTTCCCGAATCAAATTGCGCACGGCCGTGGTGGCGATCAACAACTCGTATGCCAACACCCGCCGGGCGTGGTCCGCCGAAGGCACCAAATCTTGGGCGATGATGCCTTGGAGCGTATTGGCAAGCTGCAGCAGAATTTGCCGCTGCGCATTGCCATCAAACACCCCGATGATGCGCTCCAAGGCCTGGGCCACGCTGGGCGAATGCAAGGTGGCGAGCACCAGATGGCCGGTTTCCGCCGCCTTCAACATGGTGGCAATCGCCTCGTGATCGCGCACTTCGCCCACCACGATTACGTCCGGATCTTGCCGCAGCACATGCACCAGCGCGCGATTGAAAGAATGGGTATCGGTCAACACCTCTTGTTGCACAATGATCGCCCGGTTGTTCTGATGCACATACTCGATGGGATCTTCAATGGTGACGATTTTGCACCGGCGCTCGTGATTCAGCAAATCCACCATGTAATTAAGGGTGGTCGTTTTGCCCGAACCGGTGGGGCCGGTGATCAGCACCAAGCCATGCGGCCGCCGCGCGAGTTCGTCGATCTTGGCGGGCAAGCCCAATTCCTCGCGCGAACCGATCCGCTCACCGCAGAACCGGATACAGACTTCCGGGTGACCGTTGCGTTTATAAAAGGTGGCCCGAACTCGGCCGGTGGATTGATGCCATAGGGGAATGCACAGTTCCCATTCGTGATCGAATTTTTCGCGCTGCTCCACGCTCATCAATCCGTAAGCGATTTCATTGAGCACTTCCGCAGCCAAAGCGTCTTCATCCGGCAGCAGAATCTCGCCGTTCACCCGGTACGCCGGCGGCACGCCCGCGATCAAATGCAAATCGGATGCCCGATGATCGGCAGCCGCGGCTAATAATCGATCCAGGACCGGATGATTCATGATACCCCCCGTTGATGCAGCCAGCCGCGGAGTTTTTTCCATAAGCCCGGGCTTTGCCATTGCCGCAACGCGCGCTCGATCACGGGATCGAGCGGATTCAACTGCCGGGCCTGTTCTATCGAAGTTTTGGCGGCCCCGCCCAACCCCAATTCTTGCTGGCATAATGCGAGCTGAAACCACGCCACGCCATGACTGGCATCCAAGTCCAGCGCCTCGCGAGCCCATTTCAAACCAAGGGCAAACTGGTGGTGAAAAAAATACACCCGAGCGGCCATCCAGCGCCAGAACCAGTTGTGCGGTTCGATGCCACACAACTTTTGAAAACAATAATCCGCCCGGGCTTCCTGGCGAGCGAGTAGGATATCGCCTCGCGAAAGCCATAAATAGGGACTCTCCCCCTGCAAGCCAAAGGCGGAATCCGAATAAGCCATAGCCCCGTCCAAATCACCACCTCTAGCCAGTGCTACTCCTTTGGCGGCAAGCAGTTCGGATTCATTTGGAAAACGCTCCAAGGCTTTATCCGCCCACAGTTTCGCTTCACTGGTTTGGTCCAATTCAAGCAGCATTTTTACTTGGCCAATCCAGCCATCGGGATGCGCCGGAAGACACTCGATTGCCTTGCCGTAATGACGCAAAGCCAGCTCAAAATCGCCTTCCTCCAAAGCGGTTTGAGCGGCCGCCAAGTACCAAGTTTCATCCTTGGTGGCAATGCGTTCGCGAAACTTACTCTGGTTCCGGCCTTCTCCCTCCGGCCCGAGCTCTAAATTTCCAATCCGACTCATAGGTGATTTCAACTATAATAAAGCTTTTATTCCAAATTGGATAGCTCTTTTCGATGGCGCTTAAAAGCCGCCGCTTTTGTCCGTGTAAAGATTTAGACCCTCGCAAACCGAAAGGATCACGCCAAAGAACCTGTTGATGGTAAATCGATTCGGGGGTATGAATGTCGCACGTCGGCAACCAAAGAATGCGATGCATATCAGCGCCACCATAAAGCCAACTTGGCTTTTCTTGATCCTTTGGGCACTCGTTATTAAACTTTCGTGCCTAGCCCAAGGCATTGAAGCCAGCTTAATGCCCACTCCACCACTCATTTGGGATGCCACGACCAAAGAATTTCAAGCCCAATCGGGTGATACTAATGGCGTAATTATTTACAGCGTGACCAACACCACTTCAACCAACATCACCATCCGCATGGTGCGACCCTCTTGCGGTTGCACGGTCGCCAAACTGCCCGCCATCCCTTGGATAATCCCCGCGCGCACGAACAGCCAAATGCAATTGATCATCGATTTGCGGGGCAAGCGAGGCACCTTAAACAAGTACATTGCGGTGGATTCCACCGTCGGGTTCCAAACCTTGATTCTGAGGGTGCAGATTCCAGACGCGACGGCGGGTTCCGGGACGGCGCGCAGCCGCAACCAAAAAATCGCCCTAGCCGACCGCCAAGCCGTTTTTCGCGGCGACTGCATTCCCTGCCATGTCACCACCACCCTGGGTAAAACGGGGGCGGCACTTTACGACGCGGCTTGCGGCATTTGCCACGACGCCAAGCCCAAAGCAACCATGGTCCCGGGCTTGCAGGCGAAGCGCTCCCCGCAATACCGGGAGTATTGGTATCGCTGGACCGCTAAAGGCAGGGAGGGCACGCTCATGCCCGCGTTTGAAACCGCGGCCGGCGGCCCACTGTCCGAAGCGCAAATCCAATCGTTGGCCGATTACTTGACCCAGCCCCAGTCATCACCCCATTCGCCATCGCCGGACAAACCGACGGACCCGACGTTGCCTGTCTCGCCACGTCCTTAACCATTCAAAAGCCCAAGCGTATCTTGTATGAACGGTGTTTTTATCACTTTTGAAGGCAATGAGGGCAGTGGCAAATCGACGCAAATCGAGCGTCTCGCCAAGCGCTTGCGACTGCAAGGCCGGCGGGTGCTCTGTTTGCGCGAGCCAGGCGGCACCGCGATCGGCGAAGAGATCCGGCATACTCTCAAACATAGCGCTCAAAACCACGCGATGACCTCCGAAGCGGAATTACTCCTGATGAGCGCCAGCCGAGCGCAATTAGTGCGAGAAGTCATCAAACCCGCGTTAGCCGATGGGCAAATCGTTTTGTGCGACCGTTTTTATGACTCGTCCATAGTCTACCAGGGCTACGGACGGGGATTAGATCGGAAGTGGATTGCCACCTTGACCGCTTTCGTGGTTGGCCCGGTGAAACCCAATCTAACCTTATTATTGCAGGTGCCCCTAGCGGTAAGCCTGGCCAG
The DNA here is from genome assembly GCA_002306985.1 of Verrucomicrobia bacterium UBA1319. Classification (GTDB taxonomy): domain Bacteria; phylum Verrucomicrobiota; class Verrucomicrobiia; order Limisphaerales; family UBA1319; genus UBA1319. The sequence continues at coordinate 12,028 of DBTJ01000051.1, forward strand.
ACGCCAAACCCGCGAACAGGAAGCCACAACCAAAACGCGAGATCGCTTTGAAGAAGCGGACGAGGCGTTTTTTGCGAAAATCGACACCGGTTACCGGGAGTTGGCCAAACGGGAACCAGAACGCATCCGAGTCATCGACGGTACCTTGTCGGCCGAAGCGGTCGAAACCGTGGTCTGGATGATGGTTGAACCTGCTTTTCGTAAACGATAGCGCTCCCATAAGCCTCCAGCTCACTAAGACTTGATAATAACCAATCGAATCCAATCAGCCTGAAGTATGAAATGTTTTGTCACCGGGGCGTCCGGGTTTGTGGGCGCGAACTTAGTGCATGAACTCAATGCTCGCGGCCATGCGGTGAAGGCTCTGCTGCGCCCCGGCGCGGATACTCGCGGCTTGCTCGGGGCGGAGTACGAGCCGGTCCCGGGCGATGTCGGCGATCCCAGCCGTTTAAGGCAGTCTATGCAAGGTTGCGACTGGTGCTTTCATGTGGCGGCCAGCTATCACCTGTGGCTACCCGATTACCGCCCCATGTACGCGGCCAATGTCGAGGGCACAAAAAATGTGCTGGAAGCCGCCGCCCAAGCGGGTTGCTCCCGGATTGTCTACACCAGCACGGTGGGCTGCATCGGTTTACCCGACGCTTTCCCCGGCGGCTCGGGGGCGGGTGATGAAACGACTCCGTTTTCCGAAACGCTGCTTTCCAACCATTATAAACGCTCCAAGTGGGAGGCGGAACAAGTAGCCTTGCGGCTCGCGGCGAATCTCCCGGTGGTCATTGTCAATCCCAGCACACCCATCGGTCCGCGGGATGTGAAACCCACTCCTACGGGCAAGATCATCCTGGATTTTCTACGCGGCGAAATGCCGGCTTACTTGGATACCGGTCTCAATTGGGTACACGTGCGAGACGTGGCCGCCGGCCACATCCTCGCGGCCGAAAAGGGCCGCGTTGGGGAGCGCTACATTCTGGGCAACGCGGAGGGAAACTGGACGTTAAAACAAGCGCTCGACGCGCTTTCCGAAATCACCGGCCTGCGCGCCCCGCATTTTCGGGTTCCATATGGGGTCGCCTTGCTGGCGGCGCATATCAACGAGGCTATTTCCAGCCTGACCGGGAAGCCGCCTAAAGCGCCCTTGGCGGGGGTCCGGATGGCCCGTCATAAAATGTTTTTCAATCCGGCCAAAGCCATTCGTGAATTGAGCCTGCCGCAAACCCCCGCGCGCCAGGCTTTGAGCGAAGCGGTCGAATGGTTCCGCGCGCAGGATTGATACGGCTGCGGCAACTCACCGGATGGCCCGCGCGAAAGCCGGAATATTCGCCGTTTCTTCCACTACTCCGCGGGAGCAGGTACCCCCTGCTCCAGCCCGTTTCTAAAGCTCCACATTATTCCGCCACGCGGACCCGGTAATACTTGTATGAAGTATCCGAGCCGGAAATATCCTTGCACTCCATCTCTTCCCCCGTTCCGGCGAGATCGTTCGCGACTGGCGTCCATTGCGGATTGGAGAGACTTGCGGCGGCCTCGATGATATATCGCGTGCCTTCGACGCTAGACCAATACAATATCACCGCCGGTTTGCCATCGGCCCCCAGCTCGGATTTGTCCATCCGACTTTGCAGACGCAACACGGAGTTGGCATCCTTGGGATTGGTCCCCGCTTTGTATTCCGCCCAATTAGACACGCCATCGCCATCGGCATCTAGCGCGGCCGCCGATGCGGGATCGGTTAGCGATCCAAAATAACGAAACCGCCAGGTATCAGGAATGCCATCATTCCAGGAGGACCGCGATCCAGCCGTCAGTTTGACGAGTCCGTTCCGCGCGGTTTGCGGGAATGTTCCCAGGCCGGATGGCGAAGCGGAAGTTTTGGTAAAGACGATCTGGTAATACGAAGCCGCCGGAGCGGTCGCCGGAATTTTAATTCTCAAATTGCCCGCCACGCTATCCCCCCATAAGCCGGCGACCGACGCATCCAGCCAAGCGGCCGAGAAATTGCCCGCGCCGGTGGAGGCGGTGTACTCCGGGCTGCCCAACTCAACCGCGGGTTCAAATTGAATCGCTTCGGCGAGCGCGGGCGCCCCGTTGAGCGGCACCACGTCCAAATTCAACAACAAGACCCGAACGGGGAACCGACCGGCGATTTTCGCCTCGATCGGCACGGAGACGGTTTGGCCCGGTTGAGCTTGAAACTCGCCCGCCACAAATTGCACGACCGGCGTGGCCGTCGATTGTTTAATCGCCTTCGCCTTGGCGGGCACCGCCACGCTGGCGGCGGCTTTCCGTTTCGGCAGCGCCGCTCTCGATCCGCGATAAATATTGGGGGTTTCCTCGGCCACCCGCACGCCATTTTGCCAATAGCGAGCATACCACTTGAGGGTGGGATCCAGGGCGCGCCGATAGTTGACGTAAATATCGTCCACCCCTAACACCCCATCGCCATATTTCATATCGTCGATCCGGTAATCACTCCCGTTAACCGGATCAGCCAAGACAACGCTTGAGGCGGAGTCCATGGAGTCAAAAAAGTCCGACCCCTCCATGGGCACGTTCACCCAGTAGGCTACGGATTGGAAAAGATCCAGAATATCGTTGTTCAGAATGGAACCATCACCGAAATCGCCGGCGTTAAACCAGCGGAATGGGGTGCTATCGCCCACGACGTATTTCACCAGACCGATGGTCAGATGCTTCACGGCGTTGATCGCCCCAATGCTCAGGGAGCCATTGGTGGGAGCGTCGATGTAAACATCGGTGTCAACCCCATCGGAAGTTCCCGAGGGCCGGCCAATCTGGAGCAAATACTTATCGCCGACCACCGCCGTCGGCGGAACTTCAAACGCGTAGGAACCCACGATAACTTTGCCATCGGAACTCTTGTACATGTGATTGTGCGCCATGGAATAGGTGACCAAATCTTGCTCAATAGTATTATAGAGATTGGTTTCTTGCATGCGCTCAAGCCAAGCGGTCATCAGCAACTGGGAGGACGGGTCCCATCCCAAATCAGCCAGATTACCACTGCCGGTGTTGGTGTTGACAATGACCAAATTGGTGTCCGACAGGTCATAGCTATAGTTGGTCGAATTATAAAACACCACATCGTAATTAGTCACTTCATACCAATTGGTGACTGAATCCAGACTCCTGGACACATTAGTCACCGATAGGTAGTATACATTCGTGGCCGCGACGACGTAATAGTAATTCGTAACGCGCGTATCGATGGAAACGTTGGTGACAATCTGATACGTGCCGCTCGTGGCATTGTTGGTTTTGCTAATGTAATTAGTAATGAACCCCATATCGACGTAGTTGGTCACGAAATCGATATTGGTGACCACCGGGATATTGGACACGGTGGTGTTGGTTACCTGCACGTCGACCACTTCATTGGTCCAAAATATATTGGAGGTCAGCTGGGCGTCGGTAATAATATTGGTCGCGTAACTAGCCAGCGTCATCAGGGGGTTGATCCGCACGTAAACCACCGGATCGGCTCCCGCTAGAGGTTTCCATAACATGGAGGTGAAGGTAATGGATGATGGATTCACCACGGGCGATCCCTCGATGCTCGCCACTCGGGTGTTAAACTGCAGGGAATAGATGGTTTCAGAGGCCAGTAATGATAAGGTGATGGGCGCGTAAAACTTCTGGCCGGCCGACGCCTTAAATTCACTGGAAGCCTCGCCGCTGGCAAAACCAAAGCTAATGCGATTGGCCGAGAAATTGGTGACGGATAGTTGCTTGGTAACCACTTCGCTATTGAGCCAATTCTGGCGGAAAGCTTGCACTTTTAAGACCGTGTTACTGGTGATGGATAGTTGCAAGGTGTCGCCGCTTCGATACGGGCCAAACTTATTCGTTTTAGGGACCGTTCCCCCGCTTTCCAAATCACCCAGGGTGTACCAGATTTCGGCCTCCGAAGTAATGTCTTCAATACCAAGCGAGAGCGGGTTGTCGCCCACAATTTGGGGGCTCGCCACCTTGAATCGCGCCCGGGCGGAAACCACGGCGCTGGGCCGCCTGCCTTCGGCGGAGCCAACCGCTTTGATAGTAACGTCCGGTTGAGGGGAAATGATCGACGCGGGCACCTCGCTTTCCGACATGCCGTCAGCGTAATAAGGAGCGGATTCACCACTGCCCGTTTTGGGAGAGGGTATCGTATCTTCTTCGCTGATTCCCGGCGTCACCCCATACGTGTAGGTCACGGTTTGCTGCTCCCCGCTAATCGCCACGACCGCATCATCATAGAAAGTCGTGTCGGTGAACTTCACCAACTTGGAAACAACCATATTGAGATCATTCGTCACATAAATGACGTAGCCGATGGACGGTTCGGTAACCGCGGGTTTTTCGGCTTCGAGCTGAATGCGCCGTAAAGCGTTATTTCCCGCGTCGATCACGACCATGCCGCCGGATTGATCTTTGGCAATTTGCGCGGGGGATTTAAAAAGCGCGTTGGCGACATAACCATTCAGGAGGCCCGGCGTTTTGGGCGTTCCCGCAAAAGTCGAAACACTCCACACATTGCTGCCAAAAAAGTCCGTCAAATCGGAATCCACACAAACGCTGCGAATGGTATGGTTGCCGCTATCGGCTACGAGCAAGCCGATCGAGCCCCCCTCCCACAACAAGCCCATCGGCATGTTAAACCGCGCCTCGCGCGCGAAATAGGCATCGTTCGTGCCAGCCACTTGCTGGCCACTCCCAGCCAAGAGGTAAGCTTGGTAGCTGCCATCCGCCTGCGGTAATAGTTCTCGAATCATCTGGTTGCGCGTATCCGAGACGAATAACACCCCGTTTTCTCCCAGCGCGATATAGGACGGCTCAAAAAAGGAGCTCGTCGGATCGACGAACGTGATCACCAAAGTCTCCACCACATAGCCGCCAACATTGGCGTTCGGATATAAACGACGGATGGCGTTGTTCTTGGAATCGGCGATAAAAAGGTTCGTCCCCGAGACGGTAAGGCCCAACGGGTTATTGAAACGCGCTTGCAAGGCGGGCACGGGCGCCGCGCTGGCCACGCCGGGCTGGTTCAGCGAAGGCACGCCGGCGAAATTGGTCACCACTTCGACTCGATTCCCCGTTAAAGTCACAAAGCGAAGCCAGTGATTTCCCGAATCGGCCACGACCAAACCACCGCCATATATCGCCACTCCTTTAGGCGAATAGAAGCGTGACAAAAATCCCGGTCCATTATTGGTTCCCAGCAATCCAGACTGGCCCGCGATGGCGGTCATCGTACCGTTATCGTAGACGTACTTGAAGATCCGGTGTGAATTGTCCGAAAGATAGAAATTATTATCGCCGTCCACCGCTACGCCATAGGGTTCAAATAGCCCATTGGTCACCAAGCTGATCACACTCGGGGTATCCGCCATGATGCGAAGCGCCGAGAACATCGCAAACCACCACACCGCTAATCGCCAGGTTTTCATGAAATTATTAAGATGGCCGCCAGCCGCCGCGCCTAGAGTTTCCTCCTGGTTGCACGTCCAGCAAGAACCGGGCCGTTGTGCTTGTTTATTCACACGTAAGATCGAACGGACGAACCCAGCGTTCGTCTGGCCGGCGGTTTGCGCCCTCGCAAGCCGTCGGCCAGACGGCGGCGCGGGGGTTATTCCCGCGCCGCCGCTGATATTTTTGGCTATTTCACCCGCACGCGATAGAAGAGATTTTGATCTCCACCGAGATCGGCATTGTACTCTTGCATATCGCTGGCGCTGATGGCGTAAGTTTGAACCGCCGTCCAATGAGTCAGGTCAGAGCTGGCCTCAACCACATAGGAGGCTCCCTGCAAACCAAACCAGCGCAGGGCAATCGTATGATGTCCGCTCGCGGCGGCGTTGGCTTTGGCATTTTGGAGGCGCAGTTTAACCGGGCTGGTTCCGCGCTGGTACTCCTCAGCGTTGGCGACCCCATCGCCATCCGGATCCGCATCGGCCGCGCTCCAACCACTGTCAAGGCCGCCGAAGAATTGCTGTTTCCATTCGTCGGTGATGACTCCCTGCTCTTGTTGCGCGGCGGTGCCCACCCAGATAATAGACGAGAGCGTCTCGAAATCATACTGAGTACTCAAATCAGGCGCTCCGTCCGCCGACACGAACCGCACTCGATATTCCTGGCCGGCTTGGGCCGTGGTCGGGATGGTCACCACCACGTAACCGAGAATCGCCTTGTCCATTTGGGCCTTGGGCAATTGGTTTTGCACCAACGACCAAGCAACGGCCGTTTGGTTTTTCGGCAAGCTAGCCTGCAAACCTTGAATCTGCGTCGGCTCGGGAAGTGAATCAGCCTTGACGAATTGCACGTTCGATTCAATGGCCGGAGCGGCGCCCAAGGGCTCAACCGCGACCCGGAACTGTAATCCCGCCACATAAGGCTTGGCTTCGGCGGTAATCTCGACCGGGACTTTGATCGTCGTGCCGGGCTGGGCGTTTTCGACCGGAGTCGCGGAAACTAGGGCTTGGCGCGACCAGACTTTACCGGTGGTAATCGACTGGCGTTGAGCCGCGGTGCTGGCGGCCGAGGTCAGGTTCGTCATCACCACGGAACGGCGTCCGCCCACCGACCAGGAGCGCATCCAGTTATTCGTGTCCAAGCGCAAGGCGCGATCCAGAATGATCTGCCAATCCAGATACCGAATTTGGCCGTCGCCACCGGCAGCCACGGAGCTATCCTCCGGGAAGGCGTCCATGGCATCGAACACATCGGTGAATGAGAACGGAGTCCGAATTCCCAACGAGGCGTAGAAGGCGTTATTCACATCGTTATTGGCGAGATTAACTATGTTGGTGCCACCATTCTTCAGCGCGCCGAATTCGCCGGCGTTGTAGCCTTCGGCCACGGCGCTATCCCCCACCACGTAGGCGATGTTTTTGACCGTAATATGGCGAGTTTGCAGCGGCACCAGCGGGACGTCCGCTTGCAAACCGTCGGAAGTGCCGGAGGGATATAACACGTTAATGGTATAAGATTGGCCTTCGCTCGCCGTGGCCGGAATCGGCACGGCCAGCATCGCCACCGTGGCGAAATCTTCGACCAAGAAGTTGGAGTTGGTACCAATGAAGGAAATCGCCAAGCCGCGCACCGGCTTTCCTTCGATATTGTTGGAATACGCATTATAACTAAAGGTCGCCGCCTTTGTCTTATCGCTCACCGGGGTTTCAACGGTGATGAAATCATTGGCGGGATCAATCGATAGCGGCTTGAATTGATCGAGGATCGAATCATTCGCCGTGTCGGGCGTAACTTCCACCCGGAATTGCAGCGAACGCAAAGCGATGTCGGTGGCCATCTTGACTTTCACCGGCACCACCACCGTCGAGCCAATGCCCGCCTCGAAATCCTGCAAGACCCCGATCGAACTGGTCTGGAGGTCCGCGAAGTAGAAGGTTTGTTGAACCACGCGACTCGATTTGTAACCGGCTTTGAAACCGCGCATGCGGAAGTCGATGTCGTTGGTGCCGTTGACAATGTTCAAAACCGTACCTTAAGTATCTTGGCGGGTCGTG
>DBTJ01000106.1:0-13175 GCA_002306985.1 Verrucomicrobia bacterium UBA1319
ATGAATGATGCAGCGGCCACGTCAGATTGAGCTTCAGCGGGGCCGCGCTTTTGAGGGCGCGGAAATTCAACTCACTCTGGATATCGCCTGCCAGGTGATTGAGCTTCAACGGGGCCGCGCTTTTGAGGGCGCGGAAACACACCACCCTACAGCTCTATTGCCAGTGCCTTAAAAAGCTTCAACGGGGCCGCGCTTTTGAGGGCGCGGAAACGAGGAAAAACCGTGGAACAATAACGCCACTTACTGCGCTTCAACGGGGCCGCGCTTTTGAGGGCGCGGAAACAGAACAATCACTTGTTATTTCGCAAACATTGAGCAATGCTTCAACGGGGCCGCGCTTTTGAGGGCGCGGAAACAACAAACTTTATGGACAATCCAAACGCTCAAATATCAAGCTTCAACGGGGCCGCGCTTTTGAGGGCGCGGAAACGACATGATTTTTTTAGGCTTCACAGAGCGAATGAGGGGCTTCAACGGGGCCGCGCTTTTGAGGGCGCGGAAACAAACTGATGAAGAAATACTTAGGTTGGTGGCTAATGTTGCTTCAACGGGGCCGCGCTTTTGAGGGCGCGGAAACACCGTTCGCGAGCCAAGCGGCAGCGGGTACAGGCTCGCTTCAACGGGGCCGCGCTTTTGAGGGCGCGGAAACTGCAATACTTCGGATGGGCTCAAAAGCGGCTGGATTTGCTTCAACGGGGCCGCGCTTTTGAGGGCGCGGAAACCTGTTTGTTTGAAATAATCTCGCTGGTCAGTGTCACGCGGCTTCAACGGGGCCGCGCTTTTGAGGGCGCGGAAACCATACTGCAACATTTCACAACGTCAATTAATCTAAAAAGCTTCAACGGGGCCGCGCTTTTGAGGGCGCGGAAACAACCCCGCATCCGCACCGCAGCCGAAGAGCGCATGTTGCTTCAACGGGGCCGCGCTTTTGAGGGCGCGGAAACCTCTCTGGAGGGATGATAAGCGGACCTGTAGGCATAGGGCTTCAACGGGGCCGCGCTTTTGAGGGCGCGGAAACAAGGATGGGTAAAAGGCACCAGCAAAGCTCCGGTCAGCTTCAACGGGGCCGCGCTTTTGAGGGCGCGGAAACAACATTTTCATTACTCCTTCCAGGCCAGGCCCGCAACGCTTTATTTGCGAGCGCTGGCCGGTCGGGAGCGGAGTTTGCGGTTTTCAACTTGGCTTTGCTTTCCATTATGCTTGATTACGTGATGCTTACAGGATGCGAGCGGCCATGGGTGAGTGCCCCAGCACCTCGCCGCTCGCGGATTAAAATGTCAAAGAGCCAGTCGTTAGACGACAAAGCATGGCGCGTCCAGTTTCACATAGGGCATGCCGAGCGCGGTAATGACGCGTTCGCCCCTGCCTTCCGCTGGCCCTAATTCCACGAATATAACCTGGTCCTCGTCGTGGTCGATAATTTCTTCCAAGCTGGCTTCCAACTCAAGTTTTTCCGAGGGGTTCAAGTCGCACTCGAACACGGAGAATTGGAGGTGATTGCCAAAGTTTTTGCACGTTTTGAAAACGCGGCGCAAGCGTTTGTCGTTGGCGATGTCATAGCAAACCAGGTAAGTCGTGCGCATGGTTCACCTTGTGATCAGTGGAGTATATTCGGCGATCTCGCCCGTCAGGGCTTTGGCCAGCAGGCGCGCTTGCAATTCGAGGGCGCGGCGGTAGCTCACTTTGTAGTCGAACAGGGGGTGGGTGAGGAGCGAGACCATGCGTTGTTCGTACATCTGGAAGAACCGTTTGCGGCCCGGGGCGCTCAGGTTCACGGCCTGGCCCGCGCGCACGAAGTCTTTTTCGGTGATGACGCGGTTGTTGAGGCAGCTCAGCACGGTGGATTCGGCGATCAGGGGGCGGAACTCTTCCATCAGGTCCAAGGCCAGGGCGGGGCGGCCAAAGCGGGGTTGGTGGTAAAAGCCCACGTAGGGGTCGAACCCGACGGTCAGGGCCGCCAGGGTGCAATCCTTGGCGAGCATGCTGTAGGCTAGCGAGAGCATGGCGTTGACCGGGTCGGTGGGCGGCCGCCGGTTGCGGTGGGTGAAGTTGAAGGTGAGTTGCCGCTCGCCGGAAGCCGCTGGTTTCGCGTCGTCCGATGGCAGGTCATCCGCCACTTTGATTAGGCCGCTGAAGTGTTGGAAATAGAGGTTCGCCGCGGCGCCTTCCAGGCCGAGTAATTCGCCGAGGGAGGCGGCCGCCGCGGTGGCCTCGGCCGCGTGCTTGAGCTTGAGCAGCGTCGCCGGGGGCGGATCGAGGTGGTTGCGCATGAGCAGGGTGCGGTGGTTGCGGATTTTCCCCCGCACGAATTGCCGGGCCAGGGCCAGGCAAGCGGCCGGGTCGCGCGCTTGGCGGAATTGTTCCAGGCGGAGGAAGACGTTCTTCAAGCCGTGCCCGCGGGTGATGCCGTAGAACCAGCCGCCCATCGAGAAGTAGGTGACGGGCACTTCGAGCTCGCACAGTGATTGGAGGGCTTGGGTGGTGATTTGGATGTTGCCGAACAGGGCCACGTGCGAGAGGTCGCGCATGCGGATTTCCTCCACGACCCGGTCGCGCTCTTTGACTTGCAGCACCTCGTCCTTGCACCCGACGCGGTAACCTTGGGTGTTCAGGTACAAGGCGCGGGAATCGTCGCGCGCGGCCATCAACCGCCGGGGCGGCTCGGAAGCGGGCGGTTGCTGGGCCGGGGCCAAGTCGGGCTGGCCGGCAAGCATCCGGGTCTCGTCGGGCAGGCAAACGGGGGCCAGCGAGCAGCGCGCGCATTTGGGCGAATGAACCAGGGGCGGCGGCATCGGGCCGGCGGCCGCTTGGCGGCACTCGGCGATGGTTTGGAGTATCCAGGTTTCCAGCTCGGCCGTGATGGGCAGGCGCACGCGCTGCTTGGTGGCGCGGTAGTAGATCACCCCCTCGTTGCAGGGGTAACCGTTGTCGCGCAGGATTAGGGCCTGCAAGCCCAGTTGCATCTTGTCCGGATCCCACAATTCGTTGGCCTCCGCCCCTTCCTTGGGCGCGCCCGCCTTGTAATCGACCGGGCAGACCTCCAGCGCCGCGAATAAGTCGTCGCGCCCCGTTTTTGATTCGACCAAATCCAGCTTGGCCACCACCCCCAGGCGGGGGGAGCCCAGGGACACGGAGCGTGAATGGATGATTTCCGGCTCCGCGTTTGGGGCGTCCGGCCGTTGGCTGCCCGCCTCCGGGTCGGGCTTCGCCGCCGCCGCCTTCCCGGGGCTCGCGTCCGCCGCTTTCACCTTGGCTTTGGGCAGCGCCCCCGAGCCCGAATCGACTCGATGATGGATGGCGTCCCCGCGCAACGTATCCGCGCTTGCCACAAACACGCCTTCCACGAACTCGTAGTAAAACAAACGCGGGCAATAGACGAATTCGTTGAGCATCCGGGCGGGGATTTCGCCCAAATCCACGGCGGCGGAAGTTGGGTTGGAGGAAGGCTGGGTCGGGGGCATGGGGGGCGCGCTGGGCCCCGGCGCGGTGGCGGGTAAAGGCTCGGCAACCGCTCCGCCGGGGGCATCCATGGGGGCGACGGTGGCGATCACCGGCGCGCCCGGCTCGACGCGCACGACCAATTTGACCTGCTTGGCCTCGGGAGGGACGCTCGAGTTAATCTCCGGGGCATCCGGCACCGGGGGTGGCACCTCCCGTCGCGCCGGCATAACCGCTGGAGACAAATCCCGGCGCCTGCCAACAGCGGCATCGTCATTCACGGCGGACCGGGCTTCATCATCCATGGCGCAGCCTCCTTGAACTAAACATTATTCTTCTTTATCCGGCACCGGCATAAACAAGCCGAGGCCGAAGTGGCAGGAATGGCCTAAATAAATAGGACCTTTGGCAGATTTTTCAAATTGCAAACGGATTCTAAATCCCCGCTTGTCAGCGTTGGTTTGTTCGTTGCGAGAACGTTGCGGACGGTGAACCTTCACCCATTGGGTAGGGGCGTCGGAGGGCGAAAGTAACGTCACGCGTGCTGATGGCAATTTGCAGTCGGAAAGGATGTTCTTAATTTGCGTCTCGATTTCAAAACCGTTTTTCGGTTTTCCGTTTCTTCCGAAAACATGAAGCGGGGGAACAAACGGTGTAAGCGTTTCCCAAACAGAGCTTTCCCCGAAAATGTTTTTGTCTGGAGGCAAAGGTGTTTCAACGGGGAGCGGAACGAGCCGCAATTTCCAATCGTCACTGCCGAAATCCCACGCAAGCGGCGCTTCAGCGGCGGCGAGGAGGGCGGTTTGCTCTTGATCGGTAAAGGGGGCGTTGCGCCAGCAGATCAAGCGCGAAGGTTTTCCTTGCGAATCAGGGATGAGGAAAAACGCGGTATGTTGATGTCCGGCAAGCACGGAATCGGCGGCGCCTTTCCCGGTAAACAATGAGAACTTGGTGCGGGTTTCGGACGGTAGTTCGGCAAATTTCGCATTGCGGTTACCGGTTAATTGCTGCGCGAGCTGACGCAGAGCGATGCCACGGAATTTATCGGTGATCCGAAGCCAGTATCTAAGCGACGGGAAAACACGTCCGCCGATGGCGAATTGAACGATTTGAGTGAGCGGAAGAGCTTTGCGTGTCGGCTGTCTTGCAACGGGTTTCGCGCGGGAAGGCCGTTCGGCGTATTTCCAGACTGCGCCAGGTGGCGTGGTGGAATTGGCGACCGTATCGTCATTAGTTTGGCATGCGACTTGTTCAAAGGTTGCGTCTACTCGTGGACACAAGACCGGAACGGAAGTAGAGGTTCTTTTGTCTTTCAATTCGCAGTTTGTGTTGATGATGATGTCTTCGTGTTTCAAACGTTCAATCGCTGTGATGGATTCGGCACGTCCGAAATAAGTCATGCGGGCGAGACATTCGTCGAAGTGCGCAAGCAATTCATTAGTCCAATTCTCACTCACGAAACTCCAAAACAGTGCGTCGGTTTCTGCCGAAACGAGCCAGAAGTTATCTTTGTTTTTCGTCGTGTTGTAAGTTTTTTCACCGGGTTTGGCAGCGGCGGCTGGGATTTTTTTGAATTCCGACGGCTGGTATTGTTGCAAACCGGGACCGCGCCACGATTGAGTGGGGAGTTGAAATGAGATTTTGCTTTCACAAAACGTGGTGACGAGTTTCTGACGCAGGTCATCGTCACAGGCGTTTTCGCGCTCGCGTGAGAGTTGGAAACTGCGAGCTAGAATGGCGCGGAGGAGCCGCCACGGTGACGGTGGCCACTCGCCATGCGGGTCGTCGAACGCAAAGGCGCGCCACGGGTTGGCGTGGTAGCGACCAAGCGGGAAATTCTGTTTCAGAATAATGCGCATAGCGAATCATTCTTTATCGTTTTCGCCTTCGCCATCATCACCATCACTGTCGGCATCCAGCGAACTGTCATCCTTGTCTTTTGCGGGTTTGAAGAGTTCACTGTCGGGCCAATATACTTTGGTGATGCGCGGATCTTGGAAACCGGCGTTGGTGATGAGAGTGCTGATAGCACTTTTCAGCGCAGAAACTTCGCCGTCATTGCCATCGATTTTGATTCCTTTGAGTTCTAAATCGCATTCGGAGCGAAAACGGAACGAGGCGGCGAGAAGTTTTTCGATTTTCCAGAGCGCGAGGCTGAGCAGGAGTTGTTTTTGCGCGGCGTTGAGACCTTTGTCTTCACCGCGCCCGAAAGAGCGAAGGAGTGACAAATCAATGACGAAAGTCGCGCATATTTCAGAGGCGGTCTCCTCGTCTTTAGCGAAAATCGGCTGACCGGAATTAGTTTTACCGAGTTTGTCGAATTTTACGCCAGCGGTGCCGACGCGGGCCGCGCCAATTGCGTCGAGTGTGGCGGTGAGGACGCGGGGCAATTTGATGCCCAGTGCGGGGAACATGATGCCGTGAACCAGAGAGTTTGGATCGTATCGGAAGATGGTTTTGATCACTTTCCACCAATCGTTAGGAAGCGGATGAGTGCGATTGCCAAGATCTTGAAGGCCAAATTCGCCACGTAACTTGTCGCCGAATTTTTGTGCCGAACCGTCGACGGTACCGGCCAGGAAATACGTCGAGGCAAGACGGTGGCCCTCGGAGAGCGTTGTGACGACGAGTTCGTCTTTGTTGCCGCCGGTGACACACTGGACGTAAGGAAGCCCGGTGAGTTCGTCCACGAGCGTTTGATCGAAAGCGTTGACGCAGACGGTTTCAAGGTGGTTCGCCATGCTTGCGGCACTATCCACGATGCAGATTTTCTTCCCGCTGGGCGCGTCGTAAATGACATGTCCGATTTCGGGGAATCCGGCGGGCTGGAAACGCGTTTTTCCAGCGATGGGTTTGAGTTCCGCCTGAATGACGAGGCGGTTTTGGTTTCCGTTCAGGAGGGCAGCGATGTCGAGTGCGGGTGTGCTCATGACTTTCATTTCTTGTTTGATGATTTAGTGAGTTGAAAACGTGAAAAATGTTTATCGACGGCGGTCGGCGACGCAGGCAGGAGCAGCGTGGCAAGCAATCGTCGCGGGTTTGAAAGCGTAAACTCGGTTTCACCGAAGTCGGCCGTTTCGATCAGCAAACTTTTGTAGCGACCCTGCGCGGCGGAAACAGCGGCGGCGGTATCGCCTTGTTCAAGGAGTGCTACAAACGGGCGCAGCATGCTGGCAGTGGGTGTTTTGCCAGATTTTTGTTCATGCTGAATTTGAGTGAAAGTGTAAGCATGAAAGAGCGGTCGGAGGAAGCAAAACAACGCTTCGGCGGCGTGAAGGGCTCCTATGGAACTGTACTTGGCGGGGCGCAAAAGCGTGGAGAACGTATCTCGCTCGGCCGTCTGAAGAAACGACCAGTCGAAGAACAGGAAACGGTCGAGCCAACGGTTTAGCGCGGCCTCGTCAATTTCATTGTTCAGAAAGGCGAAAACATCTGCGAGCGGCAGCGTGAGTTGTGTCTTAAATGGCGGTTGGCTCTGCGCTTGCGCTTCGACGGCGACTCGACGGCGGATGACAGCGATTAGGTTTTCCGTGAGTGGACGTTCGCCCCACTCGACGCGCAAGGGTGTGTTTTTGTCGATTCTGACGCGGCTCCATTTATTGTTCAGTATGGGGACAACGCCCACCCGATAGGCGAAGAATGGGGCGGGAAGGCCGCACATGCGAACCTCGTCGCTTCCAGAATCTTTCTTTTGTGTCCCGGCTTGAAGCGTAGCGAGGGCAAGCGCGATGCGGATTTCTGGCGTGAGTTCAAATTCTTTTTGCAGCAACGAAACCGCCCACGAAACCGGTAGCAATTCGAGCACGGGTTCACGTTCTCGGTACGTTTTGTTGTTTGCGGTCTTTATTAGCGAAGCGAATACGGTATCGAGTAAGGCCCATGAGTTTTCGCGGAGCAAATCTTCGTTGTTACCGGAGGCAGAGAGACGCACAAGCGCGGTGTCAATCGGCCCCTGAAGTCCGCGATACACCCATGATTTACCTTTTTTGAAGTCGCGAGGAAGTGCATCGCGGAAACGAATAATGCTGGAGACGGCTCGGGTCTGCGCCGTGTCAGCTTTGTATGTCGTTGTAAGCGAATGGATAGACGCGAGCCGTGACTCGAAAGTTTGTGCGCTGGTCGTATGGAGAAGCGAGAAGCGCCGGAACTCGGTGAGGCCAGTATCGGTACCGCGCTGGAGAATCGCCGTGGCGAATGCGGATGAGGTGATGGCACCCCGTCCGTTAGCCTCGGCGCGCCCGCGTTTATAGAGCATGGAAACCTCAGCAAGGGAGAGCGGTCTGCTCCACACCGGTGCCCAAAATTCGCCGGTCAGTATCTCCACTTCTTTTTCGTTTTCCGGCGCGGCGGCTTTGGTGACGAACGGAAACGCGCCGGTGCCTTCGCGGGCGGTGCCGAGTTGGCGCGTGGTCGCGCCGACGAGAAGCGGAAACGCCTCGCAGGCCAGCAGCATCGCCCACGGTGTGATCTGCCCTTCGCGGAACGGCGAATCCGGAGAGAAATTGTATTTTTTGTTGGCGTCGCTGAACCAACAGGCCGCGCCGTAATCCGCAAGTAGCGAACAGGTGCCGCCATTGAGAAAGGAGGAAAGGTCTTGCTTCGCGGCGGTTGGTATTTCGGCGGGCAAGTCCGAAGGTATTTCGCACGTATTGGTTCTCTTTTTGCTCTTCTTTACCTTTGGCGTGGCCGCTTTGACCGTATCGCAGGCTTTCTCCCAACCTTTTATAAAACTTCGATTTCCCGCATTCCCACCGGTGCCAAAAACGGGGTTAAAAGCTCTGCTTTTTCCCGCAACAATGTGAGACAACGCCAATGTTGCTTCGATCTCACCGGTGTCGTTAGCGAGCCAAAGCGCAAGGTCGTTGGTTTTCTTCTCTGGTGAATCGTTTTGTGCGTTTTCGGGTCTGTTTATCGTATATTGAGACCACTTGGTGTTTGCGCCGACACCGAGGACGAAGGATTCGACTTCGGAGAAGTCTTTCGGACCGCCGACGAGATGAAAAATGCCATTGCGCCAGCAACCTTTAACGGACGGCCATTGGCGGGCTATGAGACGCAGCAAACCGAGCGCAGCGAAGTAATGTCCGAGAGTGTCAAGGTGCAGTCCGGCGAGGGGAACGACGGAAAGCGCCGTAGTGTTTTGCGGGATAGGTGTCATTGCTTTGCGGCCTCCTTGATAGTAATTCCCGCTTCGCTCGCCGAAACACGGCAATCGGCAGCACGAAGGAGTGTTTCGAGGAAGGCGAGATGGAATGGGTTCAACGAGTGCGGTTCATCGTTGTTGTTTGTTGGGACGGCACCCGCGGAAGCAAGGGGAGCATCCGCTTCCCAACCACCGAGGAGATCGGCGACAAGCGCCGACCAACCGGGAGCGACAGGTGTGAAAACGAGTTCGCCGTTAGCGTTTTCGGAAAATGTGCCCTCAGCACCGTCGCTGGCAGGTGAGAAATCGAGTTGCCAATCGTTAACTGGGAGCTTCGGCGGCGGATCGGTGATGGGAATGCCCGCAACATTTGGCTGTTTTGCGGGCGCAGGACGCGAATTGAGAACTGTGCGGACAAATCCGTGGTGTGCGGCGACGAGGTAAATCGTGAGCGCTGGAAAATCGGCGGCATAATCACGGTAGTAACATCGCCACGCGGCGAGCGCGGAAGCAGCTTCGTGGCGCATACCGGAACGCTTGGCGAATGACGGTGCTTTCGCCCAGAGTGTTGTCGCGTCAGGGCGGGGTGCCGGAAGCACATTCTGCCACTGCGAGTAGCTTTTGCCTATGTCGTGCAAGGCGGCGGCGCGAACGAGCGCATTTTTTTGTGCTGGTGGCAATGCAAGCGCTTCGGATACCGTTTTCGCTACGGCAGCGACTGCTGCTAGGTGCGAGTCGAGAGCAACCCAATGAGACTTGGCGGTTGTCTGCTTGTCGTTGTTCTCACTCTCGGTGTCAAACGATCCAGGTGGTGGCGTATTAGCTGGTTTGTCCGTTTTTTTACCTGTCCAACCTTTTGCAGCATCGTAGCCGCCGTTGCTTGCGGGCAACATCAGGACCATTCCGGGACAGATATTGTCTTGTCTGATCCGTTCCCATTTCTCAACGCGGTCGTTCCAGATGAAGGCGATTTTACCACTCTTCACAAAATCGCGGATGCGATGGATGGCGACGGCACATCCTTCGTCGCGATGGAATGATGGACCAGTGTAGTCGGAGGCATTGGGCGATTTCTTTGCCACATTCCATTCGCGCCAAAATACTGTGACATCGGCGTTCTTATCGCCACCGCGCACCCAACGGCTGACATCGGTGAAGCCTCCGAAAACATCCGGTTCGGTCGAAAAAAGTCCGTGAACTTCAAAGGCGCGAGGAAAAGTCGTAGGCTTCGGTTCAAGGGATTTGACAATGTCTGCTTGAACATTGCTGTTTGGACTGGATAGTTCCGAGAGAATTTCACGGATGGGTTTGGTCGGTTCGGCTTCGCTCTTTTTGACAAGCACATCAATGATATTCTTTGTTATTTTCAGGTCATCTGGCGTGTAGGGGCTGGAGTTGTTTTTGTCGGCTGGAAATGAAAAGATACGTGCGGCGGCTTCTGCATTAAGTTTGCCGTCTCGGTTGAGGCGACCAAGGCGTTGCAAGGTTGATGGCCAAGGCGCGTGTTCTGCCCAAAGGCAACGGGCGGAAATGTCCACACCAGCCTCAACGACCTGCGTGCTCACACAAATAAGGCCTTTATGCGCAGGAACACCATTGGTGATTTTGGAGGCGGCTTTGCGGACATTTTCAAAAGTTAACAGTTTGTCGAGATGTGTTTTCCGGTCAGCTGGACGGAAACGCGAAGTAAGTAGAATGATTTCAGATTGGCTATTAGTTACAGACACCAGTACAGCGAAAAGCTCTTGAGCAGCGGCAACGGTGTTGCAGACGACGAGCGATAGTGTGTGTTCCTTGTGTTCAGATGAGATGGCAATGGCAAGTGCGGTTATGAAGGCAGTACGGTTCTTTCGGTCTTTTGCAAGGGGAGGCTGCCAATAGGCAATGGGCCGAACGGCTTTGAGAACCTCGAGATTAGCAGCTTCGATATCCGTGATTTCGATATTCGTAGGGTCGGGTAATTGCGCGTCCTTGCGGTCTTTGGTTTTGAGAAACGCGCTGCCAATAGTAGCGCTCATCCACCATGTTGTGCAATTTATCGCGGGCTTAAACCGATTCTCCCGGAGCCAGTCGAGTTGAGCGGAAGTCCACAGCCCGGCTCCCATCAACTGGGTTTCGTCCATAACCCACAGGCAGTCGTTGTTGAGCAGGCCGAAGTGCATGGGCCAGCGGTAACGGCTCATGCCGTAGCCTCGGTTTAGCGCGCGGGACAAGAGCATGTCTTGCGTGCCGATGATAATGCAAGGCTTCTCGGGGTAAATGTCCCACTCGCGTTTTTCGTCCGACAAATCTTCGCCGCCCATGAGGATGACGGGGGAATGCGAAAGGAGCCATAAAAGATCGGTTTTAGCCGAAGTCATCTCATTCGTGTACTGGCGAAGCGCCGGCTCGTCCTGTGTTAAGAGTTTTTGAGCGTCCGGCGAAAGGAGTTGAATAGCTTTACCAACGTTTGCGTCGTCCGGTGCGGCGGCATAGCTAAGGCGCACAAGCCATTCGAAAACATTCGCTTGCGTTTGCTCGACGAGTGTCCGCATGGGTAAACAATAAACCAGGCGGCGGGGCCAGGTGGCGCGGCGGTTGGTATCGGGTTGGACAATGCGATTCCAGACCCACGCCAGGACTACGGCGGCAGTCTTCCCCAAGCCGGTGGGGATGTTGATGAGCTGGGAGTGGCAATCGGTGCCCCCGGAGAGCCGGAGCTTATCGTCCTGGCCAATTTGTTCGCCGCGCGCAAGTCGCTCTTGATATGAGTAAGGTTTCCGCCCTAGCGCGGTGGCTGTTTCAAAAAAAACGCGATAGTCCATTTGACAACTCGGATAAGGATGGCTGTAAGCTGACTTTTACAATATATAAATCTATATGATAATGCAACGCAAATACATTACAATCTGGCGGTAAAATTCCAATGGCCCCGAGCCTTTAGTTTGAATCTCGCACGCCAACCATAGCAACGGGCGGGCCAATAAAAATAGACGCTGGAAATGCTTCTGGGCTACAAACACTTCTACAAATGAAGCAAAGCTTGTCTGCTCAGACAAAACAACCCAACGTCTGGCCACGACTCGTGGCGATGGTTTCCCCGCTTACTGATCAATCCGTAGGATATCCTACATTTTCTGACGGCTCTTTGGCTGCCCGGCGGCATGGCTCACTCGGTCTGAGGCCGCAGGGGGCAGCTTCCCTCGCTCGCGCCTGGCCGGGCAGCCAAAATCTGTCCATGAAATGTATTTTATCCTACGGTCTTGGCGGTGAAGCAGCCGGATTGGCATCCTATTCTGGCGGGGCTCGGGTCGTATGCCAATTCAAGGAGGCCATGGTTTGGGGTGTTTCCCGGGTTCTTGCCGTGTGGATCTCGTAACCCCCTGGTCCCGCTCCACGGGTATTGCCACGCTGGCGTCGTATGGCTACGAAACCAGCGCCAGTTTATAAGATTCACTCATCCCCACGCAGCTCATTCCAGATCGCTGTCAAGATGAGACTAATCCACTTGTCTTCCGGGCCTCTGGCGTCGTTATTCGTCAGTTGCGGATCACTTTAGATATGCGCCTTCCTCATGCCTAGCCAGAGGCCCGGCATCCGGCGTGTCTTAGTCTCAACTTGATCGCTCATGGGAATCAAAGCACCGTTTGCGACCCGAGGATTTGGCGCTTGGCGTCGTGGAAGGGATGGCCCAGGACTGTTACGAATAAGGCGATGGCATTGCCCGCTTGGTTTCGTTCGGGCCAGCGCCAGTAGGAGTCTTTGACGAGGAAGTCCTGGTCGTCGAGGCGTTCGAGGTTTTGGGCGGGACGTTCGCGGAGCTTAAGGCCCCGTTTCACGAGCAGTGGAGCCAAGGGCGCGACTCGGGTGGAGCGGAATTGCTCCCGGGATCATGTTCTGGCGGTCGGCCGGCTTTTTGCGGACAGATTACCGGACCGTTATTGCGAGCCGTCAGTGGCTTTCGCGTTCCGGCGGTTGTGATCAGGGTGGTTGGGGTCACCGCCTTTCCGCCAGTGGGGCAGGGTGAGCCCGTGGTTGACTGGTTTGGGATCGATACTGCGGATGGGGTCGCGCACGGCCACGGCCGGGCAGGAGAGGCGCCGATGGGGCCAGCGAAGGGACACGGGCAAACGGGTCGCTTCCGCACACGCGGAAGAGTGGGGAATGGCCGTTTGATGAGTGAATGGCACAAACCATGCCGTTCGCGGCCAGGTTTCCCGCTGCCCGTGCCCCTTCGCTGGCTTGGCACTTGGGTGATTATCGGTGGCGCGGCAGATTTTATCGCGTGAGTTCATTCGTACCGGAGGGCATCGATGGGGTCCAAGGCGGCGGCTTTGCGGGCGGGGTAGATTCCAAAAAAGACGCCGATGATAAAACTGACGCCAAACGCAAGGACAATCGAGCCCACGGAAACTACGGCTTGGAAATCCGCCACCATGCCAACCACGCGGGAGGCTCCTATCCCCATGAGTACACCGATTATTCCGCCTAACAAACTTAGGGTGATGGCTTCGATCAGGAACTGCAGCTGGATTGCATAGGGCTGGGCGCCAACGGCGATGCGGATACCGATCTCACGGGTGCGCTCGGTGACGCTGACGAGCATGATGTTCAT
>DBTJ01000106.1:13437-25292 GCA_002306985.1 Verrucomicrobia bacterium UBA1319
AGCATGATGTTCATGATGCCGATCCCGCCAACGAGCAGGGATATGCCGGAAATGGCTCCGAGCAAAAGGGTGATGACTTGCGAAATGGAGGCAACGGTGTCGGCAATCTCCTTTTGGTTGAAGATATTGAAGTCGTCATCCCGGCCATCCGCTAGGCGGTGCCGCTGGCGCAACAAGCGGGTGATTTGCTGCTGGGCCGTATCCATGCGATCGGAACTGGCAATTTGAATATTGATCGAGCGCAGGTATTTGTCGCCCGTGATGCGCTTCATGGCGGTGGTGTAGGGAATGATGATGCGGTCATCCTGGTTTTGGCCCATGCTGGCCCCCTTGGTTTCCAGCAGGCCGATAATTTCAAAGGGAATGTTTTTGATGCGCACGGTTTGGCCAATCGGGCTCAGGGGGCCAAATAGCTCATGCGCGGTTTTCGAGCCGATGACCGCCACTTTGGCGGAGGAACGGATTTCCCGTAGGGAGAACATGGAGCCGGCGGCCAGCTTCCAATCGCGAATTTTTAAGTAATCCGCCGATTCGCCAACGACGGTAGTGGACCAGTTGTGGCCGTTGGCGATCGCTTGGGCCGAGGTGGATACCTCGGGGCTGATGGCGAGGGTGTCGGGCACTTCGCGCGCGATCGCATCCGCGTCGGCCAAGGTCATGGTGCTGGCGCTGCCAAGACCGGAGCTGACTCCGCCGGTGCGGCGGCTGCCGGCAAAAACCGTTAGCAAGTTCTGGCCCAGCGCGGCAACTTGGGAAGTGATCCGCGTTTGCGCGCCGTTGCCCACCGCCACCATGGCCACCACGGAAGCCACCCCGATGATAATGCCCAGCGCCGTCAGGCTGGAACGCATTTTATTGCGTCGCAGCGCGCGGAGGGCGATGAACAGGGTCTGCCATGATTGAGCTAATAAAGATTGAAAAAAGGCGATCATGCTTAAGCGAGTTGGGCTTGTTGCTCGGCCCGGTCCAGCACCGCGAGTTCACTTAGGGCGGAACGGCGAGTGGCGTTTAGGGTGTCGCTAACGATCTGACCATCCCGCATGACCACGATGCGTTTGCAGTAGGCGGCGATGTCCAATTCGTGAGTGACCATGACGATGGTGATGCCTGAATCGTTCAACCCCTGAAACAAGCCCATGATTTCAATGCTGGTGCGCGTGTCCAGGTTGCCGGTGGGTTCGTCGGCCAAAACCAGTTCGGGGCGGTTAACCAAGGCGCGCGCAATGGCGATGCGTTGTTGTTGCCCACCGGAAAGCTGGCTGGGGTGATGGTTGCGCCGTCCGCCCAGGCCGACCTTTTCCAAAGCTTCCATCGCGCGTTGGCGGCGCTCGCGCAGGGGAATGATGGGGGTGGCGTATAGCATGGGTAACTCGACGTTTTCCATGGCGGTGGTTCGGGCGAGCAGGTTAAAGCTTTGAAACACGAACCCCAGTTTTTGATTGCGCAAGATCGCCAGGCGCTTGCGGTCCAACCCATGCACGCGGACTCCGTCGAGGTTGTAATCCCCACTGGTGGGCTGGTCGAGACAGCCCAACGTGTTCATCAGGGTCGATTTGCCCGAACCGCTGGCTCCCATGATCGCGACAAACTCGCCGCGACCTATTTGCAGGGTAATGCCGCGCACGGCTTTCACCTCGACATCGCCCGATTTATACGTCTTGGTGAGTCCTTTAAGCTCAATCACCGGACCGTTATGGTTTTGTGTGGCTAAGCTCATGGCGTTTGAGGCGGCGGACCGCTCGGTTGCGTAACCACCTTGGTCGTGGCGATGGTGGAAGTCACCACGGCGGCGCCATTCGTGAGGCCCGATACTACTTCGGTGTCTGAACCGTCGCTAATGCCGGTCCTGATCACTAACGGATGGAGCTGATTTCTGGCGCTCCCCAGCAAATACACCAAACGCTGATTGCGCTCGATTTGTTTGGGGGGCGCCTTTTCATAGGACGCGTTTTCCGGCGGCACATAGCGCAAGGCGGCGTTGGGAATTTTCACCGCGGCCTGGCGTTCGGCGACCAGGATTGAAACATCCGCCGTCATGCCTGGAAATAATTTCAACTCGCGATTGTCGACGGTGATGATGGTCTCGTAGGTGACCACATTTTGGGTGGTGGTGGGTGATTTGCGCACCTGAGAAACTTGGCCGTGAAACACTTCATCGGGGAACGCGTCCACGGTGAAATCCACGATTTGCGCATCCTTGACTTGGCCAATATCGGCCTCGGAAACGGAGGCGGCAATATTCATCTTGGTGAGATCCTGGGCGATGGTGAAAAGCACGGGCGTCGACATGGCGGCTATCACGGTCTGGCCGACATCTACTTTACGGGCAATCACCACGCCGTCGACCGGAGCGGTGATTTTGCAGTAGCCGAGATTGGCTCTGGCGCTGTCGAGCGCCGCTTGCTTGATGGTGACCGACGCCTCGGCTTGAGCGAGCTCGGCGGTGGCTTGGTCCAAATCCAGCTTGGAGGCGGCGCGTTGCGGCTCCAGCTTTTTCTTACGCTCCCAATTCTGGTTTTTGAGCGTGGCGCTGGCCTTGGCGCTAGCGAGCTCGCCTTCGGCTTGGCGGAGCGAGGCTTCGTAAACCGCCGGATCGATTTCGGCGATTAGCTGCCCTTTCTTCACCGGCGAATTGTAATCCACGTGGAGCGCGATTATTTTTCCGGAAACCTGACTTCCCACGTCCACACTTATCAGGGCGCTCAAGGTGCCGCTGGCGGTGACGTGTTGCGCCAGGTCGCCCCGGCTGACGGGCATGGTTTCATATTGGGAGTTCTTACCGCCGGAAGGGGAGCAGCCGGCGCCAAAAGCGAGCAAGCCAGACACCGCGGCGGCAATCGAGAAGGTCCTTTTTAGATGCAATTTCATGAGATTTGAGTGACGCTATTTCCAGCCGCCCCCTAGGGCCTTGTAGAGAGCGATCTGGCTGACGATCCGGTTGGCTTGGGCTTGGATGAGGCCCTGCTGGGCGCTGTAGAGGTCTTGCTGGGCGGAAAGCACATTGAGATAAGAATCATCACCCGCCCGATAGCGCAGGGTGGCTAGGTCGAACCGGGCCTGTTGCGCGACGATCAGCCGCTGGCGCGCCTCGATCTGGCTGGCGTAGCTAGTCGTATCCACCAGCGCGTCCGCCACTTCGCGGAAAGCGGTTTGGATGGCCTTCTCATACGTGGCAATTTCGATGCGGGCGCCCAGTTTGGCGGAGTCCAGATCGGCGCGATTTTGCCCCCCCGTGAATATTGGGATGCTGATTTGCGGTGAAAAGCTCCACACGCCGGTGCCCGCGCCGAATAACTGGTAGAGCTGGGAGCTGGTGGTCCCCAGCGATCCGGTCAATTTGATGCTGGGGAAAAACGCCGCCCGGGCCGCCCCGATATTGGCATTGGCCGCTTTGAGCGTATGCTCGGCTTCTAAAATATCCGGCCGCCGTTGCGCCAATTCGGCGGGTAAGTCGGCGGGAACATCCGCCACGAGATGCGGACTGTTGAATGGTTGCGGGGCGGGCAAATCCGACGGTAACCCTTGGCCAATGAGCAATACCAAGGCGTTTTCCGCGGTCGTCAACGCGCGCTCATATGTGAGGAGGTTAAGCTTGGCGGTTTCCACCTGGGCTTCGGCGGTGCGCAAATCCTGCTCGTTAATCTCTCCGATATCACTACTCGCCTGGTTCAGCTTGCGGGATTCCTCCACCGTTGACAGCGTCCGACGAGCCAGAAGGATTTGTTCCCCGGCTTCGCGCGCTTGGAAATACTGGCTCGCCACCTCGGCGATGAGCGTGATCTGCGCGCTTCGTCGCGCCTCCTCGGTCGCCAAATACTTCTCCAGCGCCTGGTGATTCAGGCTGCGCACGCGCCCCCACAGGTCGACTTCATAGGCGGTCGATCCCAGGCTGGCGGACCAAGTATCGCCCGTCATGCCCGCCGCGTGCGCGCGCGTATAACTGGCGTTGCCCGCCGCGTTGGGAAATATGGCTGACCGCGCGATCCGGTATTCGGCCCGGCTTTGCTCCACTTTGAGTGCCGCCACCCGTAGGTCACGGTTGTTTACCAATGCGATTTCGATCAGTCTTTTAAGCCGATCTTCGCTGATAACGGTTTTCCACGCCAAGGCGGCGCTATGGCTTTCGCTGGCCCGCGTCACTCCGGGATATTGCCCGGCTACGGGAGACGCGGGACGCGCATATTTTGGCGCCAGGTTGCAGCCGGCCAAGACGGTGGTGGCGGCCAGCAAAACGAGCCATCCTCCAGCGTTCGGGGATGTTCCGCCAGGCCTTACTTGATCCCAATTATTTTGCCGCACCCATTTCATATTTCCTGCTAAGGAGAATGACACTGCGAGGGGCTGGCACATAGCCACTTTGGGACTAACCGCTGGAGAAATGGGATAAAGCGGGGGCAAGCTAGGGACGAACCCCATGGCGCGAGGGTAACCCAGCCTCTGATGGAGGGCGGAAACAGCGCGCCATGGCGGAGCCCCGCCCGCCTCCGCCTTGGGCGGATTAAAGGAATTCGAGCCGTTGTTGAATTTCGCGCGCGGGGCGCGTCAGGGGCAGGTCCGCGCCGTTTTTTAGCACCACCACATTGGTGTTGCCCAAGCCTGAGCGCACTTCTTTGACGCGCGCCAGATTCACGATAACGGAGCGGTTGATCCGCATGAATGCCTTGGGCGAAACCCGGCTCTCCATCTTTAAAAGCGTTTCCCGCAAAATGTGATTTTGGGAACCTACATGGACAATTAAGTAATTTGCGGCCGCCTCGAAGTAATCCACCTCGACCAATTTGACAAACACCGTTTTTTCGCCCGATTTTACCGCTAGCTGAGTGGGATACGCCGGTGGCGGCGGGTTGTGGTCGAGCAGGGTTCGCAATTTTTGGTTCAATTCCTGGGCGCTCAGCGATTGGAGTTGCCGGCGCGCCCGCTCAATGGCCGCTCGGAAACGCGCTTCTTTAAACGGTTTCAACAAATAATCGAGCGCATGCACCTCGAAAGCTTCCAGCGCGTGCTGGTCGTGGGCCGTTACAAATATGACCAGAGGCCAGGACTCCGGGGGCAGGGCGCGCAATACGTCGAATCCATTGACTTCCGGCATCTGCACATCCAGGAAAACCAAATCGGGCCGGCGATCACGAATGAACGCAATGGCCTCGATTCCGCTGGCGCATTCCCCGGCAACCTCAAGCTCCGGTTCGGCGGCAAGCATGTTTCGCACGCGGGCTCGGGCCAGGGTCTCATCATCCACAATCAACACGCGTATCTTCATGATCCAATCCTGGCGCCTTCGGTGGCTGAATCGGGCGTGGCTTGGCAGCACCAGGGTAATTTGATGGCCGCAATCAATCCCCCTCCGGCGGGCAATCGCAAGTCCAAAGCCGCCGCCGTCCCGGCTATTTCCCGCAGCCGTGCGCGCGTATTGGCTAAACCCACACCTTCGCGCCACGTTGCCGGGTCGATGCGGTTGCGGCTATTATCCGCCACCTCCAACAAAAGCGATTGGTTTTCCCGCCGGGCGGTGATCCTCACCACGACCGGCGCCAATTGCTTTTCCAGCCCGTGCTTGATGGAGTTTTCCACCAACGGTTGCAGCAGCAGGACCGGTACCAGCGCGGATAACGCCTCCGTCTCGATCGTTTTTTCAACCTGCAACCGTGCTCCAAACCGGACTTGTTCAATGGCCAGGTAATGCTCCAAAAACACCAGCTCTTCGCGCAGGGTTACTTCCGCATGATCCGACGTTTTTAGCGTGAGCCGCAAAAACTCGCTCAGGGAACCGACCATTTCGTCCGCTACCCGGGGATTTTCATGGATCAACGAGGCGATGGAATTGAGGGTGTTGAAAAGAAAATGCGGGTTGAGCTGCATTTGCAACGTCTGCAAGCGCGATTGATTCAAATGGGATTCGAGTATGGCGGCATGGCGTTCGCGTTCGCGGGACCGCTCATAGAAGATGGATGCGTGCGTCAAGCCGACGATGGACCAATAGATGGGGAATTGAAACGGCGCGAAGCGCAAAAAGATCTCGCTCATCGAGTGCGGGAATTCGACTAGCGCCTCGGCCTTTAAATACTTGCGCAAGGCTGGCGGAGGCCCCATGCGGTAACTCATTTCACCCAGCGCGAAATTAATCGTCGAGCAGACCAGCAAATGCACCGCGAGCCGCTTTTTCCATAACCCCCGTTCCAGCGTAAAAGCGGCGCATAACCAGGTTACCCCCGGAGTCAGCACCGCCCATGGAAGCCAGTGCGCCATGGCAAAACGCAACGTCGAGTGGAAATCCGAGCCTTGCACCAGCAACTCCTGCAGCGTCGTAACCAGCATTACGAGCACCCACAGCCCGGAAATAATCGGCCAGATCCGGTAAGGCCGGTGTGGCTGGTTCGGGGCATTCTCAAGTGGGCGGCTGCCGCCACGTTGCTGATGGTTGCTGCTCATCGCGCCCGGGCATCTTAGGCAAAGACTCTTCACGTTCACAAGCCCAATCCCGCGGGATTAAATCCGACGAGTGAGTGATTGTTTTCGGTTGGTTGGGGGGAGAACCCTAGTCAGCTATGCCAAATGCCTTGAGCGGTAAGTCCCCTTCCCAAACGATCGACGAGGATTCGATCTTATTTGCCGCCATTTTTCCCTGACGCCGAAGGTTTATCGGTTCTATGGGAATACGCCCGGCGCTGAGGCGGTCTTCCACCGGGGACTCCGCACCCTGGGACAGGCGCGCGGCTAAAACGCGCCTGCGACTAAGCAGGCGCGTTGTGCGGCAGGTCACAACATTGGCGACGATCACGCGGTCACATTAAAATACCCATTCTGGCTCACGGAGCCCGTGTTGCTGGCGTCGCTTGGCGGGCCCCCCGCTGGACGCTGCGATAAGGTTTTTTTAATATCGGCGAAAGTCGTTTGAGCGGTTTTTATGTCGCCTGAATCGATTGATTTGCTGAGGGTGTCCAGCTTTTGACTCATCGCATCCGTGCGTTTGCCGCTTTGCGGCGGCGCGTTTTTTTGAAGCTGGGTCAGGGCATCCTTGGCGTCCGACAGGTTGCCAGAACTCAGGGAACTGTCGAGTTTATCGAAGGATTGTTTGGTTTGCTTGAATTTTTCCGCCGCGTCGGCGGGCGAAAAGGAGGAGTTCGAGATGGAGCTTAGTTGCATAGGACAATTTCACCAGATAGGATTTCATGGCATTGCTTGTGTTGTAAAATGTGTCCCATTCACTCATCGGAATAGTTTATCGGACATTTCGTGGAAAACTTTAACCTTATCCGCGCCCCCCGCGCTTATCCACGGCGAAAGACATCTTTCAGATGAATGCCAGCGCGTATGCGCGAAGGGAGTTACCGTCTTGACGGTCAAGCTTTGAATATCTTGAGATCGCAATGCGCAAGGCTATAGCCGTGCTTTACCCCGCTAATTTGCCCGCATGTTACCGTCGTCACCTTTACACACAAGGGGTTAATGGGAAGTAAGACGGAGCGGGAATGGTGTCTGTTGGCAAGCCGTGAACGAGGCGCTTATCCACCGGGTCGGTAACGACTTCACCACGCAGCCAGTGGGCAAAAGAGCCAGCCAGAATGCTCACCTTATTTTTTCGCGCTGCCTAAGTTTTTTAAATGTGGCCATTCTGAACTCGGGCGAGTGTTTGCACCTCGGAATTCAAAGCCGCCGGGCCATTCCCGTTGGCCGGATTCTCACTTTCTATCGCGCCACCGCGACGCGATAACCCCCTTGATGCCCCGCTACCAGCACTCTTGGGCAATCAATTCTCCCGGCGCCATTTAAGACCGTTCGCTACCAAGGCATGGCGATGCCGGTCCGGTTTTCATCCTGCGATGTTTCGTAGGACAGTACATAACGTTCTTTGGGAATCCATTCGACATGCCCGTCACAGAACGTGACATTTCCCCCGCTGGCACCGTGGTTATCCTTTGCGTCAGGATAAAAGGGAAGCCCCATGTAGGTGTTGTCCACCATGATCCAGAGTTTGGACGGGCCAGGACGGAGGCCTTTAAGGCCAAAGGCATTATGAAATTTGACGTAGGTGTTGATGTTATTAAGGTTTTTTCGGATGCCATTAATCTGTCTCATGCGCCCTTTTACTGGGATCTCCTCCGATACATCCACCCCCACCCCTGTAAAGCCAAAGCCTTGGTAACTCGCGCCGGCCTTCTTGCCTGATGAATAGGCTAAATTGACCAGATCCGTCAGCTCATCTTCGCCCGTGATTTCCGAGGTTTCACGGTTCGTTCTGATGAAATTTCCCGTGGCTGGACAGGTGAAAACACGCGGCTCCTGCTCATAGGGAAAGAGCCAATTGAGATTCTGATCTGCGCTATCGGTCTTCGCCGAGAGGCTTCCCCGCCGGTCATCATTGGCGTAAAGCATCAACCCCGCACCCAATTGACGAAGATTATTGCCGCAGCTGACGCGCTTTGTCCGTTCTTTTGCTTTCGCTAAGGCAGGAAGCAAAAGCGACGCCAGTACGCCAATAATGCTAACAACGGTGAGCAACTCCACGAGCGTGAAAGCGCGAAGAGTTCCTCTGCTCAAGCCAAGTGGGGCAACGCTTTCAGTTTTCATGCGGTCCACAGCCATAATATCCCAAGGCAGGTTCGACCCAAAAGCTCCCGCCCTTTGAAGGGTTCCCGGAACCTCCAACGCGAACCACCTCTCCCCGATGTCAACATATATGCTTTTGACCGAGTCGACGCCCGAACGTCACGCGGCAAAGCGATGGTATGCCTCTCAAAATTTCCGCACAAAGCCCGCGCTACATAACCCATTGCCTGTTCCACCGTCACCGCCACCCCGTTCGGCGACTCCAAAAAACCAAGTGGAAAGGTTGTAGATTGCCACAACGCACCTTCGGTTCGTAACCCAGAATTCTGGGGCGACTCGTTGCGCGGGGTTAGAGACAGCTCAATCCCGAAGGAGTTTTTTGTATTCATGCAAGGCCACACCTTCGACCGCAAGATCGGAGGGAAGCCTCTTCACGTTTCGGAGAAAAGGGAAATCCGAAAGTCCATTTGATGGAGGCCGATGAGGTCGCATACCATTGTCGAGGCCCCCCCGCTGGGACCAGAGACCGAAAAAATACACGGGTCAATTATTACGGCTCCCAGGCGGGACTCGACTTCACCCCCCTATCAGTAACGAAATGAAGCACTGGTTTCAAACGAGTCCAAGCGCCGAGGCATGTCGAACGTTCCTAATATCGCTATGGGGTCGAAACAACCACAAGCCAGCGGCTTCGCCAAGCACTGTATTTTAGACTAAATCCCCATAAAACAGCGCCAATACACGAATTGCACCGTAAACAAACGGTCGAATATGCCGGCTTAGCACCAACCCGCCACCGATCCAACCCTCCGCGAAAATGAGGGCGGCGGTTTGAACGACCGGCGCGCCGCAAGGAATTCCGAGAACCGTCAGAGTCGCAACAGTTCGTGCGGATAAATAGTTTTCAGAATCGCCGCTACGACAAAAAGACAGCCGACAAGGAGCATCCCCAAAACAAGCCACTCTAGTTTGCGGACGTTTTCGCTGACCGCAGATTTAGAGATGTAAGCTTCATTGCTGTAATTCCCCTGTCTTGGCCGGACCCTATAGCACGATCCCGAGCCCGCCCGCCGAATGTTCGATGAATGCGTCCATCAGCCATTTCTGGAGGCCCGGCACCCAATAGAACCCGATTCCGATCGGAGTAATCATCGCCTTCGAATTCGTGTGCACGCCCATGAGAGCGATTGCGTACAGACATTCTCCGCCGGCAGCCGTCAACTGTTCCGGTCCAATGTCGTAGGCAAGAATCTTCAGGTGAACCATCTGGCTGCCACGAAACATCTTCATGTTTTCGGAAATCAATCGCGTCATAGAAGGAGCCGACCTGACGCGCATTGCCAAAAGCCCGAATCCGTTTGTGCTGATTCCTGTAAAGCGGATTCGCTCGTATGGAAAGGGGATCTTCTCAAGTGACTTGCGATACTCCGGCAAAAGCCCCTCCTGCATCTTGGCAACGGCGTCGGAATTGGTTGGCAAAGGAGCCCCCTTCGCCTTGAGGCGCTCCAAATGGCGCGTCCAAAACTCGAAACGGTATGCGCGATGGTTCGCCATTTCCCAGATGGCGCGGGCGTTCTCCATCGGGGTGCGGGGCACTTGCAGACCTTCGATGGCGAGATCGGCGAGCAGGTCCTGATCAGGCTCAGTCGCACCTGGCGCGACATGAAACGAATCTTTCGAGTGAAACTGAACGATCGCATCGAAATCGGCTTTGCTATACGTCACCAAGAACTCCACGATTGCCTCCGACAATTGTTGGCGTTGAAGCGAATCGAGGGTAATTTCCCCGTTGGTGCTCTTCGTCACCGGTTGTTCGTGAATGAACGACAGAAGACTATTCGTATCCGTTACCGGAATCGCATTCGTCCCGTAATGCCGCCAGGTCGCCGAATGGACCTGTTGTAACTTCTCGATCGGTGTTCGTGCCGGGTGCCGCATGCGCCAAAAGATCGAGGTGGATACGGCCATTGCCACCGCCATCACCACGAGCGCTGTCATCCATTTGCTTTTATTCATCGCGTTAAGCCCCGATTTGCGACGACGGTTTACTCATCAGGTACCCAGATCCACAATTCTCGGCGGTCCCGGTAAGACCGCCCCCGAGCCATGCGGATTCAAACCGGTTTCGGCATGTCCGACCGCGCGTATCGCTTACGTCGCCACCCCGCGCGATAGAGCCCGTTGATCCCGCGGCCTTATGGCAATAAGTGGCGCGGGTACTCGAAATGGGATTCGAGACTTCTTGGAAGTTTGCGTAGGCGCCCACCGTAGCCGACCTAGCAATCGCCCCGTCCATAAGCGGTTGCTTTGTTATCAATCGGGTGCGGTGCGATTGCGCGGATTTGGCCTTCATGTTTTGTCGCATTGTCAGCAGAGCGGATGGGGCTGGTTGATAACGATATGGTCTTGTGCCGCCCATTCCTTAACTGAAACGTTTGTATATTACATCAAGAGCGTTATTCTGCCAAGTCCCGAGTGTAAGGGAGATAGAGAGGCTACATGCGGGGTGTGGTTTCGCAGGGCGGTAAGCTCGAGAGAATTCGTCGCCAATGGGATCGCACCGTGACGCCTGCTATTGCGGGCCGTCTTATTGGGGGCTTGCCTCAAAACGGGGACAATAATATCTGTTCGTTTTAACGAATTAGTTTGATTAGAGTTCGAAATCGACGGGAAAATGAAAATTTAAGGCACTGTGAGAGCGCTGTTGAATGTAGAAGGCCTCGGGGTAGTCGCAGATCTCAGGATTGAACCTGAAGCCGACCGGCGATGGCGCGGCGGAAAACCAGTTCCTGCCCAGTCGGTGACGGTAACCAACCTTTCCAATTCACGTCTTAGAACGATTCTCCGGGGACAGCTACCCAATGCGTGTGCAATGAATAAAAGGAACGCAGCCGCGTTGTACTGGCTCAGTGTTCTGGGTACGGCCAACGCCTCGGCGACGGTGACGGCCACGCCAGAAAATGGGAAATCGGTGGTAATGGACCGGCACAACAGCTACTATAGCGGGAACCTGCAGCTTGATAATCGATCCAGCGCAATATACACTAACGTTATTGTGGAAGGTTCGGTAAACAATGGCGCGCAGACGGTTTTAAAGCAGACGAATGCCGTACTGATGGCTCAACGGGTGGAAAACAGCACCCAGTTGACCTATGATCGCGATGGCAACCCCACAGCGGATAGTATGTGGGCTTATGAATGGGACGCTGAGAACCGGCTCACGAGAATGACCTCGCAACTGCCAGCCTCGGCGCTGCCCATCAAACGGATTGAGTTCCAGTACGATTGGCAGGGGCGGCGGATTGCCA
>DBTJ01000180.1:0-266 GCA_002306985.1 Verrucomicrobia bacterium UBA1319
CCCGTTTTGCCGGAGTCTGAAGGTTTTTTATTTTTCGGGCCTCAGCCCGCTTTCAGACTTCAGCGCTGGTCTCTATTAAGCAAGCCAATGGATGCATTGGCGAAAACTCGGCCGTTTGCGGCCTCTTGAGAAAGATCACGCGCATGAATACTCGGTTTTGGATGGGGCTGGCGATCGCCGGCCTGCTATCGGGAATGAACAGCCAAGCGGCCGCCTTTGCGGCTCGGGTTGTGAACTATAACTCGGGTGATCTGCCCAAAGGTGAC
>DBTJ01000180.1:508-9834 GCA_002306985.1 Verrucomicrobia bacterium UBA1319
TCGGGTGATCTGCCCAAAGGTGACGCCACCTATACCAACACGCCCGCCGTTTTAGGCGAACCGTCCCGGGTAACGCCCGGCACTTGGGGCGGGCCGGTGGACCCGTTCAATCCGCCCTACACCACCAACCAACTTTTAGTCCTGGGCACCAACGGCTCGACAACCGTCGAGTTTGTCGCGCCCCTAACCGACGATCCGCAGCATCTCTTCGGGCTGGATTTCATACTGTATGCCGGCGCCGGCTTCATGATCACGAACGGAGATTATTCGGGGGGCGGCCTCACGGATGGCTCCGTCTTTGGCGCCAATAGCGCCACGCCGCAATTTTCCATCAGCGCGGATGGCGTTCAATACTTCAAACTCGATCCGGCTTTAGTCAAGGCGGTCATCGCCCCTTGGCCCATTGATGGGGAAGGTTCCTTTACGCAACCCATCGATCCCGCGCTAGCCGGCGAAGCCTTCGCGGGCAAGAATCTCGCGGGCATCCGACGGCGGTATAACGGCTCCGCGGGCGGCGCGGGTTTCGACCTGGCTTGGGCTCGCGACGGCCAAGGCAATCCGGCCGGCTTACGCTCCGCCCGTTTTCTGCGGATTGATAGTCCCGAAGGCACCTTGAAAATCGACGGCTTGGCCGCGGTGGAAACCCCCGTCAATATCGCCGAAACTTTCAACCAAGATCCGGCCACGACCGGATGGCTATCCACTGGCGATACGAACTTATTCCAATGGGATGCCGCGCGCCTGGCGCTGCAAGCCACCTGGGATTCCGCCCAGCCCAACAGCTTCTTCTACCGGCCGCTGGGAATAACCCTTAACAAGCAAGACGACTTTAGCCTGGCGTTCGATTTGACACTCGATTCCATCGTGGCGGGCCAGACGCCGGACAAAACGTTCACCTTTGAACTCGCCATCGGTTTCATAAATCGAGCCTCGGCCTTCGCTACCAATTTCATTCGCGGCACCGGCAATCCCTCCGACGCCCCCAATCTGGTCGAGTTTGATTACTTTCCCGACACGGGTTTAGGCGCCACCGTCTCCACCGCCATCACCTGTGATTCGTTATTCCTGACGGCGAATTCCTACCCCCTGGAACTGACTGCGGGATCCACCTTTCATGTGGAATTAAATTTCGCCGCCGACGGCCAGACGTTGAGCGCAGCCATGACCAAGGATGGCCAGGCTTTTGGCCCCATTAATAGCTTGCCGGTCAAATCCAACTTCGCGAATTTCGCGGTGGATGCGGTGGCCATTTCCAGCTACAGCGACCAGGGCGCCGGCGGCTCACTGCTGGCCACGGGCCGTGTCGACAACCTCCAAGTCACCTTGCCCAAGTTGGTTTCGCCGCACATCACGGGCCGGATCACCGCCGCCGGTTACGAAGCCTCGTTCCAAGCGCAAGCCAATGTGTTTTACGCCTTGGAACGTTCCACTAATCTGGTCGCCTGGAGCGAAGCCGCTTCGGCCACCGCCACTCAAACCGGCCCACTCACGTTGACCGATACTCAAAAGCCGGGCGTCCCGGCTTGGTATCGACTTCGGGCTTTGCGTCAATAACACTTTGTCATGGTCGGTCTGTCCATGAACCAATGGCCTCGACGGCGCGCGGCGTTGCCTCCCCACCCCGCGGCGCGCGCGCCGTTCGAGTCCAGGCGCTCGCCCGCCGGCTTTACCTTGATCGAACTTCTCGTGGTCGTGGCGGTTATTGCCATCTTGGCGGGCCTGCTATTGCCCGCGCTAGGCAAAGGTAAAACGATGGCCCATCGCGTCCGCTGCGCGAGTAATCTACGCCAACTCGGGTTGGCGGCTCAGCTTTACTGGGATGATAACGAGAATCGCACCTTCCGCTATCGCGGGGGAGCAACCAATGGCGGGGATTTTTACTGGTTCGGTTGGTTGGAACGCGGGGCCGAGCAAACCCGAGCGTTCGACGCCACCGCGGGGGCGCTTTACCCCTACTTGGGCGGCAAGGGCGTGGAAATCTGCCCATCGTTAAATTATCGAACGGCTAATTTCAAATTAAAAGCCGCGGGTGCCGCTTACGGATACGGCTATAATTTACTACTTTCCTCTCCAACCGCCCAACCCCGGTTCGATATAGGCAAACTACGGCACCCTTCGAATACTGGTTTGCTCGCCGATTGCGGCCAAGTGAACACGTTTCAAGCCCCCGCTTCGGTGAATAATCCCATGCTGGAAGAATTTTATTATTTCAGCACCAACACCACGGAGGCCACGGTGCATTTCCGGCACCAAGCCTTGGCCAACGCGGTGTTTTGCGACGGGCATGCCGCCTGGCAAAAACCCGCCGCCAACTCGCTCGATAGCCGTCTTCCCGGCCAAGTCATCGGCCGTCTGTCCCCCGAAGTCGTGCTGCCCTGACCAAGGCGGAACGGAGCGCGCTTACTTGATCCATTTTAATTTCGCGCAAAAAACGTAGTAGAGGACCGGCAGGACGATCAAGGTCAACGCGGTCGCCAGCAAGAGGCCGAAGATGTGGACCGCCGTCAACGGTCGCCATAGTTCGCCGCCGATCAAAGCCAGCGGCACCAGCCCGCCGATGGTGGCCAGCACGGTGACGAGCACAGGCCGCAAACGCACCAGGCCGGCGTGAACCAGCGCCTCAATCAACGGCATGCCTTCGGCGCGGGCCTCCTCGATGTAATCGGATAGCACAATAATGTGGCTGACGATCACCCCCGCCAGACTCACGATGGCCAGCAAGGCCATGAAACCCAGCGAAGCCTGCATGAGGGCCAAACCGGCGAACGCGCCGATCAAGCCCAGCGGCACCGTGAGCATGACCACGAGCGATTTAACCACGGAATTGAACTGGAATACGAGCGCCAGGGCGATCAGGCTCAGGGAAACTTTCATCACCAACCCCATTTCGTCCTGGTTTTTCTTCAACTCCTTCGCTT
Source organism: Verrucomicrobia bacterium UBA1319 (assembly GCA_002306985.1). Taxonomy (GTDB): domain Bacteria; phylum Verrucomicrobiota; class Verrucomicrobiia; order Limisphaerales; family UBA1319; genus UBA1319. The sequence continues at coordinate 3,427 of DBTJ01000180.1, forward strand.
CGCCGGCATACTCCAGGTGGCAGCCCGAAGGCAGCTGAATCCGGTCGATGGCTTGGCGCGCCCGCGCCAGCACGGTGGAGGGCAACTCGCCCACGACCGAGTAAGCGCTAACCGTAACCGTGCGCAACAAGCTGAAATGACCAATGCGGGCGTATTCGGGGCTGATCCGAACGCTCGCGAAACTATCCAGCGGCACGGGCTGCCCATGCTGGGTCTCGACATATAGCGAGCGGATTTTATCGGCGTCATTCCGCTCGTCCACGTTGAGCCGGACGACCACGGGCACCAGCCGATCGCCTTGGCGCAACTCGGTCACTTTCAACTCGGCGAACGCGGCTTGCATGGTGCGTCCCACGTTTGAATTATCGACGCCCAAGGTATTGGCGCGTTCCTGGTCAATGGCCACTTCCAGGGCCGGCATTTTTTGGCCTAAATCGTCGGAAACATGATACGCGCCCACTTGGCGCAAGATGGCCGAGATCTCATCCGCCTTATTGCGCAAAGCATCGAGATCTTCTCCCGCCAGGCGAATTTGGATCGGGGCTTCCACGGGCACGCCTTGCTCCAGCGTTTTCACCACCACGCGCGCCCCGGCAATATTGCGATCCAACTCGGCGCGCAAACGCGGGAGCAACTTCGGCACCTCGGCGGCCGTGCGCGTGTTAATCAAAATCTGCGCCAGATAGCTGGCTCCCTCGCGCGGCACCACGTTGTAATAAAAGCGCGGCGCGCTGCCGCCCATGAAGACGGCCGCGTTCTCGATCTCGCGGTGTTTTTTGAGCAATTCGACGATATCCGCGCACACGCCGCGCATCCGCGCCAGCGAATCCGACTGGGGCAATTCGATATCGATCAGGCACTGATTGCGTTCGGCGGGCGGAAAGAATTGCGTGCCCAGGAACGGCACCGCCACAAAGCTGATTAAGAGCAGTCCGTACGCCAGCATGATCGTGAGAAACGGATGACGCAGGGCGGCGTAAAGCAAGCTCCGGTAACGCGGTAAAACGGCGGCGATCATCAGATCGACCGGCTTGAAAAGGAAGAACGAGCGCACTTCGGCGCCGCTATCCAGCCCTTTTTGGCCGCGTAAACAGTAGAAGCCGATCAACGGCGTGAAGGTCACCGCCACCACTTGCGCCGCGACCAAGGCCAGGGATACCACGATGGGCAAGCCCATGATGAAGGCGCCCTTGTCTCCGGGCAATAGCGCCAAGGGCAGGAAGGCCACCATATTGATCAAGGTGGCAAAGAGCATCGGACGCTTCAACCGCAACGGCCCCAACCAAGCGGCCCCGGCCGCCGGTTGTCCCTGGGCGAGTTCGCGATTGATCGCGTCGGCGCAAATCACGGGCACATCCACGAGCATGCCCAACGCGATAATCAGCGAGGCGATGGACACTTGGTGCAAGGGAATGCCGATCAGCCGCATCGCGCCTAAAGTCAGGGCGACCGTCAGCGGAATCGCCGTGGCCAACACCATCGCCGAGCGCCAGTCCATGAGGAATACCGCGACAATCACCACAATCAACACCGCTTCGACAAAGCACTTCACGAACTGGTGAATGCGCTCGGACACCGCGGTGGGCTGATCGGAAAGCTTGGATATCTCAATGCCCTCGGGCAGCCGGGCTTTGAATTGATCGATCACCGAGCCGACGTCCCGGCCGAAATCGCGAATAATATTCCCCTCTTTCATTTCCACGGCGAGCAGCACCGAGCGCCATTCCTTCAGTTCATCTTGCGGACCATTCCGGCGCAACACGCCAACGTTATAGGGGATGGGATTGGCGTAGCCGCGCCGCACCTCCAGCACATCGCGCAAATAAATCGGCATGTCTTCACGGCTCAAGCCCACCACGGCGCCCAGTAAATCGTCCTCGCTCTTGAATTCGCCCGTGAGTTTAACCGGGAAATTATGACCTTCGGCGCGCAACGTGCCGCCCGGGATCAGTTCGTTGCGAGCGGCGATGGCGGCCATCGCCCGCAGGGCGGTAAGGTTGCGGCCCGCCACATTGGGAATGGAGAATAAAAGATCCACCTCCTCGGCCACCGAACCAATGCGGCGCACTTTGCCCGCGCCGGGTAACTGCTTCAATTGGTCCTCGAGTTTCTCCGCCAGAATATCCAACTCGCGATACGAATAAAACGGGGTCGCCTTGGCGCGCAATTGCGGCAGCGGATCTTCACCCCCCAAAAGCACTAGCGGCGCGCCAAAATCCGGATGCAATTCGCCGTCCGTCCCGGCGAAATCGCGCGCGAACCGCCGGACCGCCCGTTCCAGATCCGCGCGGCCGGCCGTGGTGCTGAAATCGCATAAGCTGAACGAAGGACTTTGATGACTCACGAGGTCTTTGCCCATCCCTTCGCGCAGCAAAAACTCCTCGAACCGGGCGACTATCCCAGCCCGGTAACGCTCCGAAATCGAAGGCGGAAAGAGACCCACAATGGCGGCGCGATTCGTCGTTCCCGTGCGGGCGTGGATCGATTCAAGCCGGGCGCGGATCAGCCGGGCGCGGGCTTGTTGCACCGCCTCGGGAGTCGGCGGGCTGCTCAGCGCGAACAGCAGCGTGATGGTGTTGCCAAAATCAGTGTCGAGAAAGGGCGCGCCCACGCCGCGCGGCAGTTCCACTTCGCGCATTTTCGCGCGCATCTTGTCCCATTCCTGATCGATCTTGGCGGTGCCGGCCGATTGCAGCGAAACGGTGATCACCGACACCCCGGCGCGAGATTCCGACTTGATCTCGTCGATGGTGTTCATCTCGGTGACTTTCTTCTCCAGCTTGCGCGTGACCAACTGCTCGACTTGCAGCGCGGTGGCCCCCGGAAAATACGTCACGAGTAGAGCCTTGCGCTCAGGAATGGTGGGGTCCTCTTGCTGAGGCAGGCCGCCGTACGAGAACCACCCCCAAACCAGCACGGCAATCAGCGCCATCCAGGCAACTTCGCGATGCTCGATAAAATAGCGCGACCAACCGCCCGCGCGGGGAGATGATGTGGATTTTGACCCTGACATATGGTGTAGATCGAATGAACCGCTTTCCCCTAGAGCCGCTCCGCCAAAGCCGCCTCCACCGGCGCCTCGTCATACAAATGCCCCACCCCGGCCACGACCACCTTTTCGCCCGCCTTCAGGCCTTTCGTCACCACCACGTCGCTGCGGACTAATTCCTCCGTGGTCACCAACCGCACGTGCGCTTTGCCATCCTCGCCGACGACGTACACAAAGAGGGCGCCATCGGGCTTGGCCGCCAGGGCCGAAAGCGGCACTAGCACCGCCTCGGCGTTGGCCAGAATATCTTCATCGAAAGTAACGCTGGCCGTCATGCCGGACTTTAACCGGCGATTTTGATTATCCACTTTCAACACGACTTTGAACAGCCGGCCCGCTTCCTTCGCCGCCACGCCCACTTCGGAAACCCGCCCCATCACGGCTTGGCCCTCCATGCCGGAGATCACCAGCGGAATCGCCTGGCCAACCGCAACCTTGCTGACGGCTTTATCGGGCAAGCCTAATTCCACCGACATGCGATCCAGTGAAGCATAGCGCAACACCGGTTTGCCCGCGGGAACGGTTTCGCCGCTACGAGCTAAGCGCGCCAGGATGACGCCTTTATAGGGGGCTTGCAGGACGGAATCGCGCAAATCTTGCTCGCGTTGCGCCAAGTTCGCGGCGGAGGCCGCTTTATCGGCCTGCATGATATCGAATTCCTGCTTGGAAATCGCCCCCTGGCCGATGAGTTTTTCACCGCGCTCCGTCACCTTGCGGGCCAATTCGGCGCGCGCTTTCGCCGAATCCAGCGCGTTGACAAAATCCGCCTGCTTCAACCGGGCCAGCATCTCCCCGGCGGCCACCTCCGATCCTTCGCGCCAATCCACCGTTTCCCCCGCGCGCGCGATGGTTTCCAAAATTCCACCCACCTTGAAACTCAGGTCGGTCTCCTCATCGCCGCGCAGGACCGCGATGTAAGTTGGTTTGGAGCTGATCTGCCCGGCGACCAAGGTCTGGGCTAAAGAATAACGCACCACCATCTTGGCTGGCTCAGGCCGTGATTCAGAAGAACAGCCCGCGCCATAAAACGCCATTCCAGCCGCCAGCCAAACCCCCAAGAAAGACCGGGTGGCCACGCCACCGACAAACTTCAGTCGCATCATAAAATCTTCCCGCTTGCGCTCCTCTCCCCCCCGATAAAGGCGGGATTGGGAGCAATCTCTGAACCAGCAGGCTAGCAAAACGCGCGCCTTGGGGGAAGCCCTATCGCAACCACCTGGCGGGTTGAACGGGGCGCGCGTTTTTTGTTTAATTCCATAGCCGGTTGGCGATAATTAAGCATGCATTCAACGCCAACCCCAACCTTATGCGGTTAAATTTTTTATTCCTAAACGGGCTGCTTGCCGCTTGTTTCATCGCCTCGACCAATCCGTTGCGAGCGGCAACCGGAGCGCGAAAACCGTTGGTGGAAGCTCCCGATGGCTGGCGAGTGTTTTTTGATCCCGCGTCATCCCTCCTTGAATGTGTTCACCCCAAAACCGGGACGCGCCTAGCCGGACCCCTTACGTTCACCGTGACGTCCGAAGGCAAGGCTCGGCTATGGAAAATCCAAGCCGCTCGCGATTACGCGCACCAACGCCTTGCCCTCGTCAACGAACAAGACGACGTGCAAGGCTATGTCACCATCAGCGTCGGACCGGCTCGGGTGGAATTGCGCGCGGTTCATCGCCCGCCCCAGCTTTACCCCGGCCAATTAAACTATGCCCCACAAGTCCAGTTTGGCGCTCAAGCCTTCGCGTGCCGGACGCGGGTGCCGGAAGCAAGCCCGGTGGTTCAAATGGCTTCCGGACCGGCGGACAGCCAACTGAACGACTCGCTGTTCGATCCCGCGCGAGACCGGGTCCTGTGTTTTGGCGGGCCGACCATCGCCATCACCACTCCATTCGCGTCCGCCAACCAGGCGCCGATATTTCAAGCCAACCTGAACGCCGCCATCTTACGCGCCGAAGACGCCGCCCTTTCGTTTGAGGTGATCCCCGATTATTACCGCTCCCGCTATGTGCCCCAATACCGGCAAATCGATCGGAAACACTGTCCTTCACCGCCCACCGGGTGGATGTCCTGGAACGTTTATTTCGATACCGCCGGTGAACGGGAGAACTTGGATGAAGCCCGCGTAGGCGCGCAATACCTCCAGCCCTACGGACTGGAAATCTGGTCCATCGAATCCTGGCAGGATAATTCACCCAAGCTGCCGGTTAGCAATTTCCACAACTTGACGCTACGACCGTCGCCCGAAAAATTTCCTCACGGCATGCAATGGCTCGCGGGACAAATCCGCGCCCTGGGATTCCGGCCGGGCATCTGGACGGTCCCCTGGGGCACCGGAGACGAATCGTATTATCGATCCCACAAGCCATGGTTTTTGCATGGCCCGGACGGCCAGCCGCTCTCGAATTGGAACGGCCGTTTTGTGCTGGACCCATCTCAAGCGGAGGTCCGTCAACTGATGGAGGCAACCCATCGCGTCATGTCGCGAGATTGGGGTTACGAGTTTTTCAAAATCGACGGCATGTCCGCGACCGGTCCGGGGTATTCGGCGCATTTCTTCGAACGCCCCGAAGTCCGGGCCGCGTTCAAAAAACCGGTCCAGGAACCCTACCAGCCCTGTCTCGAAGCCCTGCGGCGCGGCATTGGACCGGACCGCATTTTGCTTGCCTGCCAAGGTCATTACACCGGGCCGGAAGTGGCCTGGGCCGACGCCGGCCGCTTGGGCGCGGACATTGTCGAAGCCAATCACCCGCCGCGTTGGGCCAATTATTTAAACCAAGCTCGTGTCACTTTGAGCCAGCTCTTTGTCCATAATATCGTCTGGTATAACGACCCCGACACCTTACTGGTGGGAGCCGCCCCACTCAACGAAGCGCGCCTCGCCACCACCGTGATCGCCTTGCCCGGGCAATTAACCTTTTTCGGCGATAAGCTGGGGCAACTGCCCGGCGAACGCATGCGCTTGCTGCAACAAGCGCTGCCCGTCTGCGACGCGCACCCCTTGGATCTTGCGCCCGTGAACGAATTAAAGGCCGTGTGGGATTTGAAAATCCGGCGGCGTTTCGGGGCGTGGGATGTCGTCTCCCTGTTCAATTGGAGCGAGGCTTCGCGCGCGGTCCAACTGGACTTCTCAAGTCTTGGCCTGGATGGCGGGAAAGAATATTTGGTGTTCGATTTCTGGAACCAAGCATTCCTCGGGATTCAGCGACGGTCCTTCACGGCGCCCGTCGCGCCCCACGCCAATCTCCTGCTCGCCATTCACGAACGGCTGGATCGCCCGCAATTTCTCGCCACCGACCGGCATGTGTCCCAAGGCGGCGTAGAACTGATCGAGGAGCATTGGAATCCGGTCACTGGCGAGTTGACCT
>DBTJ01000180.1:10087-26396 GCA_002306985.1 Verrucomicrobia bacterium UBA1319
GGTCACTGGCGAGTTGACCTGCCAATTCAAGTGCGTGAGAAATGATCCCCTCACCGTAACGATCCACCGCCCGGAAGGTTTCCGCTATTTGCGCGCCCGCGCCGAAGAGGCCGCATTGGAAAAAGTACTTAACGCGGATTCGCCCGCCATCAAGGCGACCCTGCGGCGCGCGAGTTCCGGGGCCGGCGCATTGATTTTGACATTCGAGCCAACACCCGCTAAAAAGTAACCCGTATTTTTTCGCCGTTAACCGCATTTTATCACGCGATAATACAAACCATTCATATGCTCAAAGGATACACCCTTCCCCGAACCCCGCGTGGCACATCCAGCCTGGCCCCCACGCCGCCCTGGCATTATGCGGGCCACGCTTTGGCCATCGAATTCGAAGTGAACCCCGACGCGGCGGCCGCCTTTTTGCCGCCACCACTCAAACTGGCTTCCGCGCAATGCGCCGCCTATTTCGTCGAATGGCAGTATGCCAGCGATGATGGGGCGGAATACCTGGACCCCGTCCGCAGCCAGTATCGCGAGAGCATCTTCCTAATCTCCGCCACTTACGAAGGAACCCCGGTGGCCTATTGCCCATTTATCTGGGTAGACCAGGATGTGGCGTTGATGCGCGGCTTGGCGCAAGGCTGGCCCAAGCAAATCGGCTCGACTTGGATCACGCGCGCCTATGATCTGCCCTCGAAAGCATCGCCTATCGTTGGCCCCGGGGGCAAATTTGGCGCCACGCTGGCGGCCCGCGACCATCGCCTGGTGGAAGCCCAAGTTACCCTTCGCGAAAAAACGACAAAAATGCCCTCCCCGGGTTTTGCCAAAGCGGTCAACACTCGCTATTTCCCGGAGCTGGCGGCGGGCAAACACGACCAACCGGCGGTGCATGAACTAGTCCAGCTCAAGTCGCGGGACATCCAAATCTCGCCCGTCTGGCAAGGCGACGCCGAAATGCGTTTTTTCGATCATCCCTATTTGGAACTGCCCAGCCTGCGCCCCGCGGCGGTGCTGGCTGGCTATCGGTTTGCGTTTGCCCTGACGGTTGACGATTTGGTGTTCCTTAAAGATTTAAGAGCTTAATCCGAATGGACACACGCAATCCAGTCCCGCTTGCGGAGCCACTGGAAACGCCATTGCCTCCGGAAGCGTTCCGCGCTTTCCGGGGCGGCGGCATTCTGTTGGCGGGGGCTTTTGTGGCCGGGCTGCTTGTTCATCCGGATAAAAACCATTCCGGCGAACTGTGTCTGATATGGATTTCATTCGCCTTTCTGGTTTTCCCCACCGGCGCCTATTTGGGCTGGTTTCTTCCTCAATGGGTGGCCCATCGAGGTTGGGCAACTACGGGAGTCATTGGCGTGATCGCGGGAATCCTCGCGGGCTTATTCCTCGCAACCGCCTGCTGGGCCGTAGCGAACCATCATGATTTGATTCAATGGTTTATGGCTCGACCGGGACCTGGGTACGAAAGCTATATCTACTCCATCAAAGCCGGCCTTAGGAAAAACGCCTGGCTGGCGTTGGCTCATGTGGCGCCCTTCTCGATAGTATGGATTACGGGATGGTCGATGTGGGTGAAAGCTGTTTCCCAACACCCCTCTTCCCTGAACCCCTCCACGCGCGTCCGGCTACGGTTTGATCGTCAGACTTGGCGGGTTTTGGCCCGCCAAGCCGGCGGACTAGCCCTGTTTTGCGGGATAACACTACTCGTCGCCTCCGGGCTGTTAAAAAACCTCCAGATCTCATTCGGAGGTATTTTGGGGGCGGGACTCATCACGATCGGGCTGAGCCTTTTTGGCCCCTTCCTGGCGCCGATGTTCACGAGCGGAAACTTTTTGCCAGCCTTGGCGGGAGCGGCGATCGCCATGCCCGTTCTATTAGCTGGAATCGCTCCTTTTCTGCTATGCCGCCAACCCGTCCGCCTGGGTTCGGCGGTGCTGGCGTGGTGTGGATTCATTACCGCGTTTTTGTTCTGGCTCGCGGTTAGTATATTCACTTCAGCCCATTATATCGGTTGATTTGTCACCCCGGAACGGCGGCGGATAATCCAACTCCCAAATCCATGAAGGCGAGCGGTAACTGAATAAAATTCGTCACGCTTGGCGGCGTCGCGTTTAGTAAAATTTGGGGCGGAACCAACGCCTTTTGGGGACACTCACCTTTCAGCGTGGCGCGGAACGAGGAGTATCTGCGCCGCTTCGATGATCGAACCATCGAGCGAACCATCCGCCGATGCCTGGAGCGAGGCGTCAATACGGTGGAATCCGGTGCCAGTGAGCGGCTTTGCTCCTTGCTCTCAAACCTCGGGCAAAACCCGCCCCTTCACTTGGTGGGCAGCAACCGAACCGATGAAACCTCGGCCCTGAAAAGCCATCAGCAAAAGCTGGCGTTCTTAATCGAAAACCGCGCCGACATCGGCGTAATCCATGCGCAATTCGCGGACCGTCCCCAGGTGGACGGAAGCATTCACGGTCTCAAATCGATGGTCGATCAAATCCACGAAGCCGGACTTCTTGCGGGTATTTCCACGCACCGCGTTGAAACGGTCGAACGGTGTGAAACAGAGAACTACGGCATCGACACCTACTTGTTCCCCCTCAATCTTTCGGGATTCGTGTTTCCCGGATACTCGGTACGGGAGACCGTTCAGGATCGGATCAATATCGTTCGCGGGGTAGCCAAACCCTTCGTCCTTATCAAAACTCTAGCGGCGGGACGTATTCCTCCATCCGAGGGCCTCCCTTTGGTGGCCGAAAACATGAAAAGCAACGATCTCATTTCCCTCGGCAAGGGTTCCGAAGCCGAGGAATCGATCGCCCTCGTGGAAAAGTTGTTCGCTTGAAGAACCTCCCCGCAAGTTCACGGCAATCTCTGGTTGTCTTCGAGGTAATGGCCTTGGATCTTCCGATGACACACACCTCGTTAGGCACTATCGAAATCTCGTTGTTCGACAGCGAAAAAGCATGGTCGACGATTTTTCGCACTCCCGGAGAATCCGCGTAATTCGCCCCATCCTTTTGGACTCCAATCAGTTCACCGCCCAGCTTTCCATTGGCACACGGAATGTTAATAATGTCTCGTCCGACGTGACTCGGCGGGATTGAAATTATGACTGAAGAAAACGTACATTATTTGGAACAACAAATCCGCCAGGGATGGGACTTGGCGCATGACCCCAACCTCCTGCTCTGCTGCGTGTCCGCCACGGAAATGGACAAAGACAACGGAGAAAAGGTTTTGCGTTTGCTGCGCAACGCCATGGCCCGACCGGATCAATCATTCGTGCTACCGACGCCAGAAGGGGTGGTCTTCGCCTTTTCTAGTCGTAAAACAGCCCCCACTTCCGTCCCCCAAACGGAAGCGGCTCCGATCCGAGTTCACCTCAATACGACCGCCACAGCGGTTTAACTTTGGCCCATAAGTTCTAGACTAGCAACCGCTAAGGGGTGGGCAATTGTCCACCCTTTAGCGGCAAAAAGGCACGCTTAAAGCGCGCCCCAAGACAGGGCCTTTCCGTCCGCCTCGTTTCTTCTCCTGGTTCGCTTCGCCAAGCTGCTAATTCACAGTAAGAGACTGTCCCCAAGTCGTTCGCTTTCATTTCCAGTAACTTAATCCGGAGGCTGATCCCAACGAAGCGGTTCTTCAGGAGCCAGATCTGAGCGCCAACCGACAGGTTAATTTGTTAATCGATAAGTTCAGGTATTTAAATTTGCACGGCGCGAAAGCAAGGCGTATTGTCCATATGGATAAATAACTAAAATCGATTGGGTTATGTCGATCACCGAGTTCATTCTGAGATTGGCGGTCGTGACTGTGCTAGCGGCCTATCTCCTCGTAAAATACCATCAAAGGTGGCGGCGAAAGCATACCGAATCCCCAGAGGATCAATGGATTGGAACATCCATTGACATTACCCCACTCAAAGCCATCGGGCAATTTCGCTCCCCTGCCGCTAAGTCCTTAAGGTGGCATTTATTCCATCAGAGTTTCGCGGCGTTAACCCGCCAAACCATAGCCAATTTTTCGTTTTTTAACCGCTATAAAGCGAACCCGCCCGGCTAAAGCACAGTCATTCCATGCCCCAGAGACCACCGCATCGATTTCAATCTGAAGCCCGGCGGCATGGACTAGTAATTTAAACGCTCGACGAACCAATATCGTAGGAGGGCTATCACCACCGTAACTAAAACAGCAGGCACATTAATCTGAAATGATTCCAATCCGGATAACGACTTCGGCTCCTGCTATTTGCACAGTCAGCCCATGCCCAAGGTAAGTTGGCGGAAGCAGATTAAAGGAAGGCGGCGAATCCCTAATATCCTGAACCGACCCCAATATATGTTTCGGGTTGATTTTTAGATCGGCGGCTGCGATTTTATTAGCTTATGGAAGCGATCATCAGCGGTCAGGTTTTTGTGGTTAAGGATAATATCGATACCGATCAAATTATCCCGGCCCAGTTTTTAAATCTTGTCCCCACCATACACGAAGAGTACGAGAAACTGGGTAGCTATGCGCTTTACGGCCTGCCGACTGAATTGTATCCGACGCGCTTTATCGCTCCCGGCCAATTGGATAGCCAATATTCCATCATCATTGGCGGGCGCAATTTCGGCTGCGGCAGCTCGCGTGAGCATGCCCCCATCGCCTTGGGTTCGGCCAACTGCCATGTAGTGCTGGCGGAGAGTTTCGCGCGAATTTTCTTCCGTAATTGCGTCGCCACAGGCGAAGTGTATCCCTGCGAATGCGGAGAACGCTTATGCGAAGTATTTAAGACGGGCGACCATGTCACGATCAATTTGGACCAGCACACCGTCAAGGCTGAGGCTACGGGAAAAGTACATGCCTTCAAATCACTAGGCGACGTGCGTCCGGTGGTGGACGCAGGCGGCATCTTCAACTACGCCCGGAAAACCGGCATGATTGCGGCCCGGAAGTAACCCCCCGTAGCGGCTTAAGAATACGAATTCCAGTGGGTTCTGGCCCCATGGACGTAGGCGCCCCGGACTTGGCGCAAATTGGACGAGGTGCGGGCAAGGCGTTCGCTCTCCTCGGTGGCCTTTTTCTTTTGCTCGCTTAGCCATTTACCGTTGCGTTCTTCGAGCTGGATAAGTTCGGCGACAATACCTCGAAATTGGCGATCGTATTCTTGGGGATCGTTTCCCGATTTGACCAGCTCGGACTGGAACATTTCAGTGGCCAGCATGATGTTCGACTGCAACGTAAATTTAGCATCCTGGCAGCTTTGCACCTCGGGCCATTTGCCGTCGCGAATAGCGGCGCCTTCCAATTCGGATAGCCGCCTCCATTCCCGGTAATAATCACTTAATTCTTGAAAAGCGCTCATGTTAGATGCTGGGGTAATGCGGTTCTAGCAGGCAACCATCAGCCAACGGCGCAAAGCGATTCCGTGGAATCGGAGCCAGCGGCCGAATTCCATTGGGCTTTGCCAGAAGCCATCTGGTTGAGCATTTCCATCCAAGCGTTGCGTAGCGTGGTGATTCTGGCCAGAACTTCTTCGATACCAGCCGGATCTTTTTGAATGTTGCTTTGCAGCAGGCGACGGTCGAAATAGACGTATAATCGGCGAAGGACGATGGCGACTTCGCCACCTTGCTCCATATTCAAGGCGTAGTTCAACTCGTTTATGATCGCCTGGGCGCGGAGGACGTTATTGTTGATCGTTTGGTTAAAGTCAATGGGGTCAGCCATCGTAAACCCATGGCGGGCTTGTTCCAAAAATCGAATCACGCCATCGAAAAGCATGAGAGTCAGTTGCCCGGGAGAAGCCGTTTTCGTGGCGACTTGCTGATAAGATTTCCACGGGTTCTGAATCATGACGGGTTGTTCATCAAAATGTTACGCGAACTAGGCTGAAGTCTGGCTGATATGATTCGCCAGCACGCCGGCGACTTTACCCAGGACTTCCGAGGTTGGCCACGAAGACTGGGCGATTAATTCCTGGGCGCGCGCCACCGCCGCGCCGCGGGTGGTTGGTTCACCACTTAACTGGCCTTCCAACGAATCGACCTGACCGAAAGCGGTTGAATCGCTGACGGCGGGGTTCTTTTTGTACGCGCTGGCAGCCTGGGCGGAAGCAGGCTCAAATAAGGCACGAGTATTTATATTAGACTTGATTTCCATATAACTATCAATTATGTTCCGACTGTCAAATATTTACTAACTCCTTCTCTTCCGCCCGCTTCCGAGGCAAGCCTCGTGCTTGTATTATCGGCAGATTCATCAAATACTTTAGCGCGCGGGCAGAGTCGAAAATAGCGATTGCAGCGTATACTGTCCGAAGCGCCGCGGCGAGGAAAGAATGCTACGGGAATCGGACAACGGTTCCGGCTGGTTCAGATGATCGTGGTAATATTGCCGGGCGGCATTGGCCACCGCGCCATCACCGGAATCGAAGGTTTCGTCCGTCGACCAGAGAATGCGACCGTCTTTGCACTCCACCAGCTTAAGATTCCAACCGATGGCAATGGGCAAATACGGACGGAACTGCGTCAGTTTCGGAAACAAAATGGCATCGCAGGCGACGGATTCCTTGATCGTCTTGATTAATCCCTGAGGTAAAACCTCATCCGAGCCCCAGCGGTTTTTGCCAGTCAGACTGACCAGTTGGACGGCGGATAATGGAATAACCTCGAACGCCTTGGTTTTGTTTAATTCCGCGACGAGCACATCCTGCAAAGCGGCGCGGCCTTCTTCGATGGTAGCTTCGGAGCCATCGCACACCAACGGCAACAGCGCGACGCGACGCACGGTGGGAGGCATCGTGACAGAGGCCCGATACACGTTGGAAGGTTTGTAAAGGGGACCGACCACGGCATCGTGGTTGAATATAACGGACTTACATCCACTCAACAAACAACCACCCAAGAGGATACAGAGCGCGACCCGCAACGATGCACGCCTTGAAATCGGGGGGAAAGCAAGTTTTGGCTCGGAAAGTGGCGTAGAATTCATTTGGACGGATGGAGTAACTCTGCCAATCGCCCCACCCAGGGAGCCATGGACAGCATGAGGAAGTCGGTTAATTCTTCGGCATCACGATGTTCCATCACCGTATTGAGCCGATTTCGTAAGGCTTCCATGCCATCGATATGCTCCCGGATCGATTGAACATCCACCCGGTCTATAGCCACATGTTCACTGCAAAGCTCGTCGATGAAGCCGATCACCAGCAACAAAGTGCGGGTCTCGGACTCCAGGCGACGGACCAACCGGCAAACCGCGGGCCAGTCGTTGATAAGCACTTGGGAGCCAGCCTGCTGAATGCGCTCCATCGTTAGCAAAGCCTCGCGATGCACCGAAGTAATCATCGACACACCCAATTCACCAAACGATATGGTACGCGCTTCCACTTCTTGAAACCGCTGCCATTCAAGGCTGGTATGCTGCAAATCAACCGGCACGCCATCCACCATAAGCGAAGCTAGGATTCTATCCTTGCGCAAGGCCAGCAACTCCAATTGCGCCCTGACGGTGGATAGTTTTCTCATCGATTTTCCCGGCAGAGCCACCGGCTCTCCATCCAGCAAAACCCGCGCCATCGGCACGCTTTCCTTGTCCTCACTCTCGCAATTCACGATAAACATATCGGCATAAAACGCGAGAAGTTAACCTAAAAATAAGGCGGATCGGCTTGACACCTGAAGGCGGAGTTGGTTTGGTTTCGACGGGCTTATGCAATTGAAATTCAAAGTCATTCCCGGGTCGATCACCACCCCGCTCGGCTTCCGGGCGGCGGGGGTGTTTTGCGACATCAAACAGCTGGGTACGGGCAAAGGTTCCGACAAAGGCCGCAAACGCGATCTAGCCTTGCTCGTGTCGGATGTGCCCGCCACGGTGGCCGGTTTGTTCACCACCAACCAGGTCAGCGCCGCGCCGGTCAAAATAAGCGCCGCGCGCGCGGAACAAGGAATTGCCCAAGCGGTGGTGGCCAACTCCGGCAACGCCAACGCTTGCACGGGCGCGCCGGGCTTGAAGGACGCCGAACGCATGACTTTAATCGCCGCCCGTCGGCTTAACCTCGCGCCCGAGCAGGTGCTAGCCTGTTCCACCGGGCGCATTGGCTTGCGCTTGCCCATGGATCGCGTGAAGCAAGGCATCGAGGCCGCCGCGCCGCTGCTCAGCGCCGACGCCCAGAGCGGCCATGACTTGGCGGAAGCCATCATGACGACCGATACGCGGCCCAAAGAAGTGGCGGTCGAACTGCAACTCGGAGGCAAAACCGCGCGCATCGCCGGCGTTTGCAAAGGCGCGGGCATGATCCAGCCTGGCATGAGCCTCACGGGCGCCCGCCCCGCCGCGCGCCCCTTGCACGCCACCATGCTGTGCTTCATCACGACGGACGCCGCCGCGACCCAGCCCGCCTTGCGCGCCGCCCTGACCGAAGCCGTAGCCCAAAGCTTTAACCGCATCACGGTGGACGGCGACATGAGCACCAACGATTCGGTAATCCTGCTCGCCAACGGTCAAGCGGGCAATGCCCCGCTGAACGTCAAGGCCGCCGGCCGCGCCGATTTAGCGCGCTTTCAGGAAGCCTTGAATCACGTCGCCCTCGAGTTGGCCAAAATGATCGTTCGCGATGGCGAAGGCGCCTCGCGCTTCATCACCGTGCGGTTGAAGGGCGCCCAATCCTTCACGGATGCCGACACCGCGGCGCGCGCCGTGGCCAACAGCCCGCTAGTACGGACCAGTTGGTACGGCGGCGACCCTAATTGGGGCCGCATTATGGGCGCGCTGGGTTATTCCTCGGCGAAAATTGTGGAGGCCAAAGTAGATATCGGTTACAGCGAGCCAGGCGGCCGCAAAATCCTCTACGCGCTCAAAGCCGGCCGCGCCACGACCGTGAAAATGGCGGCGCTCAAGCGGCTCACGGAATTAAAAGAATTCGACGTGCATATCAATCTAAATCTCGGCACCTCGCAAGCCGTGATCTACTCGGCGGATTTGACCGAGGAATACGTCGATTTCAACAAGGGCGAATAGCGCGGCCAGTGGAGGGAGTCCAGGGGGGCGCTCCGAGGGGTTTGCGGAGCAAGCGGCTAACCGAGGCGAGGCCTTTTGAATGATCGCGCTTAACCGTGCGCGCATTTCTTAAGCCAGCCGGCGCAATCCGGATCACTTTTCAATCGCGGCCCACCGCAGGTTTTGGTTGCTTAGCGCCTTAAGCTTGATATCTTGGTGGCGTGGCTGTAAGGCATTCTGAAACCAGCAAAACCCAGCGTTTACCTATGAGCGAAACTCCTCTTTCGGCGACTGAATTAACGGAATTGACCGTCGGCCTCAACCGGCTAGCGCGTAATTTGTGGTGGACTTGGGATTTGGACGCGCAGGAGATCTTCCAGGAATTGTCCCCGCGCGCCTGGCAAAACCTATATCATAACGCAGTGGCCGTGCTGCACGAGGTGTCGGACTATGAGTTGCGAGTAAGACTGTGCAACCCCGCGTTTGCCGTTCGGGTCAGGGAAGTATTGGAGAAGTTTAACGCCTACATGAACGAAAAGCGCACCTGGGCCACCGAGCACGCCCCCGAGTTGGCGCATAATCCCGTGGCGTATTTTTCCGCTGAATTCGGCTTCCACGAAACCCTCCCCATCAGCGCCGGCGGCCTGGGCATCCTGGCGGGCGACCACACTAAATCCGCCAGCGATTTGGGCTTGGGCTTTGTCGGTATCAGCCTCTTTTACCGCGAAGGTTATTTTCAGCAAGCCATCAACCAGGAAAACTGGCAGACCGAGTATTTCACCTTACTCAACCCCAAAAACCTGCCCATGGAGCCCGTGCTCGACGCGCGCGGGGATCAATTAACCCTCTCGGTTGACATTGCCATGAGCCGCGTGGCATTCCAGGTTTGGAAAGTGAACGTAGGACGTTCCATCGTCTATTTGCTCGACACAAATCTCCCCGCCAATGAGCAGCATTATCGCGATCTGACGCTCCGTGTGTACGGCGGCGATGGCACCACCCGCATCATGCAGGAGATTCTCCTAGGCATCGGCGGCGTGCGCGTGCTTCGCGCCTTGGGCGTGCAGCCTTCGTTGTTTCACATGAACGAGGGACATTCGGCGTTCCTGACTCTGGAACTAATCCGGGAGAAATTGGCCGAGGGCAAACAATTCGCCGAAGCGCTCGAAATCGCCAAGTCCCAATGTGTCTTTACCACTCACACTCCCGTCGAGGCCGGCCACGATCGCTTCAATCAGGAACTGATAAGCTATGCCCTTGGCAAAACGCAAAAGCTCCTCAAAATCTCCATCATGGATTTTATGGCGCTGGGCCGAGTCAATCCCGCCGATGTCAACGAACCGTTCTGCATGACCGTACTCGCCTTAAAAGTATCGCGCTCCGCCAACGCGGTCAGCGAACTTCACGGCCAAGTCAGCCGCAAAATGTGGCACTGCCTCTATCCCGACAAGAAGGAGGAGCAAGTGCCCATCGGCCACATCACCAATGGCGTGCATGTGCTCGGCTGGATGAAAGGCCGGAACCGGCATTTCTGGCGCGGTAAACTGGGCGCGAAATGGGAAACCGAGGTCAATAGCGACCAATTCTGGACTCGGATGCTCGATCCGGACTTTGTTTCCGACGAGGAATTGTGGGCCTTCCGCTATCAAATGCGGCGCGAACTCATCGAATTCGCCCGGCGGCGCCTGCTCATGCAGGACCGGCGCATGACGCAAGGCGATTTCATCACCTACGACCGGCTGTTGAATCCCGACGCGCTAACCATCGGTTTCGCCCGCCGTTTTGCCACCTACAAACGCGCGCCCCTCATTTTCACCCAATACGAGGATATTGTGAGACTCGCCTTGGATGAGCAGCGCCCCGTGCAGTTCGTGTTCGCGGGCAAGGCGCATCCGCACGATGATGACGGCAAGCGATTCATCCAAAAAATTATCCATTTAAGTAAACATAGCGAGATCAAGTCCCACCTGGTCTTCCTGGAAAACTACGATATTCACGTCGCCCGCCAGATGATCTCCGGCTGCGATGTGTGGTTGAACAACCCCCGCCGTCCCCTGGAAGCCTCGGGCACGAGCGGCCAAAAAGCGGGCTGCCATGGCTGCTTGAATATGAGCATCATGGACGGCTGGTGGCGCGAGGGCTACAACGGCAACAACGGCTTTGCCATTGGCGATGATACGCACCCCGATTCCGTCGAGGAACAGGATCGGCGTGATAGCGCCAACCTGTACCGAGTGCTCACCGAGGAAGTGGTGCCCTGCTTCTATGAGCGCGATGCCCAAGGAATCCCGCGCCAATGGATCGCCAAGATCCGCCAAGCGATGGCCACGCTCACCCCCAAGTACAGCACTTGGCGCATGGTTCAGGACTATACCAACAAGTACTACCTGAAGACTCCACCTGCGACGCAAGGCAAACAGTAAACCGCTGAAGATCGCTAAGGACCCGCTAAAGCGACGCTGGCGCAGTCGGCGGCGCATTGCGCCTCTGGACCTTATAGGCCTGAGGCGCGTTCCCATCGACCGGATCAATTTCCACGCCCAACGGAAATTGACTGGGGCACTTTGGCCTTACTAAAAGCCGATCGCTGTTCGAATTATTGGAACTGCCAGTCTGAGTTCAACTCAAGGGCTGCACGCGTGCCATATTACTCGCTCATTTCCCCGGTTTGACGCCTAGGCGCATGGCATTCCGAGAGCCGGTCGAGCCGTAAGGCCGACGTCAAATCGGATTGATTGCGTCCTTGAGAAGTAGATTGACAAATCATTCCGACCGGCGATCCTCATGGCCACAATGCAAATGAGGGTGCTGGCCTCGACAAGATGGCGCGGGAGCGTTCGGCTGGATTTTCCCGAGAAATCCACGTTCCATCCCCACGGCATGGCTGCCTGTTAACGAGCTGTTATGGAAACGATTAATTTCCCAAGATATCCGAGCGATTTTGAATTCAGACGGTTTACCCGGATTTGGGCCAAACAAACTAGTGTTGGCGTTTCATTCCCCAAAACCCTCACCCAGGCTGAGATCCAGCATGTGGCCAGCCTTTGTTTCTTGAATTTGCCAAACGAGTTTTCCTTCTTCGTACTAACCAACCTGGCGGAACGGAAAGAAACTCCCGAGGCGGTCTTGGAAGAGATTTTTGAACGGGGCGACACCGCCTGCCGAGTGGCGATCTGCCTGCGCGAGTATTTGCATCCCAACTTGCAAAAGCGCTCTTCCGAATTCGCCGCCGCCGAAGCGCGCGCAAAATTGCTCGCCAAGAAAACGCCGGCTGAAGAAAACGCCGCGGATGCGCCCAGCGCCGGAACTCCTCCGTAAAACTCAGCCAAGCCTGCCTCAGCGCGGGATAGACCCGTCGTGTTAGCGAACAATTGAAGGCCTTTTTTCAAGCTGGCCGGGTAACCCCAGTTCAATTTCAGACGTCATTTCCAGATGTGCGAAGTTGACCACCGGGGCTAAACGGTGTACCGATATGTTTCAGCGTTCTTTTTATGAATATGAGACTCCAACAAATAATACATCGAAGTGCGGTTTTATCCCTCGCGGCGGCTGCCTGGCTGCCCCTGACAACTCAAGCGGAAGTGACGCCCCCTCCCGGCTTCACCGCCCTGTTTAACGGCAAGGATTTGAGCGGCTGGTATGGCTTCAATGACGATCCCCGCAAGATTTGGGCGATGGACGCGGAGGCGAAAGCCAAACGGCGCGCCGCCGACTTGGTCGAATTTCAGAAACATTGGCGGGTGGAAAACGAGGAACTCGTCAACGATGGCGAAGGTCCTTATGCCACCACGGACAAGGCTTATTCGGACATCGAATTGCGCTTGGAATACAAAACCGTTGCCCAAGCCGATAGCGGCATTTATTTGCGGGCCACCCCGCAAGTCCAGATTTGGGATTACACCAAAGAAGGCGGCAAATGGAATATTGGCGCCGACAAAGGTTCCGGCGGCCTTTGGAACAACTCCCCGGGCGCGGCCGGCAAAGACCCGCTGGTGCTGGCCGACAAGCCCTTCGGCCAATGGAACGCCTTGCGCATCTTGCAGACGGGCGACAAGACCACGGTGTATTTGAACGGCAAACTCGTCGTCGATCACGCCACGATGGAAAACTACTGGGACCGTTCCCTGCCCCTGTTCCCCAAAGGACCGGTTCAATTGCAGACCCATGGCGGTGAAATCCGTTGGCGCAACGTGTTCATCCGGGAACTGCCGGCGACGGAAGCCAACGCGATTCTATCCGAGCCCGGCTTTATCCCCATATTCAATGGCAAAGACCTAACCGGTTGGGCTGGCCCCGTGGGTGAATACGAAGTGAAGGATGGCGCCATCATGTGCAAACCGGGCAAAGGCGGCACCATTTATTACAACGAGGAATACACGGATTTCATCGTCCGCCTCGAGTTCAAACTGCCCCCGGGCGGTAATAACGGTTTGGCGATCCGCTACCCGGGCCAGGGTGACACCGCCTACGGCGGCATGTGTGAAATCCAAGTGCTGGATGACACCGCCGATATGTACAAGGATTTGGATCCCCGCCAATTCTGCGGTTCCGTTTACGGCATCATCCCGACCAAACGCGGCTACCTCCGCCCGGTGGGAGAGTGGAATAACTACCAGGTCACCGTCAAAGGCTCGACCATCAAAGTGGAGTTGAACGGCGTGACCATCGTCGACGGCGATGTTAGCAAGGTGAAAGAATTCAAGGATAACAGCGCGCATCCGGGCAAGGACCGCAAATCCGGATTCTTCGGCTTCGCGGGACACAACGACCCGGTGCAATTCCGCAACGTGCGCCTCAAGCCGTTGTAAGCCATTTCGATCCTTTCGGCTCATCCCGGCCTATGCTTTGGCAAGGCCGGGATTTTTTATCTTCCCAGCCCGCTGGCGACCCGGGCGCGTTCAGTGGCCCGCCATCGCCCGCCCGGCAATCCACCCGGTCGTCCACGCCGCCTGAAAATTAAAACCGCCGGTGACGCCATCGATATCCAGCAACTCTCCGGCAAAAAAAAGTCCCGGCCGAAGGCGGCTTTCCATCGTTTTAAAATTCACCTCTTTGAGACTTACGCCGCCGCAAGTTACAAATTCATCTTTGTTCATGCTCTTGCCTTGGACCGACAGAAGGGTGCGAGACAACTGCTGAACTAAAGCGTGCCGCATGGCGTTGGTGAGGCCTGACCACTGGGTTTCTCGGCCCACCCCCGCCGTCAGGGCCAATTGTTCCCAAAGCCGACCGGGTAGTGGCGCCAGGGGACAATTAACCACCCGGCGGGCGGGATTGCCCTGGCGCAAGACAGCCAATCCAGCCGTAATGGTCTCATCGTTGAGTTCCGGGAGCCAATTAACTCGCAAAGTGAACTGGTGATTGCGCTCCTGCAAGAGGCGCGCCCCCCAAGCCGAAAGCCGCAAAATGGCCGGGCCGCTCATCCCCCGATGGGTAAGCAGTAGGGCGCCGCGTTCGCGCAGTTTGGTATCGGGCACGGAAACCTCGGCTGTCACCGCCACCCCCGCCAGTTCCCGCACCCAATGCGTCTCGATATCGAAGGCGAAGAGCGATGGCACGGGCGGAACAAGGGTGTGGCCAAGCGTGGTGGCCAAGGGTCCCGTTTCGGCCGCCCGACAGCCCCCGGTGGCCAGCAGCAAACGATCGCACCCGAGTTTTTCGGCATTCGTCAGCTTTAACTCAAATCCACCCTCCGGACGCGCGTTCACCCGCTCGATTCCCCGACTGGCAATCGCCTGCACACCCGCGGTTCGGGCTTCGTTAAGAAAACAATCGACGATCGTTTGGGATGAATCCGTGACGGGGAACATGCGGCCATCGCTTTCGGTCTTTAATTTGACCCCCCGTTCCGCAAACCAAGCCTCCGTGTCACGCGGCTGGAAGGTGTGAAAAGCGGAGAGCAAGGCTTGCCCGCCCCGTGGATAATGGGCGGCTAGTTCGCGTTCGTTCAGGCAGGCGTGCGTGACATTGCACCGGCCACCGCCGGAGACCAACACTTTCGCCAGAAAACGCGGCCCTTTCTCCAAAATCATCACCTCGGCGCCCGGCTGCGCCCGCGCGCAAGCTATCGCCGCAAAAAAACCGGCGGCCCCGCCGCCTGCTATCACCACTCGCGGTGTTTTCATCGCGCGGACTTTAGCGAGGCCGGGTGGGAAAGTCGCGAATTATGTTTTCGGCGGCTTCGCGTAATCATCGCAATGGCTCGCCCGCTTTCAACATCCAGGCCGAGGCATGGTGAGTGAAGCCGATGCGCGGGTAATATTCCACGGCTCGGGGAGCGGCCAAAAGGATGATGCTCGCAGTCTCGCCCGCGGCTTGGGTGCGCCGGATCAATTCACGTCCCAGGCCCAGCCGCTGGTGGGACTGGCGGACCGCCAGATCGGACAGGTAGGTGCAAAAGCTAAAATCGCTCACCGAACGGGCAATGCCCACCAGCAACGCCCCATCCCAGGCGGTGACGACCAAATTCGCGTTGCGCAGCATGCTTCCCATGCGGGCGCGATCGTCGATGGGCCGCCGTTCGCCCAGGGTGGAAGCGCGATAAAGATCAATAACCTCGTCGAGGTCCAAGTCATTGCCTAACCGGTACGCGATTTCGCTCATGGACAGATTCAAAGGCAAGCCCCCGGGGCAAGCCAGTTAAAACCGAACAAAAACGGACTGTTTTCCAGCGCCCTTCACCCTCCTTTTCCACGCGTGACCGCGGGCAAAAACCACCCGCATGGCCGTATTTTCATTGGCGGCTTTCCGGAGTTCTGGTCTAATCGGCGCCAGCCATTGACGCGGACACGTTATGAATTTCCTGCCCATCGTGGAGCGAGAGTTGCGAGTCGCCGCCCGGCGACCGGAAGCGCATCGGGTGCGGGTCTTGTTTTTGGCGCTCACGGTCGCGCTTTGGTTCTTTCTGTGGATTATTCATCAGCACGGCCAGGCGCCCACCACGTTAAGCCGCAACTTGTACGAAGCCATGAGTGTGATTGCCTTCAGCTTCGCCATCGCCTCCGGCCTGATTTTCGCGGCCGATACGCTCAGCGCGGAGAAACGCGCGGGCACCTTGGGCTTGTTGTTTCTAACCGACCTCAAGGGCTACGACGTGATGTTGGGCAAACTCGCCGCCCATTCGCTGAACGGGTTTTACGGGCTTTTAGGCATGTTACCGGTTCTGGCACTGCCGTTATTAATGGGCGGAGTCAGCTTGGGGGAATTCGCCCGTCTAGCGCTGGCTTTGTTGGCCACCATGTTTCAGTCGTTGGGTGTAGCCATGTATATCTCCGCCTTATGCCGGGAAACCCAGGCGGCTTTGCTGGGCACGTTCTTTGTTTTGCTCACC
>DBTJ01000141.1:0-17327 GCA_002306985.1 Verrucomicrobia bacterium UBA1319
GTTCGAGCAGGGCAAGAAGAATGCGCCGTGCATCATCGTCATCGATGAAATCGACGCCGTGGGCCGCAGTCGCGGTCATGGCTTGGGCGGCGGCAACGATGAGCGCGAACAGACCTTGAACGCGCTGCTCGTCGAGATGGACGGTTTCGACACCCAGGAAGGCATTATCATCATCGCCGCCACCAACCGGCCCGATGTGCTCGACCCCGCGTTGCTGCGTCCCGGACGGTTCGACCGACAGATCACGGTGAACTTGCCCGATATTCGCGGCCGGGAAGCGATCATGAAAGTCCACGCCAAAAAGGTGAAATTGGACTTATCCGTGGATTTGAGCGTGATCGCCCGCGCCACCCCGGGGTATTCGGGCGCCGAGCTGGCCAATTTGCTGAACGAGGCCGCGCTGCAAGCCGCGCGCCACAATAAGAAATCCATCGGCATGGACGAGTTGGAAGAGGCGCGCATCAAAGTGCGCTGGGGCCGGGAGCGTCGCAGCTTGGCGATGACCGATGAAGATAAGAAGCGCACCGCTTGGCACGAGGGCGGGCACGCCATCATTAATGTGTTGCTCACGAACACGTATCCGTTGCACAAAGTGACGATCATTCCCCGGGGGCAATCCCTTGGTTCGACCATGTCGCTGCCCAAGGAGGAAATCTGGAACCGCCAGCGCAAGGACATGCTGGCGATGATCAGTGTCACGATGGCCGGTCGTATCGCCGAGGAGATTTTCTCGGGCGACGTTTCCACCGGCGCCAGCGGCGACATCCAGCAAGCCACCGCGCTGGCTCGCGCCATGGTATGTCAATACGGCATGAGCGACCGCCTTGGCATGGTGCAATACGGCAATGAAAACGAATTCGTCTTCATCGGCCGGGACATGATGCGCAATAAGGAATATAGCGAGGCCACCGCGCTCGCCATCGATGCCGAAGTCAAACGGATCATCGACGAGAGCTACGCCACCGCCCGGAATTTGATCGAAGAACATAAGGATAAGCTCGCCTTGATCGCGCAAGCATTGCTGGATTACGAGACCCTCGACGGCTCCCAGGTGGAGGACATCGTTAAAACGGGCAAATTTGTCCCGCCCGTGTTGCCCACGCATATCGATCCGCCCAGCGGCGCGCAAGCGGCGACGCCGCTTTCCGACGCGAGCAAAGCGGTGCCGCCCAAGATCGGTCCCGGGTTGGGCTCGCCCGCGCCGGCCGCCGTGTGACGCTTGGTTGCGGCCGCCCATTATTGGCGGCCGATATGACGCGCTATGACTGCCGTGATCGCACCTTCCCTGCTGGCGTCCGACTACCAATGCTTTGGACACGAAGTGGCTCGCGCCACCCGCGCCGGAGCCGATTGGCTGCACGTGGACATTATGGATGGCAATTTCGTGCCCAACCTCTCTTTCGGGCCGGAATTAGTTCGCCAATTGCGCCCCGCCACCCACCTGCCGCTGGACGTGCATCTGATGTGCCTGCGCCCGGAAATCCTGCTGCCCATGTTCGCCAAAGCGGGCGCGGATTATCTCACCGTGCATGTCGAGTTAGGCGATGCCGTCGCGCCCTTGCTGTGGAAAATTCGTTCGCTCGGCAAGAAAGTGGGCTTGGCGGTGAACCCGCCCACGAGCATGAAATGGGTCCAACCCTTCCTGAAGAGCATCGATCTGCTGCTCATCATGACCGTTAACCCGGGGTTTGGCGGCCAGTCGTTCATCGAGGAAGTCGTGCCCAAGATCCAAGCCGCCAGCAGTTGGCGCCGGGAGCAAGGGTTGAACTACCGCATCGAAGTCGACGGCGGCATTAATTTCGAAACCGTCGCCGAATGCGCCCGCGCCGGGGCGGACACCATCGTCAGCGGCACCACCCTATTTCAACAGCGCAACATGCGGGCCGCCATCAAAAAAATGCGCGCCACCGTCGACGCCTCCCACCGCGCGGCGGCCGCGAAGTTGGGCGAGCTGAAGTTCTAAACGGCGCGGGGCGGTGCCGTTCCGGCCCGCGCGCTCACACCTTCAATTCTTTCAAATATTCCGCGCTGGGTTTCAGGGTGTCGAGGCCCATTTCGACGAAATAGTTTTTCACCCCGCCCACTTTGGCGATGGAGAAGAGCTCGGTCCAATTCACCACGCCCTTGCCGATGGGCACGGCGGTCTTGCCGTCGGCCGACCAGTCGGAGAGGTGCAGCGATTGGAAGCGTCCCGGGTATTTCACAAAATAGGTGGCCGCTTGGTAGCCGATGTTCACGACGGCGACCTGGAATTGCATTTTAACCAAGCGGGGGTCGAGTTGCTCCATGATGGCGTCATAGATGAGCGCGCCTTCGAGGTGCTCGAACTCGAAGTGATGATTGTGAAAGACGAGCTGCATCCCGGCCTTAGCCACGCGTTCGCCGATTTTATTCAACTCGTCGCTGGCGCGCTGCCAATCGGCCAATTTGGCGCCCGCCTTGAGCCAGAAGCCGGAGGCGACCATTTGTTTCAACCCGAGTTCCTTGGCGAAGGCCAGGCGGTCATCAAGCGTTTCCTGAAGCTCCTGGAACGAGTAATGGCAGCTTTCGCAGGTCAGACCGGCCTCGTGGATGATGGCGCGCATCGCCGGGGCTTTTAGCTTGGTGAGCGGCTCGAATCCGGAACTCACGTAGCCCGGGGGCGAACACATTTCGACCGTCCGATAGCCCAGGTCGGCCATTTGCTTGAGCGTGCCCGGAAAGTCTTTCACCAGCAGGTCCTTGATGGTGTAAACCTGGAAACCGATGGGCATTTCCAGGGGGTAGGCGAAGGCGGCGGTCTCGCCCGCCACCGCGGCGGCGCCGAGGGCCAGCGCGCTTTTTTGGAGGAAGTCTCTGCGTGTCATAGTCGGTATTTCAATTAGGGGTTCGGGCGCTGGGCGCCGGTTTAGGCGATTTCCCAGCCTTTGCGGTATTCGCGCGTGAGCAGTTTGTTCGCGTCCGGTACGTTCGTGATCTTCATGTTGGGCGCGTCCCAGACCAAGCGCTTGCCGCCGAGTCGCAGGGAGATGGCGCCCAGGTTGAAGGCTTCGGCGATGGGCCCCGCCAGCGTGAAATCCCCCTGGGAGCGCGCGCCGCCTTTGAAGGATTCGACCCAGGCGGTTGCGCTCTGGGACCACAGGTCGTCGTCGGCGAGCGTTTCGAGCTGGATCGCCTTAGCCTTGCGCGCCGGGATGATCCGGGGGTTTTGGCCGAGGAATCCGGCCAGGATTTTGCCCTGGTCGCCCACGATCAGCATGCCCTCGGGCTCGAATTCCTGGTTGTCCTCCTCCAATTCTTCCGGCGTGGGAGGGCGCATTCCGCCGTCGTACCAGAACAGGTCGAGCGCGGGGCGCGCGCCTTTGGCGGCGAATTTGAACCGGATGGTCGAGGCCTTAGGGAAGGAGTAATCGTTGGGAATTTTGACGCTGACTTGGTCGCGGATCGCGCACTCGTGGCTGGGCGTGGATTCGACGGCGATGGGCGCGTCCAACTCCAGCGCGGCGAAGACTTGCCACAGGCTGTAGTGCCCCATGTCCGCCACGGCGCCGCCGCCGAATTCATACCAGCCGCGAAACACGGCGTGCGTGTAGTGGGGATGGTACGGGCGGTCCAGGGATGGCCCCAGCCACAGGTCCCAATTGAAATCCTTGGGCACGGCCGGGCGGTCCGTGGGCAGGGTGGCGTACTGCGGCCACACGGGGCGGTTGGACCAGTTATGGATTTCGCGCACGCGGCCGATGACGCCCCCGCGCACCCATTTCATGAGGGCGCTGAGATGGCCGCCCCGGGACGCGGGCATGAAGTGCGTGCGGACCTGGGTTTGGCGCGCGGTTTCGATGACTCGCCGCGCCTCGGCCACGCGGTTGGCCAGGGGCTTGTGCAGGATCACGTGCTTGCCCGCCTTCATGGCCGCGATGGCGATGGTGGCGTGCAAATGGTCGGGCGTCATGATCTTCACGGCGTCCACGCCCTTTGCCTGGTCGAGCAACTCCCGGTAATCCTCGTATATCGCGCAACCGCGGTACGCGTCCTGGCCGCGTTTATGGGCGTAATACAATTCGACCAGCTCTTGACCGGGCACGCGGCCGCCCGGGATGCCCGCGCCCGCCCGCCAAGCGGGCTGGCCGATCGCTTGGCCAATGCTGGAGCGCAAGCCGTCCTTGGACCAATCGATATAGTCCCGGCTTTCCCGGTTGGGATCGCACACGGCAACCATTTGCGCCTCGGGCAGGGCTAGCATATCGAGCGACTCGCGCAGGCCTTCGGTGCCGCAACCGATGAGCGCCACGGTGATTTTTTCGCTGGGCGGCGTTTGCCCCGCCGCGCCGAGCACGTGGCTGGGCACGATGGAAAACGCCGTCGTCGATACACTGGCATATTTGAGAAAGTCACGCCGGTTCATATGTCTTGAGCTGTTGAATGACCGCATTTTACCCAGGGTTGGCCCGGCGCGCAAATCATTCCGCAAGCGCGCGGCGGCGGCCAACCGGGGCCTATGGGCGGAGGAGTTTGCCCAGCGCCGCCTCCAGGGGCAGGCCGCGCACGAACACGGTTTTATGCCGCGAAGTCTGGCCGCGGAGCAATTGCACGGCGCCGCGCGGGCAGCCGAGGGTTTCGGCCAGGAGCCGCAAGAGGGCCTCGTTGGCGGCGGCGTCCACGGGCGGGGCGGTCACTTTGACCTTCAGTTCATGCCCCAGGGGCGCCTCGATTTCGTTGCGCGCGGCGCGCGGTTGGAGCTTGATGGCCAGGCAGACCCCGCCGTTATGCGCGCGGATAAACAGCGGCGTGCCCCGAGCTTTCACCGGCCCCACCGGAGCGGGAATCCGGCTGGCGGGTTTGCGTGTTTCATCGTTCACCCGGCTAGGTTTACCAGGATTTGGGCGCGGCCGCAATTCGGCGTTTGACCGCGCTTTCCTTGGGGGGGGCAAGCAGGCCCGGCGTTTACCTGGCAATAAAATTGACGGCGGCGCCGAGGTTAGCCAGATTAACGCCCGGCGCCCGAAACGCAGGCTCCGCCTGGCGCGCGCGGAGGGGAGCCTCAATTAGCGAATCTCAAATAGCCAACACCGATTGACCTTGGTTTACCATATTTTATGAGCCGGTTCATCTTGTCCCTAGCCCTTTCCTCGCTCCTGGTTTCCGCTTCGGGAGAGGCGCAAACCAACGCCGTCCCGGCGGAACTCCCCGTCAAGCTGGAAGAATTATCCTCGCCCAAGTTTGTCCAAGCGCTCGAGAAATCCGGGCATACGTGCGTCATCGCCTTCGGCATTATCGAGAAACACGGCCCGCATTTGCCGGTGGGCACCGACTTGATGCAGGTGCGCGAGATGTGCCTGCGCGCCGCCCGGCGGGAGTACACCATCGTGTTCCCGGACTATTATTTCGGGCAAATCAACGAGGCGCGGCACCAGCCCGGCACGATCGCTTACAGCCACGATTTGATTTGGAACCTGCTGCAAGAAACGTGCGATGAACTCGCCCGCAACGGGGTGCGCAAAATCATCCTGGTCAACGGCCATGGCGGAAACAACGATTTCGTCAAATACTTCTCCATGTCCCAGCTCGAACGGCATCATCCCTATACCTTGTATCTGGTGGACCCGTGGGGTTCGCCCGCGGTGAATGAAGCGGTGCAGGCCAAAACGAAATCGACCCAGCCGGGCGGGCACGCGGATGAAACGGAGACTTCCATGATCATGGCGCTCCACCCGGAGTTGGTCCATTTGGAGGAAGGCAAGGCCGAATCCGGCGCGGACCAAAAACGACTGAGCCATTTGACGCATACCAGCACGGGGATCGCCTGGTACGCGGGGTATCCCAATCATTACTCGGGGCAGGGGTTCAACGGGAGCGTCGAGCTGGGCGAATTCCAATTCCAGGAATACGCGAAATGGATCGCCGCGGCGATCCAAGAGGTGAAAGCCGACACCACGGCGCCCGCGTTGCAGGAGAAGTTTTATCGCGACGCGCTCAATCCCGGCGGTAAAAAATAGCCCGCGCGCGCCGGCGGGCCGATTTAGCCGGGGCTAAAACCGGACGGTTTTGGCTTTTGCGCGCGGGGCGCCCTTCGCTTCGGCCGGGAGGCGAGGGGCGGGGGGCTCGGTCAGTCGTCCGGACTCCGTGGCCAAGGCTCGCCGGCCGCCGACCAAGATCAGCAGTTGGCCCACCACGTTCTTTAAGGTGACCGCTTGGGCGCTCAGTTCCTCGGCGCCACTGGCGCTTTCCTCCGCGCTGGCGGCGTTGGACTGCGTGACCTTATCCATTTTGTTGACGGCCGCGTTAACCTGTTCGACGCCCTGACTTTGCTCGCTGGAGGCCTCGGCGACTTCGCTGATCAAATCATCGGCCTGGCGGATGCGGTCCACGATGTTCCGCAGGCTTTCGGCCACTTGGCCGCTCACTTGCACGCCTTGCTCGGTGCTCGCGATGGTGGCCGCGATTTTAGCCGCCGTTTCCCGGGCGGCCTGGGCGCTGCGTTGGGCCAGGGTGCGCACCTCGCTGGCCACGACGGCGAAGCCCAGCCCGGCCTCGCCCGCGCGGGCGGCTTCGACCGCCGCGTTCAGCGCGAGAATATTGGTTTGGAACGCGATCTCATCGATGGTTTTGATGATTTTGGCGATGTCGCGGCTGGCGGCCTTGAGGGTGTCCATGGCGGTCACCATCGTTTTCAAATCCTCGGCGCCGGCGTCGCCCGCCAGACGGGCGGCATCGGCCAAGGCTTTAGCCTGGCCCGCGTGGGCCGTGTTGGTTTTAGCCATACTGGACATTTGCTCCAAGGTGGAACTGGTTTCCTCCAGGGACGCCGCCTGCTCGTTGGCGCCTTCGGCCAGCGTCTGGCTCGCCGCGGCCACCTGGCTCGCGCAGAGCGAAACTTGCGAACTGTTCTCCTCCAGCGTCTGCGCCAGCGCCGCCAATTCCCGAGCCAGCGCGCGGCTGACCCACAAAGCGCACAGGAGTCCCAAACCAATGCCGAACGCGGAGCCGACGACAAACAGACCCAGCAGCCACGTCATCCGATGGTCGAACGTATTCTCTTCGGCCTGGGTTACATCGGCGTCATACTTCAAGGCTTGCGACACCAAGGCATCCAACGCTTCCGCGGCGGGGCGATCGATGCCTTGCACCTGTTTATCCACTGTCGCCGTCGAAGTGAGATCTTGCCCGTTAAAAGACCGGATGGCGGCGTAATATTGGCGGTTGAGTTTCTGATGTTCTTCCAGGCATTTAACCACCGTGGCGGTATCCTTTTGGCTGTCGCTGTAGAGGGTTTTTAAATCCGTCAAGCAACGTTCCATGGCGTCGGATTCTTTCTTGAATCCATCCCAATGCTTGTCATAGGCCGCCGGATCGCGACCGCGGATCAGGACGTTTTTCCATTCTTGGACTTGGATTTTAAAACGCACCTCGGCGGAGCGCGATAAATTGATGGCTTGGCTTAGAAAATGGCTTTGCTCCTTGATTTGCTGGCTGATCCTTTTTCCTTGGCTGATGGTATAGCGAACGCCCCAGTAGCCCATATTGGCGCCCACAAATACCACAATGCCCATGAAGCTTATGGCAAGGATGATGCGTTTGCTTACGGATAGTCTATGCATGCGATTTGTGAATTATTGGGTTCTCCTTCGTACCCCCTATGGAAAAATCGTCCATTCCGCACCCTTGCGCCGTTAACGAATAGTCCACTCCTTGGATCTCTTATCGGCCAAACCCCGCAACACTTAATAGGATTAGTAAAGTCCTAATTATATGAACGCGAATTACTTGAAAAATCAGGCGCTTTTTTTAACGTCCCGAAGTTCGGGTTTTCTCGAAAAAATAACGAAATCTGGGCGCGAATTCGAGTTATCCAGCCGATTCGAATTCCGGGCGGATTGCCGTTGGCTAGGACGAACAACCGGGAGCGCATGCGCTATCAAACCTTTCGCCAAGCGGGCTACTTCATCGGCTCGGGCGTCGTGGAAGCGGGCTGCAAAGCCCTCGTCGGGCAAAGGCTCAAACAATCGGGCATGCGCCGGAGTGTCGTCGGAGCCCGCCAGATTTTAACCCTTCGTTGCGCCCTCGCCAGCGGCCTCTTTGACGCCCTCTGGGATCTCTGCCACCGCTTGGTTCCTCGCTAATCTATGGCTTCTCCTCCCATTGGCATGATATGTCACAACTATTCTGTCCGGCACCCCAGCGCCTGGCAATTTTGTTGATTTTGGTTGCAATCGGAAGCCGTCATGCGCAGATTGCGCACCTGTTGAGATTGTTCTTTGCATTTCCGGCCTAGCGGCCGGTTCGAACATTTTCCAGTGTCAGGGAACCCCGTGAAAAGCGGGGGCGGTTGCGCCACTGTAAAAGGCTACGAGTCCCATTAAGCCACTGCGTTACGACGCGGGAAGGCGGGGGCGAGGTCAGAAGCCTTAAGCCAGGATACCGGTTGGGAAATGCTCATCGTGGCAGGCCTCGGGTGAGGTCTAGCCAGCTTCTCCGCAAAGAGAAGGATGGGGCCAGTCCGCCGTATTTTTATGCGGTGGAACATCACTTTTGCCTTCCTTCGTGATTTGCCGGGGGAAGGCTTTTTCTTTTTCGGTATTGTGCCGGCCAAGCAAGCCATCTCCATCGGCCTGGTCTCCGTCGTTTAAACCCGGCGGGGTCTCGTGAATTTCACAGTCCCGCCCTAACGAAAGATCAGGATGACAAATCGATGGTTCTATGGCGCCGCCCTCATGGGAGCGGTGGTGGCAAGCAGTGTGCATTTGCGGGCCGCCAGTTTTGAGGACATTCAATATTGGGCCGGCAACGGCACCAATCGCGCCGCGCTGGTGATCGATTGGAAAGACGGCCAGGCTTCCGAATCCCTGCTTTGGGGTTTTCGCTGGAACGGCACGGCCACGGGGCTGGATATGCTGGAGGCAGTGGCCACCGCGGATTCCCGCCTGTTCGCCCACTTGGGGCAATACAGCTGGGGACCGGCGGTTTTGGGCATCGGTTACGACCTTAACAGCAGCGGCGCGTTCGCCGTCAACCCTGCCCTGGCGTTTAACACGGGCGGCGTGTATCTGGACGCGGGCGGCGCGGAGGAAAACGACGCGCGCGTGCCCGGGGATGCCGCCGACCACTATGCCGAAGGCTGGACTGCGGCCTATTGGGCCTATTACTTGAAAGGTTCTTCCACGGCGAGTTGGACTTCCGCCTCAACGGGCGCCAGCGGGCGAACGCTGGCCGATGGCGTTTGGGACGGCTACAGTTTCGCCGCCAATTTCAACGCCGTGGCGCCAGCCGAACCGGCCGCCGCGCTGCCTAGCCCTTACGCCTTCGAGATCGCCGCCTCGCAGGGGCCCTTGGGCGCCGCGCCGTACGATGACCCCGCCTCGGTGCTGGGTATGCCGTCGACCCAATTTTACGATGCTTGGGGCAGTTGGTCAGGAGGCACCAGCACCCGGCGGGTCAAGTTGGTGGAACCCGCCTACAATCTCGACGCGACGCAAAGCCACAAATTGATCACCACCCTGCCAGAAGGCAGCGCTATCGTGGCCCGTTTTGAACAACCCATCACGGACGATTCCGCCCATCCTTACGGGATTGATTTTCTGGTCTTCGGCAATACGTTTTACACGGCCAGCGGCTTCGTCTCCGATAGTTCGGACATGAATACGCTGCTCTTGTCCGGCGGCGAATTTTCCGAGCCCATGAAAGTTTCGGTGAGCCCCGGATACACGGGCAAACCCGGGCAGACCGCGGACGATTGGCGCACGTGGGATTGGTATCGTTACGAGAACGGCCCTTATGCGGACAGCGCGTTTCCGACTCAAGCGTATCGCTGGAATCGAGCCAGCGCGGCATGGACCGAGGAGTTAATGGATTTCACCAAGCCGGTTAATCCCGCGCTAGGCGCGTTGCTTTCCTCCGGAGGGATGTCGGCGGCGGATGCCATCGACCTTTACGATGGCTCCGGCGGCGGCACGGGGTTCGATCTGGCGGAGTCCGGTTTCGCCGCCGTTCAATATGTCAAAATCGAGGGGTTGACGAATTACGCTGGCGGTGAAGTGGACGCCATATCCACGGTGCGGCCCGCGGTGGTGGGCGATAGCCTCACCCTTGCCAACGCGAATCTCACGAATGGCACCGCCACGCTGCGTTTCCAAAGGCCCGGGCTCTGGTCGCAGACCGCATTGGCCTTGAGTTTCACCCAAGTCAGCGAAGTGGCGCGGGTGGCCACCGTGGCGGTGCCAGACACGTCGCTGGCGGATTACGGCCAAGTGCTCGCGGGGGCCCGGTTCACGGTGGCGCCGGTGCTGGGGAGCAATGTCGTGGCCTTCGCGGCGGACGCGCGCCTGGGAACCGGTTCGAACTATCGAGGCACAGGCCAGGATTTGGCCTTGCTGCGCCAAGTGGGAACGGATTGGGAAAGCGTGAACCTCACGTTTGACGCCGCCACTCGCAACGTGTTGGTGCCAGGGGTGACGAATGCGGCCACTTACGCTCTGATCCAAATCCAACCGCCAAAAATTAGCCTGACCTTAGGCGTGGATGGCTTTGGCGGGCCGCTGGCCACGGTGAAATTCGCCGCGTTGCCGGGGTGGACTTACACCTTGGAACGTACCCTGGATTTCAACCAGTGGGAGGCAGTCGCCAGCCAGTCGCCTTTGGCGGCCGGGTGGACGGTGTTGCGCGCCAGCGGCGAGACGGCAAGCGCGTTTTACCGGCTGCGGGTGAGTCGCCAATAAACGCATAAGTTCAGCCACGGTAGGCGGACGGTCATGTCTATTTCCTATCATCCGAATCCATCGGTCCCGCGACGGACGATGGGCGCCGTCCGCCTTCCGAGTTTTGCCAGCTTCCGCGTGACCCGGGCCGCGTTCACGCTGATCGAGTTGCTGGTCGTCATCGCGATCATTGCGCTTCTAGCGAGCTTGCTTTTGCCGGCGCTGGGGCAAGCCAAGCAGCGCGGGAAGAGCCTGGTTTGCCTGAGCAACTTGCGCCAGATGGCAATCGCGGCCGCCACCTACGCCATGGGGCACGAGGACACGTTCCCCATGGCTTACTACACGGCGGTGGCAAACGGCGTTAACATTGCCTACGCCTGGGATTTAACCACCTATATGGGCGGCACGAACCGTGTGGCGCCCGGCTTGTTGTGGGAGGGGCAAGGCGCCCGTCAAATCCAGCAATGCCCCGTCTTCAAAGGCACCGCCAACTGGCTGGAAGATCCCTACACGGGGTACAACTACAACACGAGCTACCTGGGCCACGGGGAGTTCGAAAGTGTCCCGGCACCCGCGAAAACCAGCCAGGTCAAACAACCCGCCGCCACCCTGGTTTTCGGTGACGGGCAGTATGCCGGGGGCGCGAACAAGTTCATGCGCGCGCCGTTTCCGAATCCGGGCGACGCCGCTTTTCGCGGACGCTACGCGGGCACCCAGGGTTTCCGGCACTCGGGCCGCTGCAACGCCGCTTTCGGCGACGGCCACGCCGAGTCCATGAAACCGTGTTACACCAACAGCGCCGATGCCGTGAATCGGATCGCCCCAGGCACCGGCTTCCTGTCGCCGGATAACACCCTGTACGATTTGGATTAGACCCAATCCCATGATTTTTCCCCATATTAATTCTCGCCTGATACGGGCATTTGGCGGCACTCATCTGCGTCCGCTTCAGATCAATCTGGCCCGATTTCATCGCTGGGTGGCCTGCGAGCTTGCGCTGTTTTGGCTGGCGTTTGGCACGGCTGCGGCCAGCTTGGCCCAAACCTCTTCGCCGCCTCTCCAACGCATAGTCTCCTTAGCTCCGAGCACCACGGAGATACTTTTTGCCATTGGGGCGGGCGACCGGGTGGTGGGAGTGACCCGCTATTGCGATTATCCTGCCGCTGCGCAAGCCATCGCGAAAGTGGGCGGGTACGTCGATCCGAACTACGAGGCCATCGTGGCGCTCCAGCCCGATTTGGTGGTCCTGCTGACTTCCCACCGCGAGCCCCAGGCACAGTTGGAGAAAATGCGGTTGCGGACGGTGATGGTCCCCCATGAAACCATCCCGGACATTCATGACGCGATCCGCCGGCTCGGCGACGTGTGCGGAAAAGTCGAAGCCGCGACGGGCGTGCTTACCGCGTTAAGCAACCGCACTCTTCGTGTTAGCCAGGCCGTGGCGGGCAAAACGCGACTGAGAGTGCTGGTATGTATCGGACGCGACACCGATTCGGGCCAGTTGACGGGACTGTATGCGGCGGGCCGCAACGGGTTCCATGACCGGGTCATCGAGTTAGCCGGGGGGCAAAACGTTTGCGCGGACAAAGCGGTGGCCTATCCCCAGCTTTCCGCCGAAGGAATCCTGCAACTGAATCCCGAGGTCATCATTGACTTAGTCAGCCGAATGAACCCCGGTCAGCCGCCAGCGGAAACCATCACCCGGCAGTGGGCTCAACTGGGGACGGTGGACGCCGTGCGGCATCACCGGGTTTATGTGATCCGCGGCGACCACGCTTTGCGCCCGGGGCCACGTTACATTGAGTTCCTGGAGCAGTTGGCGCGGTTGCTGCACCCGGAGGCTTTCACGGGAGAATGATGATGGAACCGGCCTTGGCCATAAACTCGCTATCCCTGTCCATTCGGGGCAAACCGATTTTGCGCGGAGTTTCGGCGAATGTTGGCGCCGGGGAGGTTTGGTCCATCATCGGCCCCAACGGCGCGGGCAAGTCCACGCTGCTCAAATGCCTGATGCGTATCCACGGTGGCTGGACCGGGAAGGTCTTATTGCGCGGCCGTGACCTTGCGGTATTTTCCCAGCGGGAACTCGCGCGGCAAGTCGCCTATGTGCCCCAAGCCGGCGGCAACCAAGCGTTCCCGTTTACGGTGCGTGAATATGTCCGCCTAGGACGCTACGCTTGGTCCGGCTTCTTTGGCTCCCCGCATCCCGAGGATGCTACGAGGGTCGAAAACGCCATTGAACGCACGGATATTGGGGGCTTGGCCCAGCGCACCTTGGACACCCTGAGCGGCGGTGAGCGCCAAAAAGTTTTCCTGGCGGCCGCGTTGGCGCAGGGCAGCGGCCTTCTGCTGTTGGACGAACCCGCCGCGTTCCTGGATTACCGGCACCAGGCGGAAGTGGCCGCGCTTATCCGCCGGCTCAATCAAGATTGCGGCGTGACCATCGTCAGCGTGACCCACGACGTGAACGCCGCCCTACAAGCCGGCGGCCAAGTACTCGCCCTTCGCGACGGCGAGGCCGTCTGGAATGGGCGGGCCGATGACTTGGCCGATGCCAACGTGCTGCAATCCATTTTCGAAACGGATTTTCGCTTTTTGGAAGATCCGTCCACCGGTTTGCGTTTGGTGGTGCCTCAAGGCGAGAGGATATCCGCGTGAAACCTTCCGCTTGGATTAGCCTGCTGGCTTTCGGATCACTTGCGGCTTTGGCCTGCGGGCCAATGATCGGCGGGCAAGCCGTGCCGTTGACGGCGATTTTCCAGCCCAGCAACCATGATCCGGCGGCGATGATCTTTTGGAAGATCCGATTGCCCCGGGTATTGCTGGCCTGGCTGGCGGGCGCCGGATTGGCGGCGGCGGGCATGGCCTTTCAAGCGCTGTTTCGCAATCCGCTCGCCACGCCGTTTACCTTGGGGGTATCCAGCGGGGCTTCGCTCGGCGCGGCGCTGGCGGTCCGCCTGGGTTGGAGCGCGTCAGGGCTCGGCGTTTCCGGCACGAGCCTGGGCGCCATGGGCGGCGCGTTTCTGGCCATTGCCATTGTTTATGGACTGGCTCGGCTCAAGCACGATTGCACGGCGGGTTCGATGTTGCTGGCGGGAGTGGCCGTGAACTTCTTTTTCTCCAGCCTCATTCTGCTGCTCCAATACACGGCGGATTTTTATGATACTTTTCGCATCTTGCGCTGGCTGATGGGTGGCCTGCAAATGGTGGGTTTCGACGCTCCGCTGCGGGTGCTGCCGTGGGTTGCGCTGGGTTGTGTCCTGCTGGCTTCCTTGGCGGGAGAGCTCAATCTGTTAAGTGTGAGCGAGGATTTGGCCGCCAGCCGGGGCGTGGCGGTGAACCGCGCCAAAACCCTCGTGTTCCTCGCGGTTTCTTGCATGGTGGGCGTGATCGTCGCGATTTGCGGCCCCATCGGTTTTGTCGGCCTGATGTGTCCGCATATTTGCCGCCTGCTGCTGGGCCCGGACCACCGTTACCTCTTGCCCGCCACGCTCCTGTTTGGCGGCGCTTTCCTGGTGATCTGCGATACGGCGGCCCGCACCGTGTTTGCCCCCACCGAGCTGCCCGTGGGCATTTTCACCAGTTTCCTGGGCGGGCCATTCTTCCTCTGGCTTTTGCTCAAGCCTGGCAAGCTTGGAGAGGCTTCCGCATGAGTGCCCCTGAAAATGGGCCTGGCGACAGTCCCTTCTCGCAATGCGCCCGGCTCAAGGGAACGTTTCCGTTCCGGATCGGCACGACGTCCTACATTATTCCCGACGACATTCTGCCGAATTTGGAATATTTGCGGGACCGGGTGGACGACGTGGAATTGGTGTTGTTCGAGTCCGACGAATTTTCCAATTTGCCTTCGCCCGGCGCGGTGGAGCAAATCGGCCGTTTGGGGCGCGAAGCTAACCTGACTTACACGGTCCACCTGCCTTTGGATATCCGGCTTGGCAGCGCGGACGAGGCCGAACGCCAGGCATCCGTGGGCAAATGCCTCCGAGTCATAGAACGCATGCGTCCGGTCGAACCATTTGGTTGGATTTTGCATTTGCACGGGGAACAGCGTGGCGATCCGCCCACCACCGACCTGCCGCGCTGGCGGTCGCAAAACCGGCGTTCTTTGCGGGAACTTCTCGCGGGCGGTCTGCCGCGCCGCCAATTGTGTGTGGAATCCCTGGACTACGATTTTGATTTGGTGGCGGGCCTGGTGGAGGAATTCGATTTGTCCGTGTGCCTGGATATCGGCCATCTCCTGGTTCAGCGCCGTGACGTGGTGGCGCATTTGGACCGCTGGCTGGACCGCGCGCGTGTGTTCCATGTGCATGGAGTCAATCCGGAAGGCGCCGACCATAACGCGCTGGATCATATCCCCGCCGGAATTTTGGAAACTTTGGCCGGGCGCTTGACCCGACTTCCCACGGGCGATGTGCGGGTGATGACGATGGAAATATTCGGGCAGGACGATTTTGAGCGATCGCGCAAAACGGTCGCGGAAAGGCTGGGAACATGGCGGAAATAATTTTGGTTACCGGCGGGGCGCGCAGCGGCAAAAGCTCCGAAGCCTTGCGTTTGGCGGAAGGTTTTGAGCAAAAAATATTCATCGCGACGGCAGTCGCTTTCGACGACGAAATGCGCGCACGCATTTCGCGCCATCAAGCCGAACGCGGCCCGGATTGGCGCACGCTCGAAATACCCGAAGATTTGGCCGGGGCCATCCGAGGCGTGGCGGATTCTGAGACCGTGATATTAGTCGATTGTTTGACTGTCTGGCTGGGTAATCTCTTGTATCGGGACGAGTCCACCGATGAAAATTCGCCTCGCTGTGCCGAGTTGCTGGCGGCGTTGCGGCAATCCCCGGCGGCGCGCGTCATTCTCGTGACGAACGAAGTCGGCCTGAGCATCGTGCCCGAAAACCGGCTGGCGCGCCATTTTCGCGACGTTGCGGGCCGCCTAAACCAGCGGGTCGCCGCCCTTGCGGATCGAGTTATTCTCGTGGTTTGCGGCCAGTGCCTGACAATCAAACCAGCCGCCAAAACAAATGCTTTATGAGACCCACACTTGTTGTTGATGAAACGATCCGTTCGATTACTCCCGCCGACCAGTCTTGGCGCGCGCAAGCGGTCCAGCGCATTCACACGCTGACGATGCCCACCTGGGCGCTCGGGCGGTTGCTGGACCTGGCCGCCGATCTGGCGGCCATGACGCGTTCGCTGGCCCCGCCGGTGGAGCGCCGGGCGGTGGTGGTGATGGCGGGCGACCACGGAGTGGTGGCGGAAGGTGTCAGCGCCTACCCTTCCGAAGTGACCGCGCAAATGATCCACAACTTCACCCGGGGGGGCGCGGGCATCAATGTGCTGGCGGAACAAGCGCGCGCCCGGGTGGTCGTGGTGGATGTCGGAGTGGCGGGCGATTTAAGCGATTTGGCGCGTTCCGGCGCGGTTCAATCCCGTCGTATCGCCCCGGGCACCCGCAATATAGCCCGGGGCCCGGCCATGACCCGCGAAGAAGCCGGACGTGCTTTGGCGATCGGTCTTGAAGTCGCCGCCACCCAATCCCCGGACACCGATTTGTATGCCACGGGCGAAATGGGCATCGGCAACACCACCCCCAGCAGCGCGATCGTCGCGCTCCTCTGCGGGGCCGATCCGCGCGAAGTGACCGGTTGCGGCACGGGCATCGGCGAACCAGCCCGCGCGCGCAAAGCCGAAATCGTGGCGCGCGCCATCGCGGTCAACCACCCGAATTCCGCCGATCCCATCGACGTGCTGGCCAAGGTTGGCGGATACGAAATAGGCGCGCTGGCGGGCTTGATCCTCGGGGCGGCGGCCGCCCGCAAACCCATCTTGATCGATGGTTTTATTTCAACCGCGGCGGCCTTGCTTGCCCAAGGGCTTTGTCCCGCCGCGGCGGACTATATGATCGCCTCCCACCAAAGCGTGGAGCCGGGGCACCGGGTGGCGCTCGCCCGGCTGGGCAAACGACCGTTGTTGGATTTAGGGTTGCGGCTGGGTGAAGGGACGGGCGCCGCTCTGGCTATGCCCTTGGTGGAAGCGGCGGTGCGCGTCTTAACGCGCATGGCAACGTTTGAGGAAGCGGGCGTAACGGGCGACAAGACATGAAACCTTTTCTCGCCGCGTTACAGTTTTTAACGGTCATTCCCATTCGGGCACCATTGGAGGAACGGGATTTTGAGCGATCCCCCGCCTGGTTCCCTTTCGTTGGATTGATCATCGGTGGGCTATGCATGTTGGGGGATTTTGTGTCTTGGAAACTGGGGGTGACTGGACTGTTGCGGGATCTTTTGGTGATTGGCCTGCTGTCGGCGTTGAGTGGCGGGCTGCACTTGGACGGCTTGGCTGACACCGCCGATGGGTTTCTCAGCGCCCGGCCTCGGGAACGCGTGCTGGAGATCATGCGCGACAGCCGCATTGGCACCATGGGCGTGCTGGCCTTGGTCTTTGTTTTGGCCATCAAAGTCGCTGCGTTGGAGGGCCTGGCCGGCTCGGCCCGGTGGAAAACACTGCTATTCGCCCCGATGGCGGGCCGCGCCATGCAAATCGCGGCCATGCGGTTTTTGCCCTACGCGCGAGGTGCGGCGGGGGGGCCGGCCACCATATTTTTGTGCCCGCATTGGTGGCCCCGGGCGCGTTGGGGGGGTGGGGGGGGGGGGGG
>DBTJ01000141.1:17513-23460 GCA_002306985.1 Verrucomicrobia bacterium UBA1319
GGTGCGGCGGGAGGCGTGGCCACCATATTTGTGCGCCGCAATTCGTGGCCACGGGCCGTTTGGGTGAGTGGATGCTGGCTGGCAGCCGCCTGTTCGCTCTTTGGTCTCCGGATGGGATTATTGCTTGCGGTCTCGGTGATGGTGGCCGCCGTTGGGGCGAGCATTTGGTCCGCTCGCCGCATCGGCGGGTTCACGGGAGACCCCCTCGGCGCCACTAGTGAGCTAGTCGAAACCGCCGCGCTTTTGGCCATTCATTGCTGCCAGTGACGCCGCGCCCCGGGCCGCCTATCCTCGACCACCGCGGTTGGCATGCTTGCTTGGGAGATAGCCCGGCGGCGGGAGGATCGCTCCCTAAAAAACAAACTTGCGGCGGCGGCGGCTTGATCGTATTACTAAACAATATAAACGTAACATTCGTGCGGATCGCGGTCCAATTTGAAGGCCAGCCGCGAGGCGGCCAGATACGCTGAGTGTCCGAAAACAACCTAAACCTATTCTAATGAACGGTTCGATCACAACTTTTGTTAAGCGCCATTACCGGCATTTTAACGCGGCCACAGTCATTGACGCCGCCGAGGCCTATCGCCAACACTTGCAGGGTGGCGGCCAAATGATGATCACGCTGGCGGGCGCCATGAGCACGGCCGAATTGGGCCTCTCCCTGGCGGAGATGATTCGCCAAGACAAGGTGCATTTGATTTGCTGCACCGGGGCCAATTTGGAGGAGGATGTTTTCAATTTGGTGGCGCATGATTATTACGTGCGAGTGCCACATTACCGGCAACTCTCGCCCACCGAGGAAGAGGCGTTGCTGTCGCGCCATCTTAACCGGGTCACGGACACTTGCATTCCCGAGGCGGAGGCCATGCGCCGCATGGAAAAGGCGATGCTGGAGGTTTGGACGGCTTCCGATCAGGCCGGCGAGCGGCTGTTTCCGCATGAGTTTTTCTACCGGGTGCTGCGGAGCGGGAAATATGCCGAGCACTACCAGATCGACCCCAAGGACTCCTGGATGCTCGCGGCGGCGGAGAAAAATTTGCCCATTATCGTGCCCGGGTGGGAAGACTCGACGCTGGGCAATATGTACGCCGCGGCCGTCATTCGCGGCGAAGTGAAAAATGTGCACACCGTGCGGACGGGCATCGAGTATATGACTTGGCTGGCGGCGCTTTACGAGCAAATGACGACGGACCACTCGTTGGGCATGTTCCAAGTTGGCGGCGGCATTGCGGGTGATTTCCCGATTTGCGTGGTCCCGATGCTCCATCAGGATTTGGGCCGGGAAGTCCGCCGGTGGGGGTATTTCTGCCAAATCAGCGATTCGACCACGAGCTATGGCAGTTACTCCGGAGCCGTGCCTAACGAAAAAATTACTTGGGGAAAATTGCGCGCCGACACGCCGCGTTTCATCATCGAATCGGACGCCACCATCGTGGCTCCGCTTATTTTCGCCCAAGTGCTGGATTGGTAAGTATGGCGGATGCGGCGGCAATTTCGCGATATCTGCGCGGCCTTTTAGCCGCGCAAAAAGAAATGGGGATTGCGGCTATAGTTATTGGCTTTGATCACCAAACCCGATTCGTCTGGAGCGTCAACTCAGACGCGGCTCACCAGCTAAAAAGGCTAATCGACTCTGGTGGGCGACCGGTCGCAATTCTTGGCCTGAAGACGATGTCCAATCATCTGATTTGGCGACTCGACCCGTTTGAGGAATATGCGGACGATGAAAAGGCGCGGCGCTACTTGGAAATTGTCGGCCAGCGAGTCGCGGAACTCGTGGAGGCACGCCAAGCTGCGCTTTTTAACTAGCGACGCGTCGCCACGGAACCAACAGCTTGACGATCATGGTTCCAAAAATATGACGGGATCGCAATTTGGCTTGAGATTCAAGGACTCTAGAGCGCCAAAATCGGTAATAAATCCCGCTCTCATACGATCTCGGATCCCGACGGCCGCGACTCAGCCGCCATCGCGCAAGAAAAACGGCGCGCGTTGGCTGGTGTAATTAATTCCTGAAACAATCGGAAAGCGGGTTGCGATTTCCCCCTCGCCACTCTGCCCAATAAGGTGAGCCTTTAGCCGGATTGCCTCTTCGAATATTCCGGCTGGATAAATTCATACCCTATCCATGGAAACCGCCATCCAAAATGATAAGCGCGGAAGCCTTTGTCCCGGGAGACTCCACTCTGGCGCTTAGTTTTGATAATATTTCGCACGGGCCAAGGCCGGTTTTACGCCTTTTAAAAATATTTCTTGCATCGAGCGCGGTCGCCGATAATACTATTTATATACAACGTAATACCTCACGGCACGGACGTCACTCTGATCGCCGCAAAAATTAGATTCCGAAGCACGGATATGAATACGACCGCTGTGCCCGCAAAAACCGCCCAGCCCTCCCGGCAGGGTGAAATTACCAGCATGGCGAAGCGCTGGAAGGAGAAGCGAGGCGGTTTGATCCTAGCGCTGAACGATTCGCAAAACCATCACGCTTACATTCCGCGCGATGCCGCCATGGCGTTAGGCATTGAGCTGGGAGTCCCCCTCGCGCGCATATATGAGGTGCCGACCTTTTACAATTATTTCCGCCTCAAATCGCCCGGGAAGCACATGGTTTCCGTTTGCATGGGCACCGCATGCTACTTGAGAGGCGGCGCCAAGTTGGTTGACGCAACCGGAAGCCTTCTCGGCATCAAGCCGGGCGAAACCTCCCAGGACGGGAATTTCCACCTGGAAATGGTCCGCTGCTTGGGATGCTGCGGGCTGGCGCCGGTGGTGACAATCAATGGTGAAATATCGGCCAAAATGAACGAAACCTCGTTGCGGGAGCAATTGACTCTGCGCGTGGGGAAAGGGGGCAATTAATAGGCCACGGCTAACAGTGGCGGACTTGGAGCCGGGGAAGACGCAAACCCGGCCCGCGCTTGCGCTGCCCCGGATAAAAGTAGGGGCGAGCACCTGCGGCGTGGCGGCGGGAGCGGAAGCAGTGATCGCGGCGATTTCCTCCGAAATCAAGCAGCGGAATTTAGCTTGTGCTTTAGCGCGCACCGGTTGCGCGGGCATGTGCGGCTTGGAACC
Organism: Verrucomicrobia bacterium UBA1319; assembly: GCA_002306985.1. Classification (GTDB taxonomy): domain Bacteria; phylum Verrucomicrobiota; class Verrucomicrobiia; order Limisphaerales; family UBA1319; genus UBA1319. Next base: position 20,592 of record DBTJ01000141.1, read on the forward strand.
GCTGGTTGAAGCGCAATTGCCCGGCAAGCCTCCCGTGATGTATGGCGGGGTCGACGCCGAATTGGCCCGCCGCATTGTGGTGGAAGGCATCGATCAAGGCTGGCTGTCCCAGGAATCTCGGGTGTCCAGCATCGCTGACCTGGGAGCTGAGGCGGGCGAACCCGTTCCCTCCGGGGCGGGCGGTAAACAATATCGCGTGGTCTTACGGAATTGCGGGGTGATTGATCCCGAGAGCCTGGATGAATACCTCGCTCGAGGCGGCTACCAAGCGCTGGGCAAAACCCTCGCTGGCTTGTCGCCTGAACGGGTCATTGAAGAGTTAAAAACCAGCGGGTTGCGCGGGCGCGGGGGGGCGGGATTTCCCACGTGGATGAAATGGACAATCACCCTAGATTTCATGGAGAAGTTCCACCGCGACATGATTCCCCATTTTTCGAGCTGCAAATCACCCCATGCCATGGTGGGGGCGCTGGCCAAAACGTATTACGCCAAGCAAGCGGGGCTCGATCCCAAACAAATATTTGTGGTGTCGGTGATGCCTTGCACGGCCAAAAAACTTGAGATTATTCGCAGCCAGGAGATGTCCTCCTCCGGATTTCAAGATGTGGATGTGTCGCTGACCACCCGTGAGCTAGCGCGGATGATCAAGCCGTCCGGCATCGATTTCCAGGCGGCCCCCGAGGAGCAACCCGATCATCTGCTGGGTGCTTACACCGGCGCGGGAACGATCTTTGGCGCTACGGGCGGGGATATGGAAGCAGCTTTGCGGACCGCACACTATTTAATCACTGGCAAGGAATCGCCCCGGGTGGAGTTTCAAATGACGCGAGGTCTCTCGGGTGTGAAGGAAGGCCAGATATCAATCGCGGACAAACCCATTCGGATTGCCGTAGCGCACGGACTGGGCAACGTCGAACAGGTCATCGAAAGAGTGAAATTGGCCCAAAATTCAGGACAAGAACCGCCCTATCATTTTTTGGAAGAGATGGCTTGCCCCGGCGGATGTGTCGGTGGTGGCGGCCAACCCTATGGGGTAACCGAGGAGTTGCGCAAACGGCGAACCGCCGGGCTCTATCACGAAGACCAAGCGGGATTAGGGCGCTGCGCCCATCAAAACCCCTATGGTGCAACAACTCTACCGCGAGTTTCTAGGCCAGCCATTGGGCGAGAAATCAGAGGAACTCTTGCACACCGCTTACCATCCGAAGCCGGCGTATCGGCGCTAAACCCATGCCGCCAGAATTTTTGGAATTGAATAGCAAACAGCAACCCGTGAAATTAAGGATTTGCCAGTGTCCCATCGATGTCGACTGCTTATTATCGGTTATGGCAATGAAATACGAGGTGATGACGCGGCGGGGCCTTTGGTGGCCCGCTTGGTTGAATCGAGCCAGATTCAAGGAGTGAGAACCTTGGCGGTTCCTTTGCTGTTGCCAGACCTGGCGCACGATATGGCGGCTGCTGAACAAGTTCTTTTTGTGGACGCCTCTCTTCGCTGCTGCGAAGGCCGCATTAAGCTGGGCCGCGTTGAGCACGCTTTGCAACAACCGGTTTTGAGTTGCGCTTTCTCGCCCGGCATGATGGCCGGATTTTGCGAATTGTTGTATGGGCATCGGATCAAAGCTTGGCTGCTGGAGGTTCCGGCGTCTGAATTTGATTTTAGCGCCACACTTTCCAACGCCACCGCTTTGGGAATTGCCCAGGCTATAGATTTAATACGGCGCTGGACTGAAACCCGAGCGGCGGGCTTTGAAAACAGCCAAAGAATTGGGCGACACACACCCGGCGATGATCGAATTCAACAACGGTCCAGTTCCCGCAACGAGAACAACCCAGTTGAAATGAGGCGGACTGGAGCGGATAATGAAATCTCCCCGATCTTTCACGCCTCACGGATTCAAGAGTTCGCCGCCAATCGATGGTCCTTGGGGGTGACTCCCATTCCGCGTGAAGGGTCTTTGTTCCCTGGATAGCATCACTTTATGCCTTGGTTTAGTCATAAATACGTCAATATTCCACGCAAGGAAATCGAAAGCTTATGCGAGCGGTTGCTGGATGAAGCTCGTGAGCGGCTAAATTGTGCCTTCCGGCGTGTACTGTTGCTGCCACCTGATTTAACCCGTGCTCATTGCGGCGCAGGATGGATAACCGAAACAATATTCAAGCTCCTGCCTAAAACATGCGATACCCATGTAATCCCCACCTTGGGCCAGCATGTTCCTCACACCGAAGCGGAAAATCACCGGATGTTCGGCGATATTCCCAAGGAACGAATTCACGCCCATGACTGGCTTAAGGGCGTAACGCGATTGGGCGTGATTCCGGCGGATATGGTGGCCGAAAGCACGCAAGGTAAGGCGCGGTGGCAGATCCCCATTGACCTGAACACGATGACCGTGGCGGAAAAGTGGGATTTGATCGTCCATATTGGCTTGGTGGTTCCCCATGAAGTGCTGGGCTTTTCCAGCCATAATAAAAACTATTTCATTGGATTGGGCGGCAAAGACACCATTTGCGCTTCTCATCTGGCCGCCGCGGCCTATGGAATTGAAAACAACTTGGGCAGCCTAGTCACCCCATTGCGCGCCTGCTTTAACTGGGCCGAAGCCCGATTTTTAAGCCACTTGCCTGATGTCTATATGCTCCTGGTCATGCGGCAAGACGTTAACGGCGAGCTCGTCCATTCCGGAGTATTTGTCGGGGATGACTGGGAGACCTATCTGGCGGCGGCACAAACGAGCTTGGCGCAGAACTTGACCCTATTCGGCAAGCCCGTGAAAAAGATGGTGACCATGATGCAGGCCGATGAATTTCGATCCACCTGGGTGGCCAACAAGGCGGTGTACCGCACGCGCATGGCGATGGCCGA
>DBTJ01000218.1:0-1568 GCA_002306985.1 Verrucomicrobia bacterium UBA1319
GCCCGGCGGACAAAAAAATCATCCATGGCATGTCCGATGCCATCTTGACGCCTTGTTGCGCATGACTTTGCCGGAATACAGCCTGTTGGCGGCGAGCTCGATCTTCGCGATCGTGGACCCCATCACGGTGGTGCCCACTTTTCTCGCCATGACGCCCACCGCCACGCCGGGAGACCGCATCCGCATGGCCCGGTTGGCCTGCTTGGTGGCGGCGGGCGTGCTGTTAACCTTTTCACTTTGCGGCCAATGGGTGTTCCGGCTGTTGGGCATTACTCTACCCGCGTTCCAAATGGCGGGCAGCATTGTGCTTTTGTTGGTGGCCCTGGACATGTTGCAGGCGCAGAAGTCCGGCCTGCGCGAAACCAGTGAGGAGACCGACGCGGGCACGGAAAAAGAGGATGTCGCCATCACCCCGCTGGCGGTTCCCTTGCTGGCCGGCCCGGGTGCCATGACCACTTCACTGCTGTTGCATAACCAAGCCAAAGATTTGTCCCAACAAGTGGCGCTGTGCTTGTCCATCGTGTTGGTATGCGTGTTATCTTATGTCATCTTGCGCCTGTCGGCCCAAAGCGCCAAATGGCTGAGCCCCATCGCCCTAAAAATCGCCACGCGCATAATGGGTCTGCTGCTGGCGGCGGTCGCCATGCAATTCCTGATCAATGCGCTCACCGAGTTGAAAATCATCCACCAATAATCCTTCGCTCGCCGCGGAAACATGAAAACCGACAAACCGGATCTCAAATCGAAAAAGAAGTGGTTCCAACCCGAGGACCCGCAATCGCGGTTCTTGCTCGGCTACGTGATGCTGGCGCTCGTCATTCTCATGTTTTGGCAAAACATGTTTTCGCAAATGGCGGTCAAAACCATCCGCTATAGCACGTTCAAACAAGCCCTAGCGCAAAACGAGTTGCTTTGGTGCGATGTGGGCGACGAGGAAATCATCGGCTTAATCCGCCGCAAAGCGGAGTCGCTCGAAGGGGGCACTAATGGACCGGCTCCGGTGTATCGAACCAACCGCGTCAAAGCCACGCCCAGCCTGCTGAGTCCTCCAAAGAAAGAGGGCGAGGAGGAAGATTTACCGTCCGAGTTCCGGTTCCGAACCGTGCGGCTGGACGACAAAAACCTGGTGGAGGAACTGCAAAAGGCGGGCGTTAAATACAAAGGCGTGCGACCAAGCTTGCTCGCCCAGTTTTTCTGGTCTTGGATCTTGCCGCTGGGAGTCATGCTGCTGCTCTGGATGGTCATTGCGCGCAAAATGAGCGGCGCGGGCCAATCCGTGCTCTCCTTTGGCAAGAGTAAAGCCAAACTGGTGGCGGACAAAGCCACAGGGGTGATGTTCAACGATGTCGCGGGTTGCGAGGAAGCCAAGTATGAGCTGCAGGAGGTGGTGGATTTTCTCAAAAATCCGGACCGTTACAAGGCCTTGGGCGCGAAAATCCCCAAGGGCGTCCTCTTGGTGGGCCCCCCCGGCACCGGCAAAACCTTGCTGGCTCGAGCGGTCGCGGGCGAAGCCAAAGTCCCGTTCTTCTCCCTCAGTGGCAGCGATTTTGTGGAAATGTTCGTCGGGG
>DBTJ01000218.1:1814-3461 GCA_002306985.1 Verrucomicrobia bacterium UBA1319
TTTGTGGAAATGTTCGTCGGGGTGGGCGCCGCCCGGGTGCGGGATCTTTTTGAGCAGGCCAAAGCCCAAGCCCCGTGCATCGTGTTCATCGACGAGTTGGATGCGATCGGCCGGCAGCGCGGCGTGCACATCGGCGCGGTCAACGATGAACGCGAACAAACGCTAAACCAGTTGCTCGTGGAAATGGACGGTTTCGAAGCGAATAACGGTATCATCATTCTATCCGCCACCAACCGGCCGGACGTGCTGGATCGCGCCTTGCTCCGGCCGGGCCGATTCGACCGCCAGGTCGTCGTGGACGCACCCGACTTGGAAGGGCGCCTCGCGGTATTAAAAGTGCATTGCCGCCAGAAACCGCTGGCCCAGGAGGTGGATCTGCGCCGCATCGCCCAATCCACGCCCGGTTTCTCCGGCGCCGACCTTGCCAACGGCACCAATGAAGCGGCGCTCCTGGCCGCCCGTCGCGGCGCCAAGGAAATCGCCCAAATCGATCTCGAAAACGCCATTGAAAAAGTCGTGGCGGGGCCGGAACGCAAAAGTCGCCGGTTGAACGACGAGGAGCGCAAACGCGTCGCCTATCACGAAACCGGCCACGCGTTGGTGGCGGCCTACAGCAAAATCGCCGACCCGGTCCACAAAATCAGCATCGTTCCCCGCGGCCGCGCCGCGCTGGGCTATACCATGCAACTACCGGTCGACGATCAATTCCTTTCAACCCGCTCCAACCTCATCGACCGCCTGCAAGGTCTGCTCGGGGGCCGGGCGGCCGAGGAGGTCGTTTATCATGAAGTCAGCACCGGCGCGCAAAACGATTTGGAACGGGCGACGGCACTGGCCCGGCAGATGGTTTGCCTATATGGCATGAGCGATCGCGTTGGCTTAGCCCAATGCGGCCAGCCGCAAAATGCGATGTACATACCTTCGGCCGACGGTTCTTTCCAACGGGATTGCAGTGAACAAACGGCCCGGGAGGTGGATGAGGAAGTCAAGCGTCTCTTGACCGAGGCTTACGCGAGCGCCAAAAGCATTCTCGGAACCCACTCGGATCAATTGGAGCAAGTCGCCACCGAATTAATTAAGCGTGAAACGCTCGACGGCTCCGCTTTTTACCAGCTGCTGGGCTTGCCCATGCCGAAAGGATCGGTGGGAGAGCCCCCGCCGATTCCGCCCGTGCTGGGTTCCTAATCCCCAGCCGCGTTACCGCTAGTTCTAGCATGAGTATTCTTGTCATTAACGCCGGCTCCACGAGCCTTAAATTCGGTCTGTTTGACCAGGCCGCCAAAGCGGCCTTGCTGGCCGGCAGCATTGATTGGCCTAATGGAGATCGTGAACACGCCGCAATGCGCGTCAAAGCGAACGGTCGCGAAACCAAGGCCACCGTGTCCGTGTCCACCAGCCAGGATGCCGCCGCTTGCGCCATCGACACCGTGCGGAAGGACCATTCAATCGCTATTGTCGGCCATCGGGTGGTGCACGGGGGCGCTCAATTCGGCGGCAGCCACCGCATCGATCCCGCGGTCCGCGCCGCCATCGCCAACTTGTGTCAACTCGCGCCCTTGCATAATCCACCCGCCTTGGAGGCGATCCAAGCAGCCGAGCGGGTCTTACCGGGCATTCCGCAAGTGGCCGTGTTCGACACCGCCTTCC
>DBTJ01000126.1 GCA_002306985.1 Verrucomicrobia bacterium UBA1319
ATGCTCGACGTGGTCAACGAGGAGCTCATGCTCAAGGGCGAGGAACCCATCGCTTTTGACTCGGACTGCCGAGAAGGCATTTGCGGCACCTGTTCCATCGTCATCAATGGCATTCCCCACGGCCATCAGCGGGGCACCACCGCGTGCCAGTTGCATATGCGCCATTTCAAGGATGGCGACCTGATCACGTTGGAGCCTTGGCGCGCCCGGCCGTTCCCCGTGTTGCGCGACTTGATCACCGATCGCACCGCGATGGACAAGCTCATCCAGGCGGGTGGCTTTATCTCGGTTTCGACCGGCCAAGCCCAAGAGGCGAATTCTCAGCCCATCTCCAAAGTGGCGGCGGATCTCGCGATGGACGCGGCGGCCTGCATCGGTTGTGGCGCGTGCGTGGCCTCCTGCAAAAACGCTTCGGCGATGCTGTTCGTTTCCGCGAAAGTGTCGCACCTCGGCCTGTTGCCGCAAGGCAAGGCGGAGAAAGACCGGCGCGTGTGGCACATGATCCAGACCATGGATGAATTGGGCTTCGGCAACTGCACGAACATCGGTTCTTGCGAAGCCGTGTGTCCGAAACGCGTGAGCTTGGATTTCATCGCCCGCATGAATCGCGATTACGCGGTTGCCATATTTAAGGGCCAGGCGGGCATGAAGTAAGCGCTTTTACAACGCTGCCTCATTTTCAGACCCGGGAGCCGCTGGCTTTCGGGTCTTTTTTTGCCCTGGAAAAGTGCTGCATTTTTTGAGGCTTTTCCCAATATAGCGCCATGTTAGGCAATATACGCTCGGTGCATTTCACGGGAATTTGCGGCACAGCCATGGCGTCCGTGGCGGTGGCCATGCGGGAAAAGGGTTATCAAGTCACGGGCTCGGACCAGAATGTTTATCCGCCCATGTCCACCTTTCTGGCGGAACGCAAAATTCCGGTCATGGAAGGTTATCGCGAATCCAACTTGGATTCGCGGCCCGATCTGATCGTGCTCGGGAACGCCATTTCGCGCGGCAATCCCGAAGCGGAGTTGACGCTGGAAAAAAAGTTGCGCTACTGTTCGTTGCCCGAGTTACTCAAAGAATTCTTCATCCGGGGCAAACGTTCGCTGGTGGTCTCGGGCACGCATGGCAAAACCACCACTACCTCCCTGTTAGCCTGGGTGTTTGCGCATAATCAATGCGATCCAAGTTTCCTGATTGGCGGGATTCCCACCAACTTCAGCCAGGGAGCCCATTTCACCGATAGTGATTGGTTTATCATCGAAGGGGATGAATACGACACCGCCTTTTTCGATAAGCGCAGTAAGTTCATTCACTATCTGCCCGAAGTGGCGATCATCAATAACCTCGAGTTCGATCATGCCGATATTTTTGAGAATCTGGCGGCGGTGCAGACCACATTCCGGCGCTTGATTCAGATCATCCCCCGCAATGGCTTGCTGTTGGCCAACGGCGACGAGCCGAATTTGGCGCCTTTGTTGGGAATTAAGCACTGCCCGATCCAACGGTTTGGACTGGGGCAGGGGAACGATTGGCGCGCCGTGGATTGCGAATATACGGCCGCGGATTCAACTTTCTCGGCGGGTGGGGGCAGGTTTCGCGTGCCGCTGGCGGGCGAGTTGAACGTGCGCAACGCGTTGGCCGTGGTGGCTTGCGCCCGGCATTGCGGCTTGAACGACTCCCAAATCCAATCGGCGTTCGATGCGTTTAAAGGTATCAAACGCCGCATGGAAGCCCGGGGGACCGTGGGCGGAGTAACGGTGGTCGATGATTTTGGACACCATCCCACCGCGATTCGTGAAACCGTCCGAGCTTTGCGGTTGAAATTTCCCCACCGCCCGATTTGGGCCGTCTTTGAACCGCGCTCCAACACCACCCGGCGCAACGTGTTCCAACATGAGTTGGTGGGGGCGTTGAACGAGGCGGACCAAGTGGTGGTCGCCGAAGTGGCGGGGTTGAATCAATTGCCTCCGGCCGAGCGGTTGAATCCGGAGCGGCTGATGCGGGATTTGCGCGCCACCGGCAAACCCGCCCAATATTTGCCTGACGTGGATGCCATCGTAAATTATGTGGGCCAACACGCCAAGTCAGGGGACGTGGTTTGTGTGTTTAGCAACGGCGGTTTCGGTGGCATTCATGGGAAACTGTTGCAGCGGTTAGGCCAATAGCAGGAACCTCACGAGATTGGTTCTATTGGCGCGCCCGATTGCGGTTGACCATGCACATTAGGAGATTCCTTGAATCCCGTGGGTAATATGTGCTAGGGTAGCAGCATGGTTTCCCGTTTTCTTCTGTTCTGCTGCTTAGCTTGGCTGAGCTATGGACGGATGGCGCAAGCGGCCGAGGTGTGTTTGTCAAAGTTATCGGGTCCAATCGGTCCGGCGGCTTCCATTTATCTGGGGCGATCCATCGATGAAGCTACCCGGCGAAAGGCGGAATGCCTCATTATCCAACTGGATACTCCAGGGGGCTTGCTGGACACCACCCGGGAAATTGTGGGGCGCTTCTATGCCGCGCCTATTTCGGTGGTGGTATATGTGGGTCCCGCGGGCGCGAGCGCGGGCAGCGCGGGATGCTTCATTACAATGGCGGCGGATGTCGCGGCGATGGCTCCCCATTCTACCATCGGCGCGGCTCATCCCGTTTCTCTTGGTGGTGGCGGGGCTGAGAAGCTGGACGATGTCATGAAGCAGAAACTCGAGAATTTCACTTCCAGCTATATTGAGTCCATCGCCGGCAAACGTCATCGTAATATCGATTGGGCGAAATCATCCGTGCTGGAAAGCGCTTCAATCACTTCCGAAAAAGCGCTGGAACTGAACGTGATTGATCTCCTGGCCGAAGATATCCCCAGTTTGTTGCGTCAGTTGGATGGCCGTTCGCCAAAAGGCGTGGTCTTAAACACGCGTAGCGCTCAAGTTGTCGAGCTCGCGCCCATTCTGCGGGAACGAATATTTCAAGTCCTTTGGCGGCCGGAAACGATGTTTGTGCTCATGTTGATGGCCATTTACGGGATTCTGGGAGAATTAGGGAACCCGGGGGCTGTGCTGCCTGGAGTGGTGGGCGGCATCGCTTTGATTTTAGCCTTTTATATGGCGGCCATATTGCCAATTAACTATGCGGGGTTAGCCTTAATCCTGCTCGCGATCCTGCTCTTCATCATCGATATTTTCGCGCCCACGCATGGGGTGCTTACCGGT
>DBTJ01000004.1 GCA_002306985.1 Verrucomicrobia bacterium UBA1319
CTTGGGGCTTAACTAACTGCCATTCTTCTTGGACCATTATCCTTTCCGCAAACTCTTTCGCCAGCTCAACGCCACCGGCTACGGTGGTTTTTGTTTGGCGGAAATCCCCGCCAGCACCGATCCTATTCGAATTATGAAATACTACCGGGCGTTGTGGTTGGCCTATCAGGATCTCCTGTGAAGGCGATTCCCGGCTTCTCCACCTAAAAGACGCCCCCTTTTATGGCAACAAGGCGCGGTAAAACCGCTGGGTGTAGCTCAGGACATCCGGGTCGATCACGGTGGTTAAATCATTGGTCGGAAACAGATTGGTCAGCGTGTCCCAATTAGTCAAATCAACGGAGACTTGGATTTCGCAGTTAAAGCCCCACGCCGACCGCAAAGTGAATTGTAGGCCGGTATCCAGGGAGTTAGTGATCGCCGTGAGCAGTGGAATCGGCGGCGTGTCCGCCGTCCGGCGCTGGCCGTCGAAGACGAGATTGGTGCCATCAATGGAGGACACGCCTACAAAAGTGGCAATTCCGGTGGTATTCGTCGGGGAAATGACATCATAGGATAATGCGCGCGGCTGATGGTCGAAAAAAGGCCCCCACTTCACCTTTTTAGTCAAAGAATCCCATTCGCCAGGCGAGCTGATATTCGTGGCAATCCAGCCAGCTGGCGGTTGGTCTTCGACAGCGTAAACCACGCGGTTCGTCTCCGGCGCCACGGAAAACCGCACCGTCATTAACTTTCCCGCTTGGTACGCCGCGGACATAGTGACGAGGTTGGTGTTGCCATCCGTGCCCGATGGATAAACGGGGATGGCGACGGCATCACCAACCGGCGGGATGATGACATCGGAGTTCACCCACCAAAGTGGCGCGGCGAAAACATTGGAATCGTACTGATAATATTCCCCACCCTTCCACAGGTTGACGGCGCGAGTGACATAATCGATCGGAATCGGATTGGGACCGACCGTCCAAAGCGCGCCTTGCTTCCAAGCCGCGCCGTAAGCCGTAAGATCGTTGATCGTGATCATTCCCTGCACCGGGTTGTAGTCGGCCGGATGGGCGGGCATATAAACTTGGCTGGCGACGCCCCCCACGGCATTCGCCCAACCATCGGCGGATGCCCAACCGCTGAACTGCACGGTACCCGACTGGCTCAAAGGCGACGTGATCTGGTAGGTTAAGGTGCGGGGGACTCCGTCGAAAAACGGTCCAAACTTGACCAGCCAATTATTGGTGTCAAACAAGCCGCTGTCGCTGATTTCGTCCACCGTCCAACCGGCGGGAGGCGAATCTTGCACCGAATAAACGGCCGTGCCCGATGGCGGGGAGGTTTTCAAGGACACAATCATGGTTTGGCCTGGCGAATAGCCCGCCGACATGGATCGCCGAACAAAGGTCGAGGCTGTGCGCTGAAGGTTCGCCCTAAACAGGGGCCAGGCCGAAGTGGCCAGCTGATAGCCGCCCCGCAGTTGGTAAAAATAGCCGTCCATCGAACCGAAACAGACGGCGCCATCCTGGTTGATCGCCGGCGAGGAAAAAATCTGCCCGGTAGTAGTGAATTTCCAGACCAACGCGCCGGAGGAGGTGTTCAAGGCGTAGACATTGCCATCAAGCGAACCAATAAAGAGCGCGCCGCTTTGGGAAATAGCCGGGGTGGAATAAACCCAGCGCGTGGTCAAATACGCCCACTTTTTGCTACCATCGGCGGCCAGCCCGTAAATATTGGCGTCGTCCGATCCGAAATAAATGCTCCCATCCGGACCGATCGCGGGCGAACCATTGACCTGCCCCTGGGTGGCAAAAGACCAGAGATTGCTGCCTTTGCTGCTGATGGCGTAGAGGGAGTTGTCGCGCGAGCCGATGTAAATCACATCATTCGGGCCGATGGCGGGGGAAGAGAAAATGGCATCGCGCGTGGCGAAAGTCCACTTCAGGGTGCCATCCGATCGCAAAGCGTACACTTTGCCATCAAAGGAGCCGAAATAAATCGTGCCATCCGCGCCGACGGCGGGCGCGGACTCAACCGGCCCGCCAGTAGTGAAGGCCCATTGTTTAGTCCCGTCCGAATTTAAAGCGTAGAGCTTACCATCATCCGAGCCGAAATAAATATGGCCATCCGCGGACAAGGCCGCCGAAGAGTAGATGGCGGCGCCAGCGGTGAAATCCCAAAGTTCAGCGCCCGCTGCTGATACCGCATAAAACTTGCCTCCCATGGAGCCGACATAGATAACCCCATCGGGTCCGACACAGGGCGCCGCGAATAATTCGCCCTTCGCGGTAAAAGTCCACTTCAGCGCGCCTTGGGGACGAACGGCTGAAAGCTTGCCATCACTGGAGCCCACGTACAGCGTGCCATCCAAACCGGCGGCGGGTGAAGAACGCAACCCGCCAAGCGGAATCGAGGAATAATTGGTCCCAAACGACTGCGCCCGCGCGCTAGCGAGCGTAAACAGGAGGAGCAGCGCGGCGGAAGCAACCCAGCCGCCCAAGGGATTCGCGCGCGTGCGACGGGGAAAGGCGAGGCGCGGGGAAACCGCCCTTTCACCGCCATATTCCGGTTTGTTGTTTTCCATAGGCTTAACCTAGTCTAACCTCGACGGTTGCCAAGCAAAAGGTAGCCGGCCGCTGCCGAGCGTTTGTCAGGCTATTTTTTCCGCTCAATTAGCTGACGCAACTCGCGGGCCATTCGCTCGATCACCGGCGTCCAGGAATCGCGTTGCGGCTGGCGGAACAGCCGCATACTAGGATACCAGACGGTATCGGACCGCTCCATAAACCAACGCCAATCCGGAGAGAATTGAATGAAGGTCCAGACCGGTTTTCCCAAAGCGCCCGCGAGATGAGCAACCGAAGTGTCCACCGTGATGATCAAATCCAATTGCTGAACCAAGGAAGCGGTGTCGAGGTAATCTGGGTTACACCCGATCATCCCAGCCGTCACCGGCGATCGTTCCAAGTAAGATTGGTCCCGCTCGGGCACCCTGATCTGCAAGCTATAAAATCGGGTTCCCGGGGTCAGCAGTAATGGCGCCAAGGCTTCCAAACGCAACGATCGAACGGCATCGTCGTGATGTCCTGGATTGCCCGCCCATACCAGGCCCACGCGCAACTGGCCCGTTGGCGCCGGCGGCAAATCGGCGCGGGCGGGCGCGCGCAAATAAGGGGTTTGGCGCGGAATGGTGTCCATGGTGGTGCCCAAGAGATGCGGCAAGCTGATGAGCGAGGCGTAATAATCGAAAGCGGGGAGGGGTTCCCCAAAAGCAATCACCTTATCCGCGTCGACCGAGTTGGTGAAAAGCCTTTTCAATTCGGGACGGCATTCCAGGATCACCCGCCCCACTCGCGCTTTCGCCCGCGGAATAAAGCGGGCGAATTGGATCGCATCGCCAAAACCTTGCTCGGCGTGCAGGAACAGGGTTTTGCCGGGAACCGATTGGCCTTGCCAATGGGGTTGCGGGTAGGGGCGCGGCGGCAGTTGCCGCCAGCGGACTTCATATTCGCGCCAACCTTCCACCACCCGGCCGCTCACCAACAAGGCAATGGCCCGGCTGTATCTCGCCAGAACATAATCCGGCTTGATGGCCAACGCGTGATCGTAGGCGGCGATAGATTCCTCGATCCGATTCAGCGAACGCCACGATTTTCCAATATTGTGCCAGCTTTCGTAATCCCTCGGGTTTAACGCCACGGCTTGGCGATAACAAGGAATGGCCGATTCAATGTCGCCAGCCTTAAAGTGGGCGTTGCCCAGGCTGTAATAAGTATCGGCGCGGCTGGGATCCAAGGCGATGGATCGGGAAAAACTTTCGATGGCGCGGGTGAAATCCGCCAGCCGATGGTAAACGCAGCCCAGAGCGGTGAAGACCTCGGCATTGTCCGGCGCAATTTCAGCCGCCCGCTTCAGCCATTGAGCCGCTTCCTCCTCCCGCTGGGTTTTATGCAATACCATACCCAATAGGAATAGGGCTTGGACGTCGCGAGCGTTTGCGGAAAGCAACACTCTGCAGATGGCTTCGGCTTCCTCCAGATGCCCCGCCGCACAGGCCTTGGAAGCGGTTTGTAACAGCTGTTCGATCGCCTTGGAATCTAAGAAAATATCGGTCATGAACGAGGTGGGTTGGCCGGAAAAACGATCACCGCAAGGCCAGTATGATTTTTTTGATTTCTTTCATCCGACCATCGGCGGTTTTTTTAACCAATCGCGGAAATTTCCCTTGTAGCATCAAGTAATCCCCGTTGCGTTTGAGCATCAGCTTGTCGCCGCGGGTTTCGACTTCATTTAGGTTGGCCGCGCTGGCGAGGATTTTGAGTTCAGCCGCCCGAAACAAGAACTCGACCGGCGCGGGCAACGGCCCGAAACGATCCCGGCTTTCATCCCGCAATTGACGTAACGCCGTGAGGTCGCTCGCTTGGGCCAATTTGCGATAGAACTCGACTCGCTGGCGCGCGTCTGAAATATAGGCAAACGGGACGCACGCCACCGCCTGGGGGATCGGGGGTTCGGCCGCTCGTTCCACCGTTTCGTCGACGTAGGACATCACTTCGCGCGGCACCTGAATCGAGTCGGATGGGGCGCGTTTTTTGGGCGCGGCTGTAGCCGAGTCCGCCTCTTGCGGTGAAAGCGCCAGAAAGTCGAGCCGCAATTGGGTCTCGATCCGTTTGGGCACCGGCTCGCCTTTTAACACGCTCACGCTCTGCTTGAGCAATTGGCAATACAAGTCGAAACCGACGGCGGTGATATGCCCGCTTTGCTCCGCGCCCAACAGATTGCCGGCGCCACGGATTTCCAGATCGCGCATGGCGATTTTGAAACCGCTGCCTAGACTGGAATACTGCTTGATGGCGCCAATGCGTTTGCGGGCGTCGCTCAACAGACCCGCATGGCGCGGCAGTAGCAAATACGCATAGGCTTGGTGTTTATACCGTCCCACCCGCCCGCGCAATTGATACAGATCGCTCAAGCCAAAACGGTCGGCTCGATCGATGATAATGGTGTTCGCGTTGGGAATATCCAGGCCGCTCTCGATGATGCTGGTCGAAAGCAGAATGTCCGCTTCGCCATTGACGAATTGCAGCATGACCTTTTCCAAATCATTGGCGTCCATCTGGCCGTGGCCGACCACAATGCGCGCTTCGGGCACCAGGGTTTTCAATTTCTGCGCCATCGTTTCGATGGTGAACACCCGGTTGTGCAGAAAGAATACCTGACCTTGCCGGTTGAGTTCCCGCTGAATGGCGTCGCGGATCACGCGCTCGTCATAAGGCGTCACCACCGTCTCGACCGGCAACCGGTCGTGCGGCGGAGTTTCGATGGCGCTCATGTCGCGCGCGCCCATCAAAGCCAGATAGAGGGTGCGCGGAATCGGCGTGGCGCTAAGGGTAAGCACATCCACCATGTGGCGAAGCCGTTTAAAGCGCTCCTTGTGGAGCACGCCGAAACGCTGCTCCTCGTCGATCACCACCAACCCCAATTCCTTGAATTGAATGTCCTCTTGCAAGAGCCGGTGGGTGCCGATGACGATGTCCACCGCGCCGGAAGCCAGATCGGCGGTGACTTTGCGCTGGTCGCGTTTGGTGACCTGCCGGGAAAGCCGCTCCACCCGGATCGGATAGTCCGCCATTCGTTCGCGAAAGGTGTTGTAATGCTGCTGGGCTAGCACCGTGGTGGGCACGAGGAGGGCGACTTGGCGGCCATCCATAACGGTTTTAAACGCGGCCCGCAAAGCGACTTCGGTTTTGCCGAAGCCGACGTCTCCGCATATGAGCCGGTCCATGGGCTTACCCGATTCCTGGTCCGCCTTGGTTTCCAAAATCGCGCGTAATTGATCCGGAGTTTCTTCGTATAAGAAAGAACTTTCAAACTCGCGCTGCCAGGGGGTATCCGCCTTGCTGGCATGCCCCAACTGGGTGGCGCGGGCGGCTTGGATCGTCAATAATTCGCCCGCCAAATCGCGCACGGCTAGCTCCGCCTGCGCTTTGGCTTTGGCCCATTTGGCGCCGCCCAGGGTGTTGAGCGCGGGGCGCGCCTTGCCGGCGCCCACATATTTGGAAACCAAGTGGGCCTCGGCGATCGGCACGTAGAGCTTGGGGGCGGGTTGATCCGGGCTGCCCGGCGCGTACTCAATCGCCAGGCATTCCTGGCTTTCCCCGGCGTGGTTTTCTCCCGTCCGCCGCCCCGCGACGGCGGGAAGGTGTTGCAACCCCAGGTATCGCCCAATCCCGTATTGAATATGAACCACGTAATCGCCCTCCTCCAAATCGGAAAAGTCGATGTCGAGCGCGGATCGGGCCGCGACGGCGTTGGGTGATTTCAGCCGCCGGGGCCGGGACACTTTGTAGCGGCCAAAGATTTCGGCGTCCGTCACCACGGCAAAATGGGCTTCCACATTGACAAATCCCCGGGTAAGCGCCCCAATGCACAGCTCCGGCAAATCGGGTTTATCGCCGGGTTCGGGTGCATCCATACTCTGATCGAGACCGTAGTCCTTCCAAATTTCCAGGAACCTTTGGCGTTCGCCATCGTTGTTGCAAAAAACCCGCACCTGAAATTGTTGACGGAGCCAGCGGTGTAATTGGCCGAAAAATTCGCGCCGCTGGCGCTCGGCGATTTCGGGATCGGGCGCGCGGGTGTCCAGCGGACGACGAGCATCCAAATCCGCGAATCCCAAATCGTCCACCCCGATCCGATCCACCGCGTTATCGTGCAACCGCAACGCCGGGATGCCGCGTTTTTGCAGACTGTTTTCCAGTTCCCGCGGGGTTGCCAGAAACGGATCGTTAGCGGGCGCTTGGTTTGCCAATCGAGCAGCCTGCTCAGATAATGCGTCCGGATCTAACCAGATCACCAAGGCCGGGTTGGACAAGTGATCGAACAACGTGCCCAAGTTCGTTTCGGCCGCGGGCGCGCGGGCGTCCGGCTTGGCCAAGAGCCGCCGTAAAATCCCCACTTCTCCACCCGGAGTGATCACGGTGCGCGGAATTTCCTCGCGGGAGATTTGGGTTTGCGGATTGAAGAACCGCAAGGATTCCAGCTCATTTCCAAAAAATTCGAGCCGGACGGGCCACGGGCTAGCCAGCGGGTAGACATCCAAAATGCCACCCCGCAACGAGATTTCGCCTTTTTGAGTCACTTGCGCCTCCGGTTCGTAACCTTGGGTTTCGAGCCATTCGATGAGCTCAAGCGGATCAAGCGCTTCCCCGCGCTTAACTAAACGCGTGCGAGCCCGCATGGCTTCCGGCGTGAAGGTGCGTTGCAGCAGCGCGGCTATGCTAGTGATGACCAGGGGAGGAGTCAGGGGCGCCTCAACGCTTCCGCCCGCCAGAGCCGCCAGCGTCTCCAAACGTTCGCTGATGATATCGGCATGCTGCAATCTGCCTTCGTGCGGCAGACTATCCCATGCGGGGTAAAAAAAGGTCAAATGAGCACCATTGGAGGAGGAAACCGGCGCTTCCTTTGAACCGGATTTATCCGGCGTACCCGGTTCAATCGGGTTCTCACCCGGCGCGAGGCGTAGCCAAGTCTCGACGTCTTGTTGCAGCAATTCCTGGGATTTCAGGCCGTCCGTGATCGCGATGAGCGCGTGTTTTGGAAAACGCCGACGCAACTCGGCGATCAGATATGGATAGGCGGCGGCGCTGGCGCTAGCTTCGCACAAGGCTCCACCTTCCTCCAAGCGCCGAAGCAGCCGATGCCAAGCGGGAGTTGCCAGGGGTACATCCATTAAACCGTTGCTCACCAGTACAGCCCTAACCTCACACCCGGAGTTCGAACCCGTCAAGAACCTTTGTCCGACGACCCCCGGGAGAATTTCAGGCTATCACTTGAAATCCGGCGCCAAACGTGCGTTAGTATCGATGCTGGACATATCGATGTCATCATTCCAGCGGACGCGGTCTTGCGGCTCGAAACAGCCATTCATCAAACGCAATATATATGCGGCATATCCATAAAATCGCCCTGATCACTGGCGGCAGTCGCGGCTTAGGTCGCAACACCGCCCTAAAACTCGCCCGTGACGGGGCCGATGTCATACTCACGTATCGGGAGCGCAAAGTCGAAGGCGAAGCGGTGCTCGCGGAAATCACCCGTCTCGGGAGAAACGGCGCGTTGCTTCAATTAGATGTCGCGCAAACCGCCGGTTTCGAGCCCTTTGCCCAAAAGTTATCGTCGGCGCTTGAAGCCGGCTGGCAACGCCGGGATTTTGACTTCCTCATCAATAACGCGGGCATCGATGTCAGCGCGCCCTTCGCCGAGACTTCCGAGGAAAAATTCGACCAACTGTTCAACGTCCATTTTCGCGGGGTCTTTTTCCTGACGCAGAAATTGCTGCCGTTGATCGCCAACCAGGGACGTATTGTTTGCACTTCCACCGGCTTAACGCGCTTCGCCATTCCCGGTTACGCGGCCTACGCTTCAATGAAAGGCGCCATTGAGGTGTTCATCAAGTATTTAGCCAAAGAATTGGGGCCGCGCGGCATCACGGCCAACACCGTCGCGCCCGGGGCCATTGAAACCGATTTCACTCGCGCGACGCTGGCGCACCCCGGCGCAAAGGAATTTCTCGCTTCAAACACCGCCTTGGGGCGGGTCGGCGTGCCCGAGGATATCGGCGGCGTGATTTCGTTCCTCTGCTCAGCCGAGGGGCGCTGGGTCAACGCCCAGCGATTGGAAGCCTCCGGCGGCATGTTTCTGTGAACCGAATCAACCGCTTCACGCGTTTTTGCGCGATCATAGGTGGCGTTTATTAGCAATGCCAATTCTGCGGGCTCATTAGCTTCGCCCTAACTTGCGAAATGGGGCCGCTTGAATTATAATAGGTGGCCGGATCGTCCGGCGATGAGCACAGCTTAAGCAAACCATCGATTTTTTAAATAACGAGCGGAGAATATTAATAGCGAAAAACCTATGAGCGATAATAATCAATGTGAATGCGCCTGCGAATCTTTGAGCGCGCGCGTGGGCGCGGAAGTGCCCAGTTTCGAACTGCAAACCTACGATCCCCAAGCCAGCGCTTTTGGCAAAATCTCCCTGGATGAAATCAAGAGCCAAAAGAAATGGACCATCCTGGTGTTTTATCCAGCCGATTTCACTTTTGTTTGCCCCACGGAATTAGCCGATCTGGCCGAAAAACACGAAGCGTTGGCCAAACTAGGCGCCATCGTTGTCTCGGTATCCACCGACACGCAATTCGCGCACCTGGCCTGGAGAAACTCCGAGCGGCTGTTGGAGAAGGTTAAATACCTCATGGGCGCGGACCCGACAGGCGAGGTCTCCCGACTGTTTGGCGTATACGATTGCGGTTCCGGCTTGGCCTTACGGGGCACGTTTATCATCAATCCGGAAGGCAAACTCGTGTCCAGCGAGATTAATTTCTACAATGTCGGCCGCAATGCCGATGAATTGTACCGCAAGCTGGAAGCCAACGTTTACCTCGCCGCGCATCCGGCCGAAGCTTGTCCGGCTAAATGGAAACCCGGCGCCAAGACTCTGACCCCGTCCGAAAAGATCGTGGGTAACGTCTACGACGCGCTGAACAAATAAGGCGTCCCTTTGCCTCGCCAACTGGCGCGGGCAGTCCGTCGGCTCGCGGCCCGAAACCAGAGCGGTTTGGGGCCGCTTTTTTACGCCCATCCACGGCCGCCCCGGAGTGCTCGGGTTCACCCCGCCGCGCCGACGCCGGCCAAATTGTCCTTTGCATCGGCTGCGCGTCTGGCACTATGTCCGGGTGGGTATCACCCCGGTTGAGTTCGCCAAAATGCAAGCCCGGATCGCCAAGCCATCGCGATCTCCGGGGCCGGCGTTTGCCGCCGCCAGCATCACCCCGGCGCGCGCCCACGAAGTGGTTTTGGGGATTGACCCTTCCTTGCGCGGCACCGGCTATGGCATCCTTCAGAATGAAAGACCTCACCCGCGATTATTGGCGCAAGGCACGATCCATTCTCCGGCCGGCTGGCCGCGTTCCCGATGCCTGGTGAATATCGCCCAGGTCTTGCGAGACGCGATCAAACAGCATCAGCCCACCGTATGCGCGGTGGAAGGCTTGTTTTACGCCCAGAATTTGCAGACGGCGCTCATCATGGGCGAAGCCCGAGGCGTCTGTTTGCTGGCGGCCGCCGAAGCGGGTCTGGACATTTGCGAAATCGCCCCTCGCAAGGTCAAACAAGCCATCGTGGGTTATGGCGCCGCCCAAAAGCTGGCG
Organism: Verrucomicrobia bacterium UBA1319; assembly: GCA_002306985.1. GTDB lineage: Bacteria > Verrucomicrobiota > Verrucomicrobiia > Limisphaerales > UBA1319 > UBA1319. The sequence continues at coordinate 10,196 of DBTJ01000004.1, forward strand.
GTGGCCAAAATGGTGCAGCGCATGTTGCGGCTCGCGGAAACGCCCGCGGCGGATGCCGGCGACGCTTTGGCGATTGCCCTGTCGTTTCTCCATGAAGGCCGCGGGTTGAGCGCGACGGCCCTGAAAAAACTTTAAATGATCGCCTACCTCCAAGGACAACTCGTTGAAAAACTCCCCACGCAAGCCGTGGTCGATGTGCATGGGGTTGGATACGAAGTTTTGATCCCCCTTTCTTCCTATGACAAACTGCCCCAGCTGGGGCAAACGGTCAAACTGCTCACGCATTTGGCCATTCGCGAAGACGCCCATGTGCTGTATGGGTTTATGACGGGCTCCGAGCGCGAGCTTTTCCGCTCGCTCATCAACAACGTTAGCGGGATCGGTCCCAAAATCGCGCTCAACGTGCTCAGCGGCATGCCCGTCGAGGCGTTCCGTAGCGCCGTCGCCAATAGCGATATCAAGTCGCTGGCGCAAATTTCCGGGATCGGCAAGAAAACCGCCGAACGCATCGTCGTAGAACTGCGAGATAAGATCGGCGCTTCCGGCCCGCTGGATGTCGGCGCTTCCGCTCGCGTCCTGGGAGGGGCGGACCAAACGCTAAACGACGCTATCCTAGCCTTGGTTGCGCTAGGCTATAAACAAAACGAGGCCTTTGAAGTGGCCAAAGCGGCTCAAGCCGTATTGGGACCGCAAGCCGGCCCGGATGCGTTGGTGCGCGCCAGCCTTAAAAAAGGGGCTTAAATGCAGGCGACGGCGCATCGAAAATCGGGAGTGGTGGTTCCTCGCCCTTTGAAATGGCACGGTCGGCTGGCCGCAGGCTTGGTCTACGCCTTGGCTCGCTCGCTGGCGGGAACCGTGCGTTTCCAGTGGGAAGATCGTACCGGTTTATTGAACCACCCACAATCGAAGCCGGTGATCTTTAGCATCTGGCATAACCGCCTGGCGCTGTGCCTGGAACTTTATCGCCAATATGTCCAAGGATTGCATCCGGAGCGGCGGATGGCCGCCATCGTGAGCGCCAGCCGGGATGGCGGTTTGCTCGCGCGGGTGCTCGAATTATACCGGGTGCAACCCGTGCGCGGTTCCACCAGCCGTCGCGGACCGCAGGCGATGCTGGAAATGACGAGTTGGGCTGAAAAAGGCTACGATATCGCCATTACCCCGGATGGCCCGCGAGGACCTCGTTATGTCATGCAAGAGGGCCCCATCGTTTTAGCGCGGCTTACCGGCATGCCGATCATCCCGGTGAGCTATCGGCTCGCCTGGAAAAAAACGCTTAAAACCTGGGATCAATTCCAAGTCCCATTTCCCGCCACCCGCTGCGAGGTTATTTTGGGTGAACCCATCCATGTGGCGCCGGATATCACCGACGCGGAACGGGAGATTTTACGGCAGAAACTGCAAACGGCCATGGCCGCTATAACTCACGATTGAACGATGACTCCCCCTGGACTTAGCCTTCCAATAGACGCGGACGACGGTGGGTTTCGACTTGATCCCGCCCTCCGATCCTATTGCTGGCGCCTCGGACTGGTGCCCAGTCAATGGATTCTCGTCGCTCAAGTTTCCACTCAATCCATGGTGCTCGGCTACCGCTATGACTCGGGCATTTGGGGGGAGTTCGCCCGCGTAAAACAATTCCGAATTTCGACTTCACGCTTTGGCCTCGGCGCGCTGGAAAACTCCAATTGCACGCCGCTGGGATTGCATCGCATTGCCGAAAAAATTGGCGGCGGTTGGCCGCTGGGCACCGTCTTCAAGGCACGGCAACCCGTTGGCTACACTTGGCAAGGCTGCCCCGAGGCGGGCATCACCAGCCGCATATTATGGCTCGAAGGGCTGGAACCCGGCGCCAATCGCGGCGGCCTGGTCGATTCACACAAACGGTATATCTACATCCACGGTGTGGGCGATGAACTCACGCTAGGCCGCCCGGCGTCCCGTGGTTGCATTCATCTGGCTGGAAGCGATTTACTACCCCTGTTCGACCGAATTCCCAGCGGCACTTGGGTCTTGATTAAGCCCTAAAAACGGGATGGTGATTACGATTCGCAACGCCACCCCGCGCGCGTCATGAAACGGCTATAGTTCTTTCTTGCCCCCAAACGGAACGTCGACAAACGCACCCAGCCATAACGAATCGGCGGTATTGCGGCCCGCAAACGTTTTCCGCAGGTTGAACGCGTAGTTAATATGTCTTTTTGAGGTGTGGTAATTGAAACCCGTCTCAAAGGCTTCGCTGATTTCCTTCACCTCGGGAGAATAAGTGATGGTGGTGCCAGTGCCGCCGATATCCACCCCGGAGAGGCACTGCAAATGGCGAAAGCCCGCATTGATCGTCCAGCGCTGGATGTCCTGCATGAAACCGGTGGCAATAATGTACTGATCCGTGCCGCTGGTGCGATTCCAGCGATACAACGCATCGCCATACATCCCAAAGCCTTGCCAGCCAAAATGCTTTTTAGCCAGTAACGAAGGCTCGATGGCTGCGGAACGATTGCCCGGGGCAAACGGAAAATTCCGGTCGAAAGTACCCGGGAGAATGCCGCTAGCCCGAAAGGTCAAGGTTGGTAGCCAGCCATTGGTCGATTCGGCTTCGTTAAAGATCTGATAACGCACGCCGAGGGAAGTATCCATCAAACCCAGCGTGGAATCGGAATCGCCATTACTGTTGAAGGAACGCGTGCCGGTGGTCGTTACCCCGACATTGATATCCGCCGCCCACTTTTTGGTGATACCATATTCCACGGAAAGAATTCCCTGCATCAGATCAATGCCATAATTCTCGCCGTTGTTATAAGTTATATTCTCCATCTGGCCACCACGCCATATATGGTAGGCTTCCGATTCCATATACCAGGGAGTGACGACCCATTGCCCGGGTTCGGGAACATCCGCCCATTGCGCAAACGGTTTTCTGGGCACGTTTTCCAACGCGTTTACGGGCGTCATTTGCGCGGCCAGCAGCAACGCGGGGGCCGTCCATAGAATTCGGCTCATCAAAGTTGAGGAATGAATGGCAGCCGCCGCTCCATTCATTTTGATATCGGTGTTCATCTTGGTATCTATAGCTTGATGTATCCGCCTTGGGTTTCCCGGAAGTGGACCCATCGCGAACCTGTATCTAAAGGCATCGCCAGATTTGTTCAAATGAAATGTGACAAAGGAATGAAAGTGCCGCAAAGCGAACGAAATGGGCGGATAAGCCGACGTTTACCTGTAACGATAACATCGGCTTTCCGCCCCAAATAAGTCCCTAACCCGGCTAGTTTGAAACCCAGAAACTACACCTCAAATACGGCTTCGATGCTTTCCTGCTGGCTCACGATCCGGCCGCGCTGCCAGATTTCATCAAGCCGGCCTTGGCTCCATTGCCGGACGCGATAGAGCGTGGCGAACACTAAATCCGGAGCCGCGCCACCTTGCTGGCCCACTAATTCGGCGCCGCGCCGCACATTATCCTGCAACCAGGCGGGCAGCCGCAAATGATAAGGATTCCGCTGCAATTCGCCCGCGTGCGCCGACATGGCCGCCAACAAATCGGCCACGTCATTCTGGCTGGATTCGGCCATCAAATTCGGATGGCTCATCTGGCCCCAAAATTCGGTCTCGATCGCGCGGCATTGGTAACTTTTCGGCATGGTTTTGAGCGCGTCCATCACCAAGTGGTGCGTCCCCACGTGGGTGCTGTTGGCATCCGCATCATGCGGGAAGAAGATGGCCACCGGGTTATGCTTGGTGAGCAACCCCGCGATGATTTTGACCGAAGCGCCCCATTCGTCGGGCGATTGGGCCCGCGTATGCAGGTTTACTTTTTCCAAGCCGTGCGGGCCGGTGCTTTCCAAGCCGAAGCCCAGCCATTCGCAAGCGCCGGAAAGTTCTTCCCACCGTTCGGTTTGACGAGCCTTATTGCTGCCTTGGGTGACCGCCACATTAATCACTTTCACCCGGCCTTCGCGTTGCAACCGCAGAGGCAAACCGCCAATAATGCATTCATCGTCCGGATGCGGGGAAAAAATCAGGGCGGTTTTATTACCGATGGGCGTATGCGTGGAGGAAGGGGGAGGCAGATGCCCTAAAGGCAGGTCTTTGCCCTCTTGAAATACACGCTCAAATTCAGAAACGAAATGCAGATATGGATTCATAGTCATTATAAATTGAACGCTTTGCGCAACAACGCGATGCTTTTGGGCACCGCCGTGTCGGCCGCTTCTTTTCCCTCATATTCCGACGTTACAAAACCGGTGTAATTGGCTTTGGCTAGGATGCCGGCGATCCGGGGATAATCTAAATCCAAAGTATACCATTCCCCGCCGCCGTAATAGGTCTTGGCCTGCACGTAGACTGTTTTGGACGCAATCTCCTCGATCTTACCATAGGGATCTTCCAGAAAATTGCCGGTATCCATCAATAATCCCAGCCAGGGTGACGGCAGAGCTTCAAGAATACGTTTCTGCCCCGCAGGCGAACGGGTCAAACCCCAATGATTTTCCAACGCCATCACCACCCCGCACTGCTCAGCTTTGGCTAAGCATTTCTCAATGCATTCAATGCACCATTTAAACCCGTCGTCTTCCTTATACCCCTCCAGCACTGGCTCAATGCCGCGCGCTTTCATCAAATCATCGAAATCTTTAATCGTTTTCCACCGGCCGGAATTAAGCCGAATAGAGGGGATACCCAGTTCGGAAGCAATTTCCAGGCATTTGAAGGTGTGCTCCACCTGTTTTTGCCGCACTTCAGGATCGGGAGAAACAAAATCTTGATGGATGGAGAGGCAAATGAGGGAAACGCCGTTGCGGAAGGCGTGCCGTTTCAACCGCCGGAGGTAACTCCGTCCATCGGCTGTAAGCCGGTTCTTCTCA
>DBTJ01000074.1 GCA_002306985.1 Verrucomicrobia bacterium UBA1319
CGAGAACGTTGCACTCTCAAGTTAATTAGTGTAAATATATTAATGTATTATACGATGCGGCATCTTATTATTGCATTTGTTGGGTGCGGGGTTGTTCCGCATCCAGGCGGGGGACGAACTTCCCCGAGCCGTTTTAGAACAGCGGGCCCGGACCGCAGGCCGCCGAGTTTTGGTCGAACAGCCGATAATCGCTCGTAAGCTCCTCGCCCGCCCGGATGTCCCGCCGCGCCACCGTCACTATTCCGCCGGTGTCGTCGCAGTTCGAATCCTCCGCGTGGTTCACGTACCGGGCGTTGTCGCCGCACAGCAGGTAGAGTCCGTCGCGGTCGAGATAGCAGTAGATTTTCAACCGCGTCTGGAACGGCTCGGGCATCCGCTTCAGCTCTTCCGCGGTGAACTTCCAATCCGCGCGCGGATCGAATTGCCAGATTAACGCGCCTTTGGGGATAGCGAAGGGGGTGAATACGCCCAGGCCTTGGATTTTGCTGGCCGCCAGGTAAGTCGGGATTAAAAACATGAGGGGAAGGGGCAAAAGCCAGGGGCGCGCCGAGCCCCGCCGCCGGCTGGCGGCGCGGTCCGCGTATCGTCTCCCGCCTTGGCCGCCGCGCTGGGTGCGGTTGGCTCGAGGCGGTCCATTGGTCTGGCTTGTTTCAAAATCAACCCGCGCGATGGTTTACCGGTCCGCGCGGGGAATGTAAAGCGCGGGTTGGAAGCGGGGAATCGCCCGCGCTCCGTCTTGTCGGGCTCCGCGCCGATCCGGCCAGGCCGCCCCCCGCGCCAGTCATCGCCTGAGAATCCCGGCGGCTCGCTTGCCTCAGTGGCCGCAGCATTGCTTGAATTTTTTGCCACTGCCGCACGGGCAAGGATCGTTGCGCCCGACTTTGGGTCCCGTGCGCACAGGCGCGGCTTTCGTATGCCCCGAGTCGTTCTCGCTGCCGCTGACACCGGCTGTTTTCGTGGGCGACGGGGGCGCGGTGGGCTGAAATTGCTTCAGGTTTTGCGGCAAATGCCGCAAGAATTGCTCATAGGCCCGTAAATTGGACGCGCTACGAAACAAGTTTTGGCAAATTTCGCCCTTAATATTGAGCATTAATTCCTCAAAGGTTTTAAAGGCTTCCGCCTGGTATTCGATCAGCGGATCCCGTTGCCCGTAAGAGCGCAAGCCGATGGCGTTGCGCAAGCTGTCCATGTATCCCAAATGCTCCTGCCAAAGCCGATCGATGGCGCTGAGCATGGCGAAGCGCTCCAGGGATTGGATGGCGGCGGGGTTTTCAAACCGGCGCTTGAGCTCGTAAGCTTCCCGCACCCGGCCGATGGCCAGGCTGGCGGCGGCAAACTGGGCGGCGCTCATACCATCGCAGAGCGAGCCCGGCGCGGGCGTTTCGGCGCCCTGCCCAGCCGCGGTGAGCAATTCCGCCGCGGTGATTCCGACTGGAAAAGCGAGCTTCAACCAATCGACAAATCCGCGCAGGTTCCAATCGCGCGGCTCCTGTTCGGGAGCGGCCCCGGCGTTTAGCTTTTGGACGATCACTTCATCCAGGACGTCCAGCAACCGGTCGTGAACCTGCTCGCTGTGGATAATCTCATTGCGAAAGCCGTACAGGATTTCGCGCTGTTTGTTCATCACGTCGTCGTACTCCAGAGTCCGTTTGCGGATCTGGAAATGATGCTGTTCCACCCGTTTCTGGGTGGCTTGGATCGAGCGGCTCAACAACGGGTGTTTTAGTTCCTGCCCCGGTTCCAGTTTAACCCGTTCCATGACCCGGAGAATGCTTTCGGAGCCGAACACGCGGATCAGGTCGTCCTCCATGGAAATAAAGAAGTGGGAGGAGCCCGGATCGCCCTGCCGGGCGCAACGGCCGCGCAACTGGCGATCGATGCGGCGGGCCTCGTGCCGCTCGGTGGCCAGCACGTGCAGGCCGCCGAGTACGGCCACGCCTTCGCCCAGCTTGATGTCGGTGCCGCGGCCAGCCATGTTGGTGGCGATGGTCACCGCTCCCCGTTGGCCCGCCCTGGCTACGATCTCCGCCTCCTGCTGGTGGAATTTGGCGTTCAACACCGAGTGCGCAATACCCGCTTTGGTCAGTAACTTGGAGAGTTGCTCGCTTGTTTCCACGGAGACGGTGCCGGCCAGGATGGGGCGGCCTCGGCCATGTTCTTCCTGGATTTCCTTAACCACGGCCGCGAATTTCTCGCGCCGGGTTTTATACACCGAATCGGGGCGATCCTGGCGGGCCACCGGTTGGTTGGTGGGAATCACTAGCACGCCCAATTTATAGATGTCGGAAAACTCGTTGACCTCGGTCTCCGCCGTGCCCGTCATGCCCGCCAGCTTGTGATAGAGCCGGAAATAATTCTGAATGGTGATGGTGGCCAGCGTCTGCGTTTCCCGTTCGATCGCCACGTTTTCCTTGGCCTCCACGGCTTGGTGCAAACCGTCGCTCCACCGGCGGCCCGTCATGATCCGGCCCGTGTGCTCGTCCACGATGACGACCTTGCCGTCCTGGACGACATAATCCACGTCCTTTTCGTACAGGCAATACGCTTTGAGCAGTTGGGCGATGACGTGGATGCGCAGGGATCTGGCCTCAAAATCGGCCTGCAATTTGGTTTTGAGCTCCAGTCGCTCCGGCGCGCCCGGGTTCGCGTTCCGATCAATTTCGCGAAAGGCGGCGTTCAAATCCGGCAGGACAAACGCGTCCGGATCCTGGGGCTCCAGGAAGGCGCGGCCTTTCTCGGTCAGGTCCGCCTCGTGCGATTTTTCCTCAATGGCGAAAAACAGTTCTTCTTTTTGCGCGTACAACGCTTCTTTGCTTTGATCGGCATGCAATTTTAATTCGGCTTGGCTCATCAATCGCTGATTTCCCGGGTCTTCCATCAGCTTCATGAGGCCGGCGGAGCGGGGCGCGCCTAAGCGGACTTTATAAAGGAGCAATCCCAATTGGCGCTCCGCCTCCGCCCGGTTCAGCGGGGCCGCCTCTGTTTCGGGACGCAACTGATCGATCAGCCTCTGGGCTTCGCGTAAATAGCGTTCGCACAACCGCGATTGGTTTTGCGCCAGCGACAAAATCGCCGGTTTAAAACGCTCGTAATGTGAATTGTCGGCGTTCACCGCCGTCGGCCCGGTGATGATCAGCGGCGTGCGCGCCTCGTCGAGCAGGATGGAATCGACTTCGTCGATGATCGCGAAATACTGGCCGCGCTGCACTTGCGCTTCCGCGCGCTGCGCCATGCCGTTGTCCCGCAAATAGTCGAAGCCGAACTCGGCGTTGGTGCCGAAAGTGATGTCGCGGGCGTACATCTGGCGCCGGATCTCGGGCGGTTGGTCATTCAGGATGCACCCCACCGTCAGCCCCAAAAACTGGTACACCGCCCCCATCCACTCGCTGTCGCGCGCCGCCAAGTAATCATTCACCGTGACGATATGCACGCCCCGGCCGGTCAGGGCGTTCAAAAAGGCGGGCAACGTCGCCACCAGCGTTTTGCCCTCGCCCGTGGCCATTTCGGCGATGCGCCGGCGGTGCAACGCCAGGCCGCCAATCAATTGCACATCGAAGGGGATCATATCCCACGTCAGCGGATGACCGCGGACCGTAAGCTGCTGGCCGCATAAACGTCGGCAAGCATTCTTAACAACCGCAAAGGCCTCGGGCGTGATCTTTTCCAAAGCCTCCGCCAGCGCGGGCAGCTCCTGGATGGCCGACAATTGGTTTTTCCACGCCTGGGTCTTCTCCCGCAAGGCCGCGTCGGGTAGCGCTTGTAGCGACACCTCCAACTGGTTGATTTGTTCCACGATCTCCCGGAACTGATTCAGCTCATGGCTGGCCTTGGTGCCGAAGATTTTATTAAAGAGTAATCCCAACATAAAATGATCTATTTTTAAACGAACGTAAAAGTTTTAAGAATTCGATTTCCGCGCCTTCCAGACGCCATTTTAAAAGGCTGCTTGAGCCTGTTCGGGGATGGTGGCGAACCGCGCCCGCGCGCGTCACGACGCCGGTGTTCACGATCCCGTTTATGCCGCTGTCATCAGCTAATTATGCGCCTCCGTCAGCGCGGGGTTGGCTAGGGTCTAAATATTTAATATGTTATTAATATTACGGACAGAGTAGACATAATAGGGTTAAAAGATGTTCAATTATGCCAACTTGAAAAGCCGTCCTAAGCTGAATGAAATAACGCTTATTTCGGGTGAAAAGCCGCTGAGTAGTTCCGTGTAAAACGACGGTCGCTCGTGGAATCAAACCCGAAAACCTTGGCCGCGTCGCGCCGGAGCCCAATGACTATGCCGGCCTGCGGGGTGAAAGTTTGGGGTGAATTACGCAAGACAGGGGGCGCGCGGATTCAGGGCGGCCCTTAAGCTAAACTGCCAGGCGCTGGCGAGGCCGATCGGCGCGGAGGCAAGATGGAGGTTGCCCAGCCAAAGAATGGTTTGAGAGGGTGAACAGCTGGGGGCGAAAGGGCCCAGACTGCCGCTTTTTGAGAGCCCTAAAGTGCCTTCCGGCAGATGCAGCCGGTGGAATTGGAGCGCGGGATACGGGGTGGAGGAAGTTTCCGCGATCTGCGACGCGGCCGGTTTGCCCGAGGGCACGGCGACCGGCGCCGCATGCTCGAAAACGCAATAGAGGAGGCTCAACAACAGCCAGCCGGCCGCCATCAAAACCGCTCCGGCGCGTTTGAGTAGCACATGCACTGCCTATACCCTATCGGCTTTGCGCCGGATTTCAACGCGCTTTGCGAATAATTTATGGCTTCCGCCGCCTGCCGCGGGCGGCCTATGAAAGTTCGCCACGCGTTCGAGGCGGCGCCTTGGCGAGGCTGATTGCCGGACTGGGTTCTACTGCCTTCAAAGTGCGCCTCCCTCCCCGAGTTTCAACCGGCTTATTGCCCGCGCGCTTTTTCCAGCGCGATCTCTTTTTGCAAGGCCGCTTGCTGTTCGGCGGTGGAGGCGAACGGCGCCAGTTGCGCGAGATGCTCCGGCGATTTGCCCGGGTTGGCCGCTTGGTATGCTTGCAGCACAGGCTCGAGGGCGCGCTTGCTTTCGGTTGGAAAACTCGTGGACCCCGAGCCCCGGCTGCCAACGCCCACCTGGAGGTCGTGGTCGGGATCGGTGGGCGTTTTCAGCAGGATGATCCAATCGTCCCCCAGCTGAAGATTCCGCGCGCTAGCGCTGGTTTGAATGGCATAGCGCTCCAAAATGGCGTCTTCCAGCGGGGGATCAAGGTAGGGCTTCAGCTGCGCCAGGTCCGTGGCGTAACCGCCCGGATGTGCCTCGCAATATTTTTTCATGGCGGCTTGCATCTGATTGCCCGCCGCCAGTTCCGCCATATTCCGTAGCCGGCTGAAAGCCTGGCGGACTTGGCTTTCATCGTTCAAATCGAAATCCAGCGCGACCATCAGCCAATTTTTATCCGTCAACAGGCGGAGTTCGGGAATCTTCGCCTCGGGAGTTTGTTCCAAGCGCTGTTTTAGCCGCCGGGCTTTTTCGAGCCACGAGCGGGCTTCCGATTGAGTGGCGTCCTGTTTGTCCGCGCGCAACGCCGCCAATTCCGCCCTTAATTTGAGCAACTCGGCCGCCGGGGTGGACGCCCGACCGGCTGAGGCGGGCAACGCCGCCAAGCGGCGCGCCAGCGCGTCCCGCTCGCTTTGTTCCCGCTCGATATCCCGCGTTAGCGCCGCTTGCCCGGCGGCGAGCGCCCGGTTTTCGGCCGACAGCGCCGCCGCCTGACGGGCTTGGTACAAGCCGGTGCCCGCGCTGGCCGCCAACACGGCGGTAATCAAGGTTTTTTGAAATAGAGTCATGCCGATGGCTTTCGTATTAGCGGCGAGCGCCCAGCGCGTTTAACGGCCCAAGTTATGGTTGATTTCGAGCAGCTCTTTATAGGCTGCCTGTTGTTCCGGGGTGGTGATATAGGGGGTCAGCAGCGTCGCATCCCCCGGCCAAAGGTTGCCTTGGTTGGCGATTCGATAAGCCTCAATCGCCGTCGCCAACCGCGCTAGGGTGGTGGATTCGCCTCCGCCCATGCCGCCCATGCCATTCGGGCCAAAAACCATCAGGTCGTCGATGACGCCATCGACCTGTTTGGGCAGGATAACCCAGTCGCCACCCAAGGCTAAGGTTTTTAACGCGCTGCTGGGTTGAACGGAATAGCGCGCCAAAATCTCCGTTTCGAGAGGGGAATCTAAGTAAGGCTTGAGGAGCGCCAAGTCCGTGGTGAATACGCCGTCATTCGCCGCGGTGAACTGGTTCATCGCGGCTTGCAGTTGGTGGCCCACGAGATTAGTCGCCCGGGATCGCAGCTGGCTGAGCGCTTGCCGAATTTCTTTCTCGCTGCGCAACTCGCTGTCTTTGGCCACGCTTAACCAATCGCGCTCCGTTAAAAGCCGGAGTTCGGGAATTTTGGCGCCGGGCATTTGCTCCATTCGTTGCTTGAGCAGGCTTACCCGTTCCATCCAGGCTTGAGCTTCCGCGCCCAGGGCGTCCGGCGGGTCGCGGCGCAATTGCGCGATCTGCGCGCGCAGCCGGCGCTGTTCATCTTGGTCTTGATTAAAGCGTTCCGTCGCCTCCGAGATCGCCGCCAGGCGATTGGCGGTGGACTCCCCCTCGCGCCGCAATTGCTCCCATTGCTGCGCCCGTTCGGCTTGCCGCCGCTTAAGCGTCTGGTTTTGCCGCCGCAACTCCGCGGCTAGCTGCGTTTCGTAAAGCCCGGCGCCGATGGCGGCGGCCAGCGCCGCGGTGAGCGCGAATTTTTGCAGTGCGGTCATGGCAATAGTTTGGGTGGTGGCGATGGCGGACGTGGTGGCAAGGGCCGCGCCCAGGGTTTGGGCGCCCGCCAGCGCGGCGGTCGCGGCTACGGTGGCGGCGAGCCCGGCCGGCGCGGCTTGGATCGCTTGGGCGGAGAGGAGCGCCGCCAGACCGCTGGCGCCGAGGGCGACGCCGCGTTTCGCCAGAAATTGGCGCAGTCGTTCCAGCGCGCGCGTCACGCGTTTTTGCGCCGTGTCGTCGCTGACCCCGAGCGCGCGGCCCACGGCGCGGAAATCCTGGTTTTTAAAAAAGCGCAAAAGCAGCGCCTGCTGGTCTTCATCGCCCAGCGAATCCAGGGCCTCATCGAGCACGGGCCGGAGACGGTCCCAATCCGGCGGGGGATCGGCGTTGGCAAGGAGTTGTTCCATGGCTTGCTTTTCATAGGCGATCCGGCGGCGGGTATCGCGCAGTAGATTGAGGGCGGCAAAGCGAGTGCCGCGGTGCAGCCAGCCGGCGAGCGAGCTTTCGACCGGGAATTTCCGCGCCAACGGCTGGGCTTTGCGGGCTAAATCGGTGAAGACGCTTTGCGTAATGTCACGGGCCAAGTCTGGCGAATTCACCTGGCGCAACGCGGCGGAGTAAACCAAATCCGTATGCCGCGCGGCTAATTCGCGGAAGGCGGCCTCGCTGCCTAGCTCGGCGTACTGGCGAAGCAACTGTGCGTCGGATAAATCGCTCATCTCATCCATATAACAACCGTCGCCGCCAAAATCCGACAATTTAAACGCAAAATATTCGGCTGGAGAGGCACGCTTTAAGGTCGGTTCCAGCCGGCCGAAAATTGGCCCGCATAAACGGCTTTTTCGGATGAGCTTATTCTAATGTGCCGAGCGAATACGTTTAGGAGGGGTTGGATAGGAGCGGAAAGGTCGAAGTCAGCGCGATTCGGTGAAACTCGCGTCGTCGTCGCGGTGGCATAAAGAGCCTGATGGACTTCGTGCGGATGAGAAAACCGGTGGCTTGGGCGAAAGGCGAGCCATACTGGCGGATGCCGTCGCTTCAAAGTTTAGGGAATTATCTCAGGCGGATTAATGATGGGCGATATCCAGGATTGGCGGTAAAACGGCGGATTCAATGCGTTTTTTGCGACGCGGTCTCCCGCATCCATTGCTGGACTTGTTGGGCGGCGGCTTGAGGGGCGGTGCCGAGGATGTTGTGGTCGGCGGGCCAGATGATTTTGTGGCCGCGGTAGCCGGGGCATCGGCGGCGCAGGTAGGCGCGGACGAATGGCCAGGGGACGATGGGGTCGAACCAGCCGGAGAGGTAGTAGACGGGCAGCGAGGTGCTTTCCGCGATGGCGTTGGGGTCGTTGGCGGCGACTAATCCCAACCGATGGCTCATGGCTTGGCGATCCAGGGTGTTGCGGCGGCGGGCGAATTCTTGCATGCCAGCCAAGGTTTCCGGGGCGTGGCGATGGCGGAAAGCGGCGAATTTTAGGTACAGCCGCAAAAACCGAAACAGGCAGGGCAGGGGAGTGATGTCCCAAAGCGCACGCGACAGCCGGGCCAGGGGCCGGGTGGGATGCCGGGCGAATCCGCCCGCCAGAATGAGCCCATCATATTGCATCGGCGCGGCGGTTGCGTTGGCGGTCGTTCGGGCGCGCGCCAGCAATTGCCAGGCGACTTGGGAGCCGAATGATTCGCCCAGCAACCAGGTTTGGGTGATGCCGCGCGCGCGCAACGCTTGTTCGATGGCTTGAGCGTAAGTGTCGAGGGACCAGTCCAGCGTGCGCGGATAGGTGAATTCGACCCAGCGGACGATGCCGGCCATTCGCGCGCGAAAACTCCCCGCCAGCGTCCAATCCCCGTGGACTCCGGGCAGGTACGTCAGGGTGGGCAGTTGGGGATCGCCGGAGACGCGGATTTGGAGCGACTCGGACGAGGCGGGGAAATGGGTGGCAGCCAGGGTTGAGTCAACCATCAGCGCACCCCCGGGAGTCCGGCGGCCTGGACTTCGCGGTTCAGGCGGACGAAGGCTTCGGCGGCTTTCACTCCGGCCTCGCGCCCGCGAAAATCGGCGATGACTTCGTGGTGTTGTTTCCAAATACCCTCGCCGTCTTGGCTGACATGGGCCAGCAAAGCTAGCTTCTTTTTATCGACCACGGCGGTGATATCCACGTAAGTGTTGGGGGTAAAACCCTGGGATTGGCTGCCGGTGTTGACTTCGAAAAAGTACAGCCGGGGCTTGGGGGTCAAGGCCTGACAAGCGCGGTGGGCGCAGAGGCTCGCGGCTTGGTGATCCATGTGAGTGTCAATGGGCCAGTGCGCGAATACAAGGTCCGGTTGGATTTCGGCGAGGATCTTCCCCAGTTTTTCCACGTTGGGCCGGGTGAATTCGGCGGCGCCATCGATCTGGCCCGCGAAGACGGCCTGGGCGCCGATAATCCGGCAGGCGGCGGCGGCTTCCTGGGAGCGGATTTGGGCCGCCTCGTCGTTGGTTTTTCCCGGGATGCCCCGCTCGCCGCGCGTCAGGTACACTACCGTAACCGCATGCCCTTGGGCGGCGTAGCGGATCAAAGTGCCGGAGCAGCCGGATTCCGGGTCGTCGGGATGCGCCCCAACGCACACCACCTGCAACGGCCGGGCGGCGGGTTCGGCGGCGGCGTTCAATCCCAGCGTGCCCAGCGCCAGGGTCCCGGGGATGCCCGTGGCCAGGGTGTGTTTCACAAAACTCCGGCGAGATAAGGGTTTACTCATAAGCGTAGTGTGGCGCTCAGCATGGCAGATGGGCTAAAATATGCAACTCCCGGGCGAGTTCTGGACGGGCGCAAACTCACGGCGCGGCGTTCGCGCGTTGCCGGAGGACTTCGATGCGCTCGCGCAGTTCGCGCGCCAAATCGGTCTGGCCCGAGGCGGCGGCGAGGTCCAGGCATTTTTGGGCGGCCGCGAGGGCTTCGGCGTATTGACCGGCCTGGGCGTAGTTGAGACACATCAAATTATGATACTGCGGCTCGGTATCCAGCGCGGGCGCCAGCGAATGGGCCAGGGCGTAATGCTGGGCGGGTTCCTCGATCCGTCCTTGCGCCGCCAGGACTAGCGCGAGGGTGTAATGAAAATTCGGGTTTTTAGGCGCGTATTTGAGGGCGATGGCCAGTTCCGCCGCCGCCTCCGGCAGTCGCTGTTGGGTGATCAACGCGCTGGCGAGCGAAGAATGCATATCGCCCGGGTTGTACCGGCTATCCAAGCCCTCCGGCATCAATTTGAGCGCCTGGGTGAAATGCTCGATGGCGGGCGCGAACTGTTTTTGATGCATCTGCGCCATGCCCAGATCGTAGTGGGCGCAGGCGTCGTTGGCGTCGAGCTTCAACGCCTCGGCGGTGTGGGCAAGCCCTTCCTGGAATTGCCGGCGCGTGTGGTACAGCAGGAACCCTAGGCGTTGATGGGCGTGCACGTTGCGCGGGTTGATGGTCAAGGCTTTTTGGTATTCGGCGATCGCGTGTTCGGCGTCGTTGGCCTGTTCGAACGCGTAGGCGGCGCGGGCGTGGGAATTATCGTCGAGGAAACGCGGCTGGATTTTTTCGATGGCGTCCGGCGGGAGGCGGACAAATTCGGGGATGTTGGCGGCGCGGTCCGGGGCCGTGAAATACGACAGCAAAATAGCGGGCGTGCTGTTACCCGACTCGTCGATGTGGGTGAGGTGCAGCTGGGTGTAATCCGAGGCGGCTTTGGAGGAAAACACCAGCCAGCGGCTGTTCGGGGACCAGCTGTGCCAGGAGTTCATGCGCGTCGTATTGGCGGCGAGCCGCCGGGGTTCGCCGCCTTCGGCGGGGATGATGAAGAGCTCGCTATCCGGTTGCAGCAACATGAAACTCTTCGCCTGACAAAACACGATCCACTTCCCGTCGGGGGATGGCTTGGCGAAGTAATTGCTCCGGCCATTGCGGGACGCGCCCTTGATGGGTTCGGCGCGCCCGCCTTTGCCATGGTTAAAGGGGATGCGATAGAGGTCGAATTGGAACGTCTGTTCGCCGTTCAAAAACTCCGCGCAATCCTCGGCGCTTAACAACACTTTTTTGCCGGACCGGTCGTTTTTAAGCTGATAGCGTTTGGCGCGGGCAAACAGGATGAATTGGCCGTCCGGGCTCCAAGTGGGGTTGCTCTGCACGTACTCCGGGTCATCCGCCCCGGGCAACGCCTGGAAGGTGGCCGAGTTCCGGTCGTACACCGCCAGAATGCCTTGAATGGGAAAAAACAGCTGGGAAAACGCCAGGCCGGGGGTGCCTACGAACACGGAACGATCCTTGACGGTGCTCACCACGGATTGGCCATCGGGCGAAACTTGCGAGAGCAGCCCGTAGGTTTGCTGGCCATCGGCCTGACGGAAATCGTTCCAGCTAATCACCTCGCTCGAAGCCAGCGACATCCGCCGGGCGGTATGCGTGATGGCGTAAGCGCCCTTGTTATTCGCGTAGTCGACATCCATGCCTAGGATTTTGCCGTCCTGGGAAAATGAATGGCAATTGCCGCACACGGGCAGTCCTTCCAACACGATCGGCGGGGTTTGAGGCGAGGCGATCGAACCGAACCGCCAGCGGATGCGGGAAGGGTCCTTCACCGCGTCCAGGAAAGGCAAGTTGACCTCCCGGTAGAAAATCGGCGCGCCCACCTCGTCTCGGGAGGTGCGGATGGTCAGGCGGCCGCGCGAGAGCGCGCGGGAGGCGTCCGCCCGGTTAAAGCCGAGGATCGTCACGCGCGCCTCCTGCGCGGTGGACCGGCGCTTGATTTCCTCCCAATCCGCCGGGGCGGGCAGCCACGCGTTCGAGTGGCACAGCCGGTCCAGGGCGTTCGTGGAGTCCGCGAATTGAAACCGGATCAGCCAGGCGTTCGCGTTGGTGGCGGCGTCTTGCCAGGAAAATCCCGTTGGCGCGATCTCCGGCGGAAACAGCGTGCCGTTGAGCGGGTAGCGGATCGCGAGCGGGGGGTAATCGCCCCGTTCGTCATACGCGGCCAGCACTTGCGCGGTATCGTTTCGCGAGGAACACGAAACCAGCGCGAGCGCGCCAGCAGCCAGCGCCAGAACGGCCAGGCCAGGCGCGGCTAAAAGTCGGATCGGGGCGCTCATATGAGGCGCATTCTTAGCGATCCCGCCGCCCCAAAGCAATACGGCAGATGAAAAGGCCACCGGTGCCCCGGGCGGTCGCGAGCGAGGCAAACGCCCCGCCTAATCGCGCCATCGACGAACCGGCATCCGGCCGTGGTTATTGAGTGCAAGGGGCGTCTGAATTTTTAGGTTACTCTCCGTGATGTGGCGCTCCGCGGAAAAAATGATTCTACTCAGCCAGCTTCGCTCGGCCTTAAATGCTTTAAAACCATGGGTGTGAGGCTTGGACAACCCTGCCGGTGCCCAATTCCTAAACGCTGCCGTATTCCAGCGATAAAGCGCTGGCTAAGAATGAAAAGTAAATCCGTTTATCGCCCGGGCGGTATCCGGGCCAAGCCAAGACCGGATTTATCAAGCACTGCAATCGGGGGGCGCGTACCCCACGAAATGCCTGAATTGACGAGGTTTTTGCCGTTTTTTCGCGCTCGCGCAAAAAAACGCCATAAATCCGCTTGCCATGTTCACCCCCCATCGGGTACAAGATTCGTCCGATTCGCAACCTAAGCGCATCGCCGAGTGCATCCGTAGCTCAATTGGATAGAGCATCTGACTACGGATCAGAAGGTTTCTGGTTCAACTCCAGACGGATGCACCACTTCTTCAAGTGTTTACGCTTTCAGAAAAAATCCTGAGCCCCAAAGGTAGTCGCCAGGGTAGTCGTAAAATTCTCCTCATTTCATCGGATTTCAGTCAATTTCGATCCGAATGACATCGATATGTGGAAGAGAGCACTTTCAAGCACGTCTGGCGTCTCCTTCCAACAAGGCGCATTTGCGTCGGTTCAATTCCGCTCCTCGCATCCATTCCTAACTGCTTCAGCAGTATTGGTCTAGGCAATGGGGAGTCCCTCAGCCTGAAAACCATCAAAGAAAACTGTAATAAACCGCGGGCCCAATTCGATGAAACGTTCAAACGCGAAGCCGTCCAGAACTGGCTGGCTAGCGGCAAGTCGGCGGGAGTAATCGCCCA
>DBTJ01000050.1 GCA_002306985.1 Verrucomicrobia bacterium UBA1319
CAGAGGCCGCTGGGGCAGCTTTCCTTGCTTTCGCCTTGCCGGGGACATCCACATTGCTCGCCAAAAAGTGTATTCTATCCTACGGATAAATCAGTAAATCGAGAAAACCAAATATTCGCGACCTCGAGTTTTCACCTCCGAGGGGGGAATTCTAAGCCATCCTTGATTGTCGTTTAAAATCGAAACGTCGCCCAGGCCGAAAAATAATTCACGTCTTTCCCTGGCGTTGTTTGCTCCAGGAAAGCTCCGGTAAAAAAGTGGGCGTAATCCGCGGAGACGGAGAGATGCCGATCCACTTGCCATGCCACCATGGCTTCCGCTTGATGGCCGATGAAACGGCTATCAGCGCCCTGCCCTGATTGGAGGAGATTTACCGCCGGACCGTAAATGCCATCGCGCGTGCTCGCGCGCCAAAAACAATCCCAATCCAGGGATAATTTCACATTGCGATGCGGAGCCAGCGCCAATTGCGGATGCGCGTCGATGTGGTTTGCCGGACCGATCAAGGCCGGCTCCCCAAAGTAAGCGCCCCGTGGAAACAGCGGGTTGAAAGTCTGTAGATCCGCATTCTTCGGGTCGTCGTCTCCACTGGTGACGTTCGCTTTTATACTGAGCCGAGGCTTAAGCGGAGCGCCTTCAAAAGTAAATCCCAACTCGGAAGCCACAGTCCAGGCCTGGATGTCGCCGCCGCCGAATCGTCCTAATTGCCCAACCCATTCAAAGTTATAGTCCCATCCTGACTGGCCCCCCCATACGCGCGATCCAAAGGAGTGTCGTAATTCATGCGCCACGCCTGGGTCGAAGCTGGCGTGCTTGCGATCTAGCCCCAAGTAATAGAGATCGAGGTTCCCGCCCGGCAACCAGGTAACCGGCGTAACCGCATAGAGCCCCCAAAAATTCCGGTTCGGGTCTGGATCATCATCGAATACGCCGGATTGGGTCCGCATGGGTTTCACCGCGAAGGCGTCCACTTGCCAGCCGCCGATTGTCAGGATGATCTTGACGCCGTCGAAGCTGAGCCGGTTATTGGGAGCTTCCCGAAAGGAAACCAGCCGTGACGAGCCGTAAGCGAGTTCTTGACGGCCCGCTCGAACCGCCAGGAAATCCGCGCCCGATACGGGGATCGGAACTTCGATGAATGCCTGATTCAAATCGAAATCGTCTCGGTCGACGGCTCGCGGCCCGCCGTTTCGATCCTCCTCCAGCCCACTTTTAAATTGGGTAAATAAACGGATGCTTTCCTGAGCGCGCAGGTCCGCGTGGATCATGTAACGTTGGAGCAAATAACCATCGTCATCCTGCGGCCCACGCCCCCATAGGTTGTGGCGATAAAATTCGTATCGTTCCCGGAGCTCCGAGTTGACTCACGGAAAAAAGACACCGAAGGACTCTGAGTAAGCAGGGCCGAAGGACTCAGGCTTCTTGTTGTTTTTGTTTATAGAGACTCAGTGGCAGATAGCGAGCTAAAACGAGCCGGGGGCGAGCGGCGAGTTTCCAGCTCGCGCCCCCTGCGGTCGCCTGCGGACGGACTCCCACGGAGGGGGTCTGGGGGAGGGCCGGCCGGGAGAGTTATTCACAATTTTGGATTTCCCAAAAGTCGCTCTTTGGTCTGCGGGCGCAGCACCCCTCGCAAGCGTTTTTCCAAATCGTCTTTTAAGGCCAAGGGATCCAGGCTCTCATAAAGATCGCGCAGTTGCCGCAAGGTTTTGCGCGAGCTGATACCCGGGTCGCGCAAACGCTCATAAGCGGTCCGGGGTGGGTGATAGCTTTTGTGCCAACGGCTGCCCTCGCGCCATTTGGCTTTGAGTTTGAGGCAAGGCAGGAAGAAGTTTTGCAGCGGCCCCCACACCTCCTTGTAGATGGCGGAGATGACGCTCACTTGCGTGGCGTCTTCCAAACGGCTGTAACCGAGCAGTTGCCGCGGCCAGGTCCAATTCTTCTGCTCAACATAAGCATTGTCATTTTTTTTGTAAGGTCGCGAACGGGTGAAGGCAACCGGGAGTTGGCGCTGGGCCAGATCGCCCCAGAGGTGGTGATTAAGAAACTCGCTGCCGTTGTCGCAGTCAAAGCCCAGCAACGCAAAAGGCAGGCCCTTTTCCATATCCGTCGTGGCACTCACCACGCCGGCAGCGCCTTTATTCCAGACGGCTCGGCCTTCGGTCCAGCCGCTGAAAATGTCGGTGAAAGTAATGCTCCAGATAAATTCTCCGGCCAGCGTGCCCCCACAGTGAGCAACCGTGTCGGCCTCTAAATAGCCGGGCTGGGTGAGATCCCAATTGCTGGTGCGAATGGGAATTTCGGTTTTGAGCAGACTGCCTGGTTTGGTGCCGCAACGGCCCCGGCCGGGATACTCGGCTCGGGCGGGGGCCAAAAGGCGGTCGAGACTCGCCGGGCTAATTTGGCGGATTAAGCGGCGGCGGGCCCACGGCAGCCGTCCATAACGCCGTTCGTAAAAAGGCAGCCATTGATGCAAAACAGGCTGCAGGCGCTTGCCGCAGGGCTGCTCGGCGCTTAACCAAAGATGGCGCACGACCGGCTCAATGACCGTGAATTGGCGCTCGGGTCCCGGAGGTTTGCGCCCGGTCGGCGCGGGCAAGTGATCACTCAGAATTTTGATCGCATATTTACGCTCGTAACCATAGTCCTCACAGAACTCATCGAGCATCCGACTTTTTCCCTCGCGATTGCGCTGGGCATAGCGTCGTTGGAATTTGGGCAACCACTCATTTTTCAATTCATTACTCATGTTCATTAGCACCGATTTTCCGGTGTCTTTTTTCCATAAGTCAACGACCCTTTTTGCCTCCCCTCAGTTTTGCTTCCCCGGTGTCTTTTAATTTGAGTCAACTCGCTGTTCCGCCGGGGCGTCAAAGGCACCTTGCGGCCAGTCTACCAGGGCGGCAAATTGGTGGGCAAAATCCGCGAATATTCTGACACCGCCTTGATTTTTTACCTGAAAGCGGCTTGGCCTGAGAAGTATGCCCGGCTTGAGGGTGACAGCGTGGCGGTCAACGTGAGCCAAAACGCGCCATCCCCGGCACTGGTGGCCGCCATGCAACGGTCAAACGAGATTCACGAGCGGTTAACCAAGCAAATCGAGGAGCAATTCGCCCGGCGGATGAAGGAAAACAGACCCCACGCTGAGTGATTCATGCCCCCCTCTCCCGACGGTCTGGCACATTGAAGCGCCCCCCTTAAACCATTGCACACCAATAAAATCAAGTCGAGGTAAAAATAGCCTTTCATTGGTTCTTATGGTCGCTTATAAAGCAGTATCCAAATTAAAGCGCACCATGAACAAAACAATTCAATTATTAATGTTTACGGCATTGTTTACACTTCAGCCCTTTCATTGCGCGAAAGCACAAGCTCCTATACCACAGCCGACAGAGCCAAAAACCAAGCTCGAAACCTTCCAAGCAAAAAGCGGAGGCATAATTGTGAGGGGTTTTTCATCGGTTGGCAATATTAGGGGACGTTCCCAAAAACAGCATGACGCCTATACGGAAATTGAATGCAAAGAGTTTGCGGACGCTATTTCTGGGCGCAAGGAATACGGTTTAACTGTGGAGGTTGCTTGCGATGTAGGAATATCTGTAACATCGGTTTCATACATTGACTACGATGAAATTGACTCGCTAATAAAGGGTATTGAGTATATTTCTAATATTGGAACCAATGTAACACAATTAAGTAATTTCCAGGCTGATTATAAAAGCAAGTCGGATTTAACCATATCAGTGTTTAATGTGTCATCAGGGGAAATTAAAGCGTGCGTTACGAGCGGTAAAATTAGGCCGCGCAATTATTATTCTGTAAA
>DBTJ01000164.1 GCA_002306985.1 Verrucomicrobia bacterium UBA1319
GTTTTGGGCGCCGATCGCGCCGGAACGGATGATGATCCCCGCATTGGTGGTTTTGGGCCTCGCCACTTTATTGGGAGCGCCCGTATTCACGGCCTTGGGGGGCGCGGCTTTGATCTTGTTTTGGGGGCACGATTTGCCGGTGCAATCCGTTCCGCTTAAGCACTATAGCCTAACCACGAACGACATGTTGCCCAGCATCCCGATTTTTACTCTGGCGGGTTATTTTTTGGCCGAGGGCGGAGCTTCTAAACGGTTGGTGCGGGTTTTTCAGGCGCTCGTTGGGCAGTTTCGCGGCGGACCGGCAATTGTGACGGCTTTGGTCTGCGCCTTTTTTACCACGTTTACCGGGGCCTCGGGGGTTACTATTTTGGCTTTGGGCGGGGTGTTGATGCCGGTGCTGTTGGCGGCCAAATACTCGGAGCGTTCGGCTTTGGGTTTGCTGACGGGCGCGGGGTCGCTCGGCATGCTGTTTCCGCCCTGTTTGCCGCTGATATTGTACGCGATTGTGGCGAATCACAGCGCCAACGCGCAGGTCACGATCAAACAGATATTCCTCGGGGGCATCGGTCCGGGTATTTTGCTCGTCGTTTTGACCGCGTGGTGGGGGGTGCGTCAAGGGCCGAAGAGACCGGCCGATCAGCCGCCGTTTCGGCTTTCCGAAGCCTTGAGCGCCTTGTGGGTTGCCAAATGGGAAATGCTCATACCGGTGGTGGCGATTGTGGCGCTCTTTACCGTGCCGACCACCGTGGAGGCGGCGGCCGTCACGGCCACCTATTCGTTGGTGGTCGCGATGGTGATACACCGCGATTTGCATCCCATTAAGGATTTACCCCGGGTGATCACCGAATGCGGTCTGCTGGTGGGCGGGGTGCTGCTTATCTTGGGGGTCGCCTTGGGCTTCACCCACTATCTAGTGGATGCCCAGATTCCCGATAAAATGGTGGCATGGGCGACCGCGACGATTCATTCTAAATGGCTGTTTTTATTGGGGTTGAATATAGTGCTTTTGTTCGTGGGCGGGTTGGTGGAGATCTACGCGGCGATTGTGGTGGTGGTGCCGCTGCTCGTGCCGTTGGGCGTGGCCTTTGGGTTGGACCCGGTGCATTTAGGCATCATTTTTCTGGCTAACATGGAATTGGGCTTTCTGGCGCCGCCGGTCGGGTTGAACTTGCTGCTCTCCTCCTACCGGTTCAACAAACCCATGGTGGAAGTGACGCGGGCGGTGTTGCCGATGTTGCTGGTGTTGCTGTTTGGCGTGTTGGTGATCACCTATATTCCTCCGCTAACCACCTTCTTGCCTAGCCTTTTTCCTTGAGAATGGAGCTATTCCGCGCGAAAAACGCCGATTCTTTGCAGGTTTGGCTTGTCAAAATGCCCCCCTGATCCCTAGAGTCACCGCTTTAAGAGTTTGGCCTATATGAATTCGTATCTTTTGAACGCGTTGCTAGCCATGGCGGCGCCGTCTGGACAAGGAGGGCAATCGCCCATGCCTGTGTGGGCGCAATTTGTGCCCATGATCTTGGTGTTTGTGATTTTTTATCTGGTGTTGATTCGCCCGCAGCAGAGAAAAGCCAAAGAACACGAGGTTCTGTTGAAGACCATTAAGCCCGGGGACAAGGTGGTTGTGGGGGGGGGGATCATCGGCGTGGTGGTGGCGGTTAAAGACAAGACCGTCAGTTTGCGTTCCGCGGACGCCAAAATTGAAGTGCTCAAATCGGCGGTGTCCGACATCACTGAACGAGCGGGGAATGTAAGCGAATCATAAATGTGGTAACGACAGCTGTTTGACATGAAACGGAATAATTTTTGGAAATGGATGTTGGTTGTATTCCTGGTGGCTTGGGCAATCAACGAACTATATCCGCCCACGGATGCCGATTTGATCCGGCACTTTCGCCAACGGGCGGCCAACGCGGACACCAACTTGACGGCGATCGTTACGCGCGCGCAAGCCCTGCAAAAGGACCGCCCCGAGCGCGCCTTCGGCAACTTGCTCGAAGCCATCGGCACCAACGATATTGAGAAGTACTTTCTGGCTTACACAAACGCCATTTCCGACGGGACAGAGCCGACCCGGGGGATCTTGAATATCTTGCAGAAGGAAGCGGCGGGCAAAATTAAGCTCGGTTTGGATCTGCGCGGGGGTACGTCCTTTTTGCTGGAGATGGAAACCAACCGGTTCGAGCAGAATAGCGACCGTCAAAATGTGCTGGCCCAAGCCGTGGAAGTGTTGCGTAAACGCGTGGATCGCCTCGGGGTAGCTGAGCCGATCATCCAACCCCAAGGTGACAACCGGATCATGGTCGCCATGCCGGGTTTGTCCGAAGCGGAAAATGAAAGCGCTCGCCAACAGATTCAAAAGGCGGCGGTGCTGGAATTCCGCATGGTGCATCCCGAAAGCGATGAGTTCGTCAAAGAAGGCAAGCCGGCTCCTGGTTACGAGTTGCTGCGGTTAAAAGCCAAAAAAGGCGAACCTCAAAGCCCGCCCTTGCTGGTGAAGAAAAAACCCGAGCGCGGTTTGACCGGCAAATACATCAAGCGTGCCGGGGTACAGCGCCATCCCGTGTCGGGCGAACCGGAAATTCATTTTACCTTCAATGAAGAAGGCGCCCAGAAATTTGGGGATATCACCACGGAGTTTCAACCGGCGAATGGCCGCTACTACCGTTTGGCCATCGTGCTCGACGGTGAATTATATTCCGCTCCGCGCATTATGTCGGTGATTCGCGACAGCGGCTCAATTAGCGGTAATTTCGATCAAAAAGAGGCCTTCGAGCTGGCTAACGTTTTGGAGAACCCCTTGGAAGCTAAGCTGCATATCGCCGAAGAGCGGCGGGTGGATCCTTCGCTGGGCAAAGATTCCATTCGTAGCGGTATCGTTTCCTCGCTCATTGGCACGGTTGCGGTGGTTGTTTTCATGCTGGCTTACTATTTGACCGCCGGGGTAATCGCCAACGTGGCGTTGATGTTGAACATTATCATTCTGCTGGGTGTCATGTGCTCGGTGGGTACCACCCTGACTATTCCCGGCATTGCGGGCGTGGTGTTGACGATCGGTATGGCGGTGGACGCCAACGTGCTGATTTACGAGCGCATTCGTGAGGAGTTAGCCGCTGGCAAATCGTTGCGCGGCGCGTTAAACGCCGGGTATGACAAGGCATTCGGTACGATTTTCGATTCCAACCTCACGACGTTGATTTCCTCGGTCATCTTGATTTACATGGGCACCGGTCCGGTGAAAGGCTTCGGTGTGACGCTGACCATCGGTGTGACGGTCAGTATGTTCACCGCGTTGGTGGTAACCCGTTTGATCTTCGATTGGTTGCTGCAAAAGAATCTGATTTCTTCGCTGCCGATGTTGCATATCGTCAAAGGCAACAAGATCGATTTCATGGCGTTCGCCAAGCCCGCTTTCGCTATTTCGTGGACCATTATTATCATTGGTTGCGGATACGGCATATCGAGAGGCAGCGGAGTGTTGGGGGTGGATTTTAAGGGTGGTGACAGCTTGACCCTCAGCTTTGCCCAAAGAGTTGAAGTGGATAAACTGCGGGATTCGATTTCCAAGTCCGGGATCAAGGAGGCTTCGATCCAATACCAACGAGATTTGTCCACCGGTAAAGAAAATCTCCGCATGGTGGTGCCCGTCGATGAGGGTCCCAAGGCGCATGCTGTCTTAATGAAGGATTTTCCGGTCTCGAAGTTTGAAATCAAGGGCGCGGAAAAAGTGGGCGCCACGGTGGGCAAAGAAATCCAGAAGACCGCAATCGTGTCCTCTTTGTTGGCGATGTTCGGTATCTTGATCTATGTGGCCATGCGGTATGAGTTTTCCTTCGCGGTGGGCGCCGTGGTGGCCATCATCCACGATATTATGATGACTATGGGCTGGTTCTGCCTCTCGGGCCGCGAATTCAGCGCGCCCATGGTGGCGGCGATCCTGACCATCATCGGGTTTTCGATCAACGATACGATCGTGATCTTCGATCGTATTCGGGAGGATTTGAAGTTAGGGGTTAAAGGCACCTTTGTCGAGGTCATGAACAAAGCGTTAAATCAAACCCTGAGCCGGACGATCATCACCTCGGGTACGGTGTTTTTGGCCACCGCTTCGCTTTACATTTTCGGTGGCGGTGTGATTAACGATTTCGCGTTCACCTTCCTGGTAGGTATCCTTACGGGAACCTATTCGAGTATTTATATTGCCAGCGCGTTGGTATTGTGGTGGCATAAGGGCGAGCGGCCCAGTATTGGTTCGACTCAGGCGGCGGTAAATGTGCCTGAAGTCGTCGAGGGCTAAGCCTCGAACAATGCCTGCACCTCACGAGATAACGTTTTGGCACTATGCGGGTTTCATAGTCGTCGTGCTGGTTTTGCTCGCGCTCGATTTGGGGGTTTTTCATAAGAGCGCTCACGTGGTTAAAGTGCGCGAAGCGCTCATGTGGACCACTCTCTGGTGTGTGCTAGCCTTGGCTTTTGGGTTGGGGTTAGGATATTGGCGAGGGCGGGACGATGCGGTTTTATTTGTCACCGGCTATCTCTTGGAGTTGACGTTGTCGATGGACAACGTCTTTGTGATCGCGCTGATCTTCTCGTATTTCCGCATCCCCCCCGAGTATCAGCATCGGGTTCTATTTTGGGGAATTTTAGGCGCATTAATTATGCGGGGCGGGATGATTGGCGTTGGGGCGGCCTTGATTTCGAAGGCGCATTGGATTCTTTATCTCTTCGGGATTTTCTTGATCTATAGCGGCGCTAAAATGGCGATGGCGAAAGAAGAGGGGGTGCATCCCGATCAAAGCCTCATTATCCGCTTGTTGCGCAAGTTTTTTCCCATTTCACGCGAGCTCGACGGCCAAAATTTTGTGACGCACAAGCAAGGCGGCACGATGTTTACCCCGTTGGTCCCGGTTCTCGCCATGGTGGAAACGACGGATTTGGTTTTCGCTTTGGATTCGATCCCGGCCATTTTCGGGGTCACTCAGCAACCATTTATTGTCTTCACTAGTAATGTGTTCGCTATTCTGGGGCTGCGTTCGCTCTATTTTGTGCTCGCGGGGGCGATTGAGTATTTTCGTTATCTGAAATTTGGTTTGGCGATCGTGCTGGTTTACATCGGCATCAAAATGTTAGCGGAACGGTGGGTGCACATGCCCATCGCCATTTCACTGATGATCATCGTCGGCATCATTTTGACTTCAATGCTGGTTTCGGTTCTGGCCGCATATCGGGAGAAGCGAGGCCACTCCGGGCCTGGAGCAAGTGGATCTTAGTATGGTGGAGGCAGTCACTGGCGTCGAGTTG
Organism: Verrucomicrobia bacterium UBA1319; assembly: GCA_002306985.1. Classification (GTDB taxonomy): domain Bacteria; phylum Verrucomicrobiota; class Verrucomicrobiia; order Limisphaerales; family UBA1319; genus UBA1319. The sequence continues at coordinate 5,302 of DBTJ01000164.1, forward strand.
CGGGTGAAACCTGGCTGCTCACCCAGGAGAAGGCCGGTCGCATTACGGAACTCGGTTCTAGCCTATCATACTCAGCTCGAAAGCTATGGACGATGGCTTCAAAAATGGTTCCGTTCATTAAGCCTCGGTTACAGCCTAAAACCCGATGGCCAAGGGCTGGTGAGGAGAGGGGCATGACTAAAAAACCCCTGTCGGAGAGTTTGGCGGAGTTGCTTGTGGCGCGTGCCGATGGTGAACGCTTAGTGGTGAATGATTTGCTGGAGCGGACGGGGGGGCGGGGGTTGTATTTGATCATGGTCCTATTGTGCCTGCCTTTTGTGGCACCCCTACCGATTTTTGGCGTAAGCTTGCCATTGGGCACGATCCTTTTATTTCTATCCGGTCGGCTTGCCTTGGGCTTGCCCCCCAGCCTACCGGGGGGCATCGGAAAATTGAGAATTCCGGCGATCGCGATTCCTCGGTTGGCCGGGGGCGGGGTGCGCACGTTGCGTTGGGTGGAAAAATGGGTCAAGCCGCGCGGGTCCGAATGGATGGAATGGCGGGCAGTCCGGTGCTTTAATGCCTCGTTGATCGCGTGGATGGCTTTTCTGCTGGCGCTGCCTTTACCGGTCCCCGCCTCCAATATGCTGCCCGCGCAGGCCATCGTCATTCTTACCGCTTGCATGATGGAGGACGACGGACGGGTGATCTGGTTTGGGTATTTTTATACCGCCCTTACGACCGCCTATTTTGCGCTGTGGGGAGTGGCTTTTTTCTTTTTTCCCCGGCATTATAAAGAAATGTTGCATTGGTTTTGAGGCGATGAAATATCGATGGCATATAGCGCGGACCGATCCGGAACGGCTGGGCGAACTCGCTCGGCAGTTGCGCGTATCCACCTTGCTAGCCCGTTGTTTGGCCACGCGCGGGCTGGTTCAGCCCGCTGCCGCCGCCCGTTTCCTCAAGCCCCGTTTGCACGATTTGGACGACCCCTTTTTGATCCCGAACATGCGCCCGGCGGTCGAGCGCCTGTTTTTAGCTCGGGAACGGGGCGAGAAACTGGTCATCTTCGGCGATTACGATGTGGATGGCGTGACTTCCGCCGCCCTGTTGTTGGAGGTCTTGCGCGCTTTGGGTTGGGTGGTGCAATGTTTCCTGCCGCATCGGCTGGAGGAGGGGTACGGGTTAAGCCGGGATAGCGCCGGGAAATGCCTCGAAAAATATCCCGCGTCGCTGCTGCTGGCGGTGGATTGCGGGTCGACCTCGGTGGATGCCATTGCGTGGCTCAAGGGAAACGGCATCGACACCATTGTGCTCGATCATCATCAGATCGCCGCGCCGCCACCCGAAGCGGTCGCGTTGGTGAACCCGAGGCTGGCTTTGCGGGAAACGGCCGAGATCCAGCGGGTCGACACGGCGGAACCGCCCTCCTTTGCCTGGCTATGCTCGGCGGGGCTGGCGTTTAAGCTGGCGCACGCCTTGGTGAAACAGGGCCGGGAGACAGGCTTGGCTGGGGCGAAAACGTACGATATTCGGCCGCTGCTGGATCTAGTCGCCTTGGGAACGATTGCCGATTTGGTGCCGCTCCGCGGGGACAACCGGATTTTGGTGGCCGCCGGTATGGAGCGACTTAACCTTACGACCCGTCCGGGATTGTTGGCCCTTAAGAACATCGCGCAAGCGGTGGCGCCCATTGGCGCGGCCACGGTCGCGTACCAATTGGCCCCGCGATTGAACGCCGCCGGCCGCTTGGAGGATGCTGAGGTTTCCTTGCGTCTGTTGCAGGCGGACACGGTGGTCGAGGCTCAAGCCTTGGCGCGGGATCTGGATGCCCGCAATCACGAGCGCCAAGCCATCGAACGCGCCATCTCCTCCGAGGCGATCGGCGCGGTGCAAGCGCGGTTCGATCCGGGCCGGGATTTCGTGATTGTCGAGGGACGCAGCCCCTGGCATGTGGGCGTGGTCGGCATCGTGGCCTCGCGGGTGACGCGCCAATTTCACCGGCCCTCCGTCATCGTTGGCGGCGATGGCGCGGCTTGGCGCGGCTCGGGCCGGAGCATCGATGGCTTTGATCTGGCGGCCGCTTTGGGGCAATGCGATGACTTGCTCATGCGCCATGGCGGGCATGCGCTGGCGGCGGGTTTAACGATCAAACCGGAAAACCTGGATGTTTTTCGCCAACGCCTCAATCTCTTGGCGCGCGCTCTCTTGCAACCGGAGCAATTGCAGCCGCGCCTGGACTTGGATGGCGAGGCGCGCCTGGATGAAATTACCATGGAACGGTTGCAGGAACTGGCGTTGCTCGAGCCCATGGGCCAGGGAAACCCGCCCGTGCAATTCGCCATTTCCCGCCTGCAATGCGCGCGCACTCCGGTGCGCATCGGCAAGGAGCAGCAGCACCTCAAACTGTGGGTGACCGATGGCCGCATTACCCAGGAAGCGGTGTGGTGGAACTCCCCGGCGGCCGGTATGCCCGAAGGCAAGTTCGACCTGGCTTGCCAGCCCCGGATCAATGACTTTAACGGCCGGCGAACGATCCAATTGCAAGTGTTGGATTGGCGTCCCGCCGCCGTGAACTGACACGCAATATGACCTCTGTTATTATCGTTGCCGCTGGCCAGGGCACCCGCATGGGGCCTGGAGTGGACAAATTGTTTCTGGAAATTGCCGGGCGACCTTTGATCGCCCATACTTGGCACCGGTTCGATCAAGCGCCGGAAATTGATGAAATCATTCTCGTGATCCGGCCGGGCATGCAAGAGGCCTATCAAGAGATCGCTCGCTTATATCCGCCCACGAAACCTTTCCAGGTGGTGTTGGGTGGCGCGCAACGCCAGGATTCCGTATGGAACGGGCTGGCCGCCGTCTCGCCTAAATGCGCTTTAGTGGCGATCCAGGATGGCGCGCGCCCTTGCACCTCTCCCCAGACCATTCGCGACACCGTCGAGGCCGCCCGTCGCACCGGCGCCGCGGTGGCCGCCCAACGGGTGACCGACACGATTAAGGAATCCGACGGGGGCACCCAGATCGCCCGCACGATTGATCGTTCGCGGCTCTGGTCGGTCCAAACGCCTCAGGTTTTCCGCCTGGAGGTCATTCGCAAAGCGATGACGGCCGCGCGGGAAAAAAGCCTGCACTTGACCGATGACACGGCCGCCTGCGAAGCGATCGGTCAGGCCGTGCAATTGGTCGAAACCCGCCGTCCCAATCCCAAAGCCACGTCTCCCGCCGATTTGCCGTATTTGGAAACGTTGCTACGGGAGCAATAGAGGGCGACCGGGCAACGGTCTCCTTTTCAAAGCAGATTCAGTGACCGCCCGTTCTGCGGTCGGCCGTGCGGCTATTCCGTGATTCGCCGCCCGGTCGGGGATTGTCGGTGGCTTTGAGCGCTTGGGCCAAGCGGTCCAGCGCTTGATCCGGCACCCGGCCTTGCTGGCGAGCCAAATCCAAGGTGGCGAGACCGAGGGACGTATACAAAGCGGCTAGCCGAGGAACGCGCTCAGCCAAGGCTTCGGCTTGGCGCGCTACCAAAGCGGCGTCCCCCCGGGCGATGGGGCCGGTCAAGGTATTCGCCGGTCCTAGGCTTAGGCAATTGGCGACAGTTTCCGCGAGGAGCGGAGCCATCACTTCCGCGGCGGTTTTCCGGGGCATGCCCGCTTGTTCATAGCACTGGAAAGCCGCTTCCAGCAGAGTGGTGACATAGTTACAGGCCATGACGGCTCCCGCGTGGTACAAAAGTTTGGCGCCGGCGGGCAGTTCGAACCAGCGCGCCCCGCAGGCTTCAAACCAGGGACGCAGCTTGCTTAAAGCCTCGGGGTTTCCCTCCGCGCCGCAAGTTACGCCTGAAAAACCTTGGGCCGCTGTTTCCGGATTCGCGAAACTCATGGCCGGGTGCACGCTGGCCGGGAGCGCCCCGCGCGCTTGCGCAGCCGTCAGCACTTCGCTGCCCAACGCGCCACTACAATGAAATATCAGGGTGCCTTCATGGATGGCCGGCGAGCTCGCCAAAGCCTTGGCGCACGATGCGATGGCGTCGTCGGGAGTGGCCACCAGAATCGCCCCCACCGGCGTTAACTCCCCCCAATCGCCAGCGGGCGCGCCTTGGCCGATGAACTCGATGGCTTTTCGAGCCGAGGCCAGGGAACGGTTCATGACTTGGTGGATGCGAACGGGGGGGGAGACACTTAACAGGCGGCCCAACGTTTGCCCTAACTTGCCCGCGCCAATGATGCTTAGCGTGATCGTGTTCATTTTGCCTGGGACTTACCATCCCACAGCCAAGGGACGAATGGAATCGGGAAATTCCCGGCCGACACGTGAAGCGTGTTTGCATAACTTGTTGAAGGCTAATTGGTTTATTTGATGGCTTCACGTTTTTACGCGACAGGATACGGGGTTTTGTCGCATGATTTGCCTTATGTCAGAGATGGTGATGGATGATGGTTTTGATTTTCCACGGGCTTTTCCGCGGGCATGGGAGGTTATCCAAACCGGGTTCAGGGCGGGACTTCATTGCGGCGGCCAGGTGTATGCGTCCATGCGGGGCAAGCCCGTGGCACACTTCGCTTTTGGCTTGGCTGACGAAGATAAACCCATGCGGCGAGATAGTTTGGCGCCTTGGCTTTCGGCGGGCAAACCGCTCACGGCGGTGGCGGTTTTGCAGCGGGTTGCCCGTGGCGAGGTGGGGTTGGACACCGCTGTATGGGAAATCATTCCTGAATTTGCCGGGGGCGGGCGGGATGAAATCACCGTGCGTCACTTGCTTACGCATACCGCCGGTTTGCTTTCGGCGGACAGGTTTTACAGTCAGCGATCCTGGGAAGAAAATCTCGCCCAGGTTTGCCAGTCGGCGGTCGACCCAGGCTGGGAGCCCGGCCGGATGGCGGGTTACCAGATCTCCGCCACGTGGATATTGTTAGGTGAAATAGTTCAGCGGCTATCGGGCGCGGCTTTCCCTCAATACCTTAGCAAACAAGTACTTGAGCCTTTGGGCATGCAAGACACTTGGGTCGGCATGCCGCTCGAAGCGGTGAGCCGGAATCGCGATCGGATGGTGCGATTGCGGGTGGTCACCGAATCGGGGCGCAGCCTGCCGCATCCCTTTTTTGGCGTGCCCGAGTCCTTCGCTCATTGTTTGCCAGGGGCCTCGGCGATTGGCCCCATCCGCGAGTTAGGGCGGTTTTATGAAGCCATGCTGGCGGGGGGGCAGGGGACGGCGGGTCGCGTTTTGTCGGCGGATTGGGTGAAGGAAATGACTTCACGCCAACGAACGGGCATGGTGGATCGCACCTTTCAGCACCCGATCGATTGGGGACTGGGATTGATTGTGAATTTTGCGGAGCCCAATACCGAACCCGTGGCTTATGGATTTGGAGCGCTCGCTTCGCCCCGCGCTTTTGGCCATGGCGGCGCGCAATCGGGGATCGGATTTGCGGATCCAACCCACGGGTTGGCTGTGGCTTGGCACCTCAATGGTCAATGCGGAGAAGCCCGGCACCGCCGCCGCAATTGGGAGCTGAACACCGCGATTTACCAAGATTTATCGTTATCGTGATGGCGGATAACCCGCTCATCTCCCGACTTGCCATGAGGCTGGGAGGGTTGGATAATCCCATTTTGAGTGGAGTTTCTAGTGAATTATGGAAAAAACCCTGCCCGCGCTAGTTTCTGGAACCTTATATTTGGTCGCCACCCCCATCGGCAACTTGGAGGATATTACCCTGCGGGCGGTGCGCGTACTCAAAGAGTGCGACGTGGTGGCGGCGGAGGATACCCGTCATACCGGGCAATTGCTCCATCACTTCGGTATTTCCAAGCCGATGCTGAGCTATTTCCAATTCAATGAAGCAAAACGGGGCGAGGAAATCCTCGATCGCCTAGCCCGGGGTGAAAAAGTCGCGCTCGTCACCGATGCCGGCACTCCGGGGATTAGCGATCCCGGGGAGCGCGTCGTACGGGCGGCGTTGGCGCGCAATCTGCGCGTGGAAGCCGTGCCGGGGCCTTGCGCCTTGGTGGCTGCCTTGACCGCCAGCGGTTTGCCGGCGGACGAATTCCATTTCGCCGGGTTCTTGCCCCATAAATCCGGCCAGCGAATCCACGCGTTGGAACGGCTCGCCGCCGTTACAGGAACCCTCGTTTTTTACGAGTCGCCCTTCCGCGTGATCAAGTTGCTCGAAGAACTGCAAAGCCTCTGGCCGCGTCGGCCCGTGGTGCTGATGCGGGAGTTGACCAAGAAGTTCGAGGAGCGTTTACGAGGCACGCCCGCGGAATTGCTGGCCCATTTCAAAACGCGCGCCGTCAAAGGCGAGTTTGTGGCCTTGGTGGGGCCGGAACCGAAGGCGGCCCCGGCGGAAACCCCGGATTCGGAGGCGCTTTCCGGCGACGCTAGGGAGTGATTTTTTGAGCCGTGGTTACGGCTCTTGGCAGTAATAGAAAGAATCGTATTATGAATTCAAACGAAACCAGTCATCGCCAGTTCGCCAGTGATAATTACGCGGGAGTTTGCCCGGAGGCGATGGCGGCGATGGCTAAGGCCAATCAGGGTCATTGTCGCAGTTATGGCGACGATCCGTATACGGACAAGGCGGCGGATCGCATTCGCGAGATTTTTGAAACCGATTGTGAAGTGTTTTTCGTGTTTAACGGCACCGCCGCCAATTCCCTCGCGCTGGCTGCCTTGTGCCAATCCTACCATAGTATCCTCTGCCACGATACCGCGCATGTGGAGACCGATGAATGCGGCGCGCCGGAGTTTTTCTCCAACGGCACCAAGTTGCTCCTTTTGCCGGGCGCCAATGGCAAAATCAATCCGGACGCCATCGATGAAATCGTCCATCGCCGCACGGATATTCATTTTCCCAAGCCGCGCGTGGTGTCGGTGACTCAGGCCACCGAGTTGGGCACGGTTTATTCGGTCGATGAATTGCGCGTGGTGGGCGAGCGGGCCAAAAAATACGGTCTGCGTTTTCACATGGATGGGGCGCGGTTTGCCTGCGCGACGGCCTCCCTCAACGTTGCGCCCAAGGAAATCAGCTGGAAAGTCGGGGTAGACGCGCTCTGCTTTGGCGGGGCTAAAAACGGCACCGCGATTGGCGAGGCGGTGGTGTTTTTTAATCGCGAACTGGCGCGGGAATTTGATTATCGCTGCAAACAAGCCGGGCAGCTTGCGTCCAAGATGCGGTTTCTAGCGGCCCCCTGGCTGGGCTTGTTGGAGCAGGGCGCTTGGTTGAAATATGGCGCCCAGGCTAATCGCATGGCCCAACGATTGCACGCCGCGCTGGCGCAAATCCCCGGTGTGAAGTTTTTGTTTCCCGTGCAAGCCAACTCGGTGTTCGTCACCCTGCCGGAAAAAGCGATCGAAACCTTACACGCCCAAGGCTGGTGGTTTTACACCTTTATCGGCCAAGGTGGTTGCCGATTTATGTGTTCTTGGGATGTCACCGAAGCCGACGTCGACGCCTTTGTGGCCGCCATTCGCCAGGCGATGAAAGCGGTGTGAAGCGCGACCAGGGGCTTATTCCAATGAGCGATCAAGTTGATTAGTCTCAACTTGACAGCGATTTGGAATTAAGGCAGCGCGAATAATTAATTTGAGCAATTATGGCGCGGAAATTTTGCTGGCTGGCAAGACGTGAACGAGGAGCATATCCGGCAGGGATCGGTAACGAGTTCACAACGCAGCCAGCAGGCAAAAGAGCCAGCCAGAATGCTCCTATTATTTTTTCGCGCTGCCTAAGCCTGTTTAAAACCTAAAACCGCCCAGGGCTCGGTGAGGAACCCTGAGCGGATTACTTACCCGGATAGTTATATCTCACTGCCCCGAAGCTGGCTTGATCAAACGATAGAAAGTGTTCGCGTTGGTCAAACTATCCGTGGTCACGAGGACCTGTTTCGTCGTTCCCACTTGGACAATATTCGTCAATCCCGGATCGTACCAGGATCCCGCGGTCAGCGTGGAACTGGCTTCCACCGTGAAACCAAGGGCCGGGGCCGCCCAGGTTAACAGGTAGGCCGCGTTGGGTGGCACCACGGAAATGCCGCTGGCATCAGCCGCCACGATTTGCCAGAGATTCGCCTTCAGCGCATCCTCGGTAAAGTTGTCATCCAGGGAAGTTCCGGCTCCGCTGATTTGCGCCCGGCTAAACAAAGCGCTGAGTCCAATGTTGGCGGTCTGGTTGGGCTGAACTCCGTAATACACCGTTACCGGATCGGCGAAGAGGGCGGCTGCCTCGGCCGGTATCGCGCAGTTGGTGATCGCGCCGCTCGGACTGGTGAACGCGATGTCGGTGTTATTCTTGAAGGTGATATTCCAAGTGCCTACCGCGGTGCTGTTGGTCAAGTAAGCCAAAGTGCCTACCGCGCCATTGGTGGGATTCTCATTCCACAGCATCGAATTGCCCGAAGGTTGGTTGGTTTTGTACATCAACCGCCCGATGTACTCGCCGACCTCGTTGATGGAGATTTGTAGAAAGATCAAATGCGGCGTATTCCAATCGATGGAAGTATCTTTGGAGCCATACGGCATGGTGCCATCCGGAATGATGAATAGATGGACCTGAAACCCGTTATAATTCGTTTCCGGGCATTTCTTGATCGTCATCGAGTAGGCGACCGGCTGCGAACTGCCGTACCAGGAATAGGCGTTGGCATTGCCATCGAGGTCGGTGGCCAAGGTGGAAATGGATTGGCGCTGGTATTGCTGGCCGCTGGCGCTGGCGGCGATCTGCAGGCCGGAGATGAGTTTGCTTTTCATGGCCATGGTGGGCGGCACCACGGCGACATTGGTATTAGCGATAAGTTTGACGTTATCCACCCAGAAGGTCGTGGTGCCCGTCAACCCCCCGTCTCCCCCCGACCATATTTTAAGGAATATTCCGGCCATGA
>DBTJ01000052.1 GCA_002306985.1 Verrucomicrobia bacterium UBA1319
GGTTGTCGGATTTGCGCGAATCGGGATCTATTGAGCAAGATGCGGACTTGGTGGGTCTACTCTATAAACCGAGTAGCGATGATGAAGAAGGCGGCGGGTCCGTCGAGCAGGATGGCGTGCCCGTCAATTTGCTGATTGCCAAACAGCGCAACGGGCCGACAGGGGATGTCAACCTAGTGTTCCTAAAGGGATACACCCGATTTGAAGGGGTGTCAAAAGTCAGTGGGGAAGATGTGCCGGCGGATACTGAATAACAAATGAAAGCCTTGATTCGACGATACGCCCTGTTGGTGGCGTTGTTCGTAAGTTGCGCACCCGGTGTGTTGGCGCAAACGGATGTGCCGCTGCCCATCTCGAAAATCCAGATTCGGCACGTCGGTCCGCCCGCCGCTAACGAAGACCTCATTCGCGCGAACATTCGGGTCAAGCCTGGCGATCCTTACCAATCCAACAGCATCGACGAAGATGTGCGGACCCTCTATAGCACGGGGTATTTTTACAATATTCGCATCGTGTCGGACCGGGATGAAAAAGGGGTGGCGCTCACCTATGTGCTCCAGGGGAAACCGGTGCTGACGGAGATTCTTTTCAACGGCAACAAAAAGTACAGTCGCTCCAAACTGCTTAAGAAACTGACTTCCAAAATTGGCGAGCCTTTGGATGAACGTAAGCTCTTCACCGACTCCCAGGAAATTTTGAAGCTGTATCAAAAAGCTGGCCGCCAGAAGACCAAGGTCGAATACAAGCCGGTTATTGATGAAAATGCCGGGCGCGGCACGGTCACTTTCGAGATCGCCGAAAGCCCCCGGGTGAAAATCAAACGGGTGGAATTTGTGGGGGCGCAGGCCTTCAAGGAGAAAAAACTCCGCAAAGTTATCAAGACCCGCAAGCGTTGGGCGTTTTCCTGGATCACCGGCAGCGGGGTGCTCAAAGATGAGCAATTTGAGGATGATAAGGAAAAGCTGTCCGAGTTTTATCGCAACGAAGGCTATATCGACTTCCAGCTTCAAGATGTGAAGTTTGATCAGCTCAATCCGAAGTGGATGACGGTGCGCATGTTCATTAGCGAAGGCCGCCAGTATAAGGTGGGCACGATCGAGTTTAAAGGCAACCAACTGTTCACGACCGAGGAAATCAAAAGTTGGATCGCCGCCAATAAATCGCTCATTGATCCGGCCAAACGGAAAAAGAACGAGAATTCGAAGGGGTTGCGGCTGACTCCGGGGCAAACTTTCACGCCGACCGGATTGACGAAGGATATCCAAGCGATCCAGGATTTTTACGGGTCTCGGGGGTATATCGGCAAAGGCAGTCGCGGCAGCATCGATGTCAAGGCCACGCGCATTCCCAATACCGAAAAAGGGACGATGGATCTCGTCTACGAGATCGAAGAAGGCGAGAAGTCCTATATCGAGAAGATCGATATTCGCGGCAATACCAAGACTAAAGATAAGGTCATCCGACGCGAACTTTCCATCTCGCCCGGCGAGCCCTTTGACATGGTCCGCGTGAAGCTCAGCAAGGGCCGCCTTGAGCAGATGAATTACTTCGAGAAGGTGGACGCGGAACCGGAGCCTTCCGACGCGGGCGCCAACCGGAAAGATTTGTTGATTAGCGTGGACGAGAAAAACACCGGCAATTTGCTGGTGGGCGCCGGGTTTAGCACGATCGATGAAGTGGTCGGTTTCGCCGAAGTCAGCCAGGGCAATTTCGATTTATTTAATCCGCCCTACTTCACCGGTGGTGGTCAAAAGGCCAGGTTGCGCGTCCAGATGGGTACCAAACGCCAGGATTATGTGCTGACGTTCATCGAGCCCTGGTTCTTGGGCCGTAAGCTCGCGTTGAACGTGGAACTATATCACCGGGAGATTAACTACCTCAGCGATTACTACGATGAGCGCGACACGGGGGCGCGGATCGGTTTAACCAAAGCGCTCGGGTTCGAGAATTTGATTGGCGGCGTCAGTTATACCATCGAAAACATCGGCATTGTCAACGTCCAAGATGGCGCGCCCCAACCCGTCAAGGACGAGGTCAAGGATGGCAATTACAAGCTGTTTTCCAAAGTGGGCACGTCGATTGCGTATGATACCCGCAATAATGTCGCTTTGCCGGATCGCGGCCAACGGACGGAGTTGTTGTCTCAAGTGTCCGGCGGTCCGCTAGGCGGCGACGTGGACTATTATAAATTGGAACTCCGCTCTTCCTGGTACTTCAAAGGTTTTATGGACGGCCATATCATCGAAGTGCTGGGTCGCACGGGGGTGATGGATGGGTTTGGCAATACGGAATCCGATAAAATTCCTTTCTATGTGCGCTCGTATTTGGGCGGCATGTATGATTTGCGCGGCTTCAAGTATCATCGGGCGGGGTCGGATGCCACCTTCGATGCCCCCACGCAGGAGCCTTTGGGCGGTAATACATTTTGGATGGGTTCGATTGAGTACAGTATTCCGGTCGTGGATCGGGTCCGGTTTGCGGTGTTCTATGATGTGGGTAACGTATACCGGGATTCTTACTCGTACAATTTCGGGGATTACTTGGATGACGTGGGCGTTGGCTTGCGGGTTAATATTCCGCAAATCGGGCCGTTACGCTTCGATTACGGCATACCGATCAGCACGGACCAATACACCGGGCACAACGGACGGTTTAACTTCGGGGTCGGTTACACTCGTGAATTTTAAAAGTATATGAACAAAACACTAATGAGAATCAGCCTAGCGACGGCGCTTTGCTGGCTGCTCGCGGCTTCGGCGATGGCGCAAACGAAAATCGGCGTGGTCAATTTGCAGCGGGTTTTCGACGGCTACTGGAAGACCAAACAGGCCGACGTGAATTTGAAAGAACGCAGCACGGAGTATAAGAAACAATACGACGACATTCTGGCTTCCTACGGCAAGTCGAATGAAGAGTATAAAAAGCTGCAAGAGGCCATGAACGACCAGGCGCTCGCCGCCGAAGAGCGGGACAAACGTAAGAAAACCACCGAAGCCAAGCTAAAGGAGATCCAGGAAATCGAAGTGCAAATCCAGCAGTTCAAGCGGACGGCGGACGAGAACTTGACGACTCAGCGCGATCGCATGCGCGAGGCGGTCATTAAAGACATCCAGGAAGTGGTCAACCGGCAAGCCAAAACCGCCGGCTATTCCTTGGTGTTCGACGTGAAAGCGGATAGCCGCAACCTAACCCCGGTGATTCTTTACAATAACGGCGAGAACGAAATGAGCGCGGGCATTTTGAAGGAGCTCAACGCCGCGGCGCCGCCGCAATACCTCAAGATGCTTGAGGAAAGCGCCTCGACCAACGCCCCGGCGGTCACGACGGAAACCGCCCCGGAGAAAAAGACGAAAAAATAAGCGAGTTTAAACGCTTCAAGTTTAACTTCTGGAAACGCCCCGCTTAAGCGGGGCGTTTCATTGTGTGAGTCCTGGGTAATGGACGCCGAATTTGACGACTCCGCTCGCAACCAATGAGGCGATGAAATTTTTATACCCCTGACTTGACCGCTCACGATTTTCCGGGCTGGATTATTCCCATGAACACCTGGAACACACTTTTCCGTCGCCTCGTGCTGTTGGGGGCCGTTTGCCTGGTGTGCGCTAGCCTGGCAGAGCGCTTGCGGGCGCAAGCCGAGGCCGCGCCAGCCGCCGTTTTGCCCGCGCATGACTTGCGGTTGGGGTTACCCCAAACGTTGGACTCTCCCCGGGTTTTTCCGGAACTGTCGACGCCAGCGCAATGGGTGGCGCGCGCGCGTGAAATTCGAGAGCAGGTATTAACCTCCTGCGGTTTGGCGCCGATGCCCAAAAAAACGGCGCTTAAACCTCGTTTTTTAGGCAAAGTCGAGCGCGCGGATTATAGCATCGAAAAAGTGGCCATCGAAACGCTGCCCGGCTTCTTTCTCGCCGGCAACTTGTATCGGCCTTTGGGGCATGGCGAGGGACCGTTTCCCGCCGTTTTAAATCCGCATGGCCATTGGGATGCCGGCCGTCTCACCGATACGGAAGAGGAAAGCATGCTGGCGCGGTGCGTTCATTTAGCCCGCCATGGCGTGATCGTTTTTGCCATCGACATGGTGGGCTATAACGACACGATCCAAATTCCCAAGCACCGCGAATTCGCGCTGAATCCCACCAACCAGTTGTGGAACATCAGCTTGATGGGATTGCAGACTTGGAACTGTGTGCGCGCGCTCGATTTTCTGGTGAGCTTGCCCGACGTGGATCGGGAGCGCTTGGCTTGCACCGGGGCTTCGGGCGGCGGCACCCAAACTTTCATGCTCGGCGCCATCGATGACCGGTTAAAGGCGCAGGCCCCCATCGTGATGGTTTCAAGCACCATGCAAGGCGGCTGTTTATGCGAGAACGCCCCGGGATTGCGCGTGGATTATTCAAATATGGAGCTGGCCGCCGCCGCCGCGCCGCGCCCCCAATTGCTGGTTGCCGCTACCGGGGACTGGACGAAAATGACGCTCACGGTCGAGGGCCCCGCCATCGCCAAGGTCTACGATTTGCTCCAAGCCACGAACCAATTTCGATATGTCAGGCATGATTTTAAACACAATTATAACCGGACTTCCCGAGAATCGGTCTACGCTTGGTTTAATGAATGGTTGTTGCCCCGGCCGGATCCGGACATGCTAACGGAAAAGCCGCACGCCGCCGAAGCTCCGGAGACCTTGCGCCTCTGGCCGGATGGTAAGTTGCCCACCAACGCCATCGGCGCGGAGGCCGTGACGGAATATTGGGCCAAGTCCACGCAAGATCAATTCGACGCCCTTTGGCCCACCAACCGGCCCATGCGAGGCCCCTTTAAATCCGTCTATTTAAGTATCTGGAGACATACGCTGCAGTCCCATTACGTGACCAAGAATCACTTGCTGGCGGAAACCAATAGCGTCCAGCGGGAAGGGGGGCGGGTGTATACCGAAGTGGCCTTTGGGCGTCAGGCTGCCGGGGACCGAGTGTCGGCGACGCTGGTCGAACCCGATCCCCCCACTCGCAAGGGGGTGGTCATTTTGGTGAATCCCGAGGGTCGCCGGGCATCGTTTAAACAGCCCTATGTGCTCCAGGGAGTGGCGGATACATTGGTTGGCAAAGGCTTTTCCGTGCTCCTGATCGACACTTTTTTGACGGGCGAACAAGCGAATCCCGCCGTGGCCGCCCAACGACAGACCTTCACGAATTTCTTCACGACGTACAACCGCACGGATACTCAGGAACGGGTGCAGGACATTATTACGGCCAGCGCTTTCGCGCGCTTCAAATTAAACAGCCGGCGGACGGTTTTTTTAGGAACGGGTCGCGCGGGGCTGTGGGTCCTCATGGCCGCGCCCGTTGGCGATGTGATGGTGGCCGATTGCGACCAACTGGAGGTGGCCAACGACGCCCAGATGCTAGCCCCGGATGTGTTCGTGCCGGGCATTCGCCGGATCGGCGCTTTTGAAGGCATCGTCGCGCTGGCGTCACCCAAACCCCTTTTGATGCACAACGCGGGTAAAGCGTTTCCGTTGGAGCGGATTCGCAGTCATTACGCGGCGACAACCTTGCCCAAATATCTCCTCGCCTCGGAGACTAAATTGTCCGATGCGGAGTTGGCCAATTGGATTGAAGTCCAGGCTCGTTGGTGATTCCTGGACGGGAGACCCATTCAATGTCGGCGTTGCAGTCGCAGGGCGTTGCCGATGACGACCAGGTCCGAGAGTCCCATGGCGGCCGCGCATAACACGGGGCTTAAAAAGCCCAGCGCCGCTAGCGGAACGGCGGCGGCGTTGTAAAAAAAGGCCCAGAATAGGTTGGTGTGAATGACGCGTAACGTAGCCTGCGCCATGGCCAAAGTCTCCGGTACGGCGCGGATGTCCGTTTTCAATAAAACAATGTCAGCCGCTTCGCGGGCAATATCGCTGGCTTGACTCACCGCGATGCCTAAATCGGCCTGTTCCAACGCCGGGGCATCATTAATGCCATCTCCAATAAAAGCGACTTGGCGCCCTTGTTGCTGGAGCTTTTGGATCAGGGCCGCTTTCTGTTCCGGGTGGATTTCGGCATGCACGTTTTCCGGCGGCAGTCCGAGTTGAACCGCGATGGCCTGGGCGGTGATTTGTCCGTCGCCGGTGACCATATGTAATTGAAAACCTTGCTTACCTAGTTGCGCGATGACCTCCTCCGCCGCCGGTTTGAGTGTGTCGCGCAGGGAAAACACCGCCGCCAAATTTTGGTTGATGGCTAAGCCTATCACCGTGGCGCCTTGCGCCGCCCAGGCTTTGGCCAAAGGGTCGGCGGGAGCGGAATCGGCCCCGTTTTGTCGCAACCAAGCAAGGGAACCCAAGCGAATGACTTGTTCTTGATCGTGAACCGGCGTTATCGCTTCGATGCCCGAACCGCGCAATTCCCGCCAATTATGCGGAGAGTGGGCCGCCACCGCGCCAGTTGCGTGGGCGCCGGGCTGGGATTGCGCCGCGATGGCGAGGCTCAGGGGGTGCCGTGAAGGCCTGGCCAACGCGACGGCTAAACTCCCTAACTCCGCCTCCGAAACACCGTTTACCGGGAAAAACTGGCGGGCTGCCACCACCGCTTTGCCTTCGGTGAGCGTGCCGGTTTTGTCGAATAGAATCGTGTTAATCACGCCGCATTTTTCCAGGGCGACGCCGTCGCGGATAAGTATGCCGCGGCGGGCGGCGGCGTTGGCGCCGGACATGATGGCCACCGGCGTTGCCAACCCCATGGCGCAAGGGCAGGCCACAATTAATACTCCCGCCGCGTGAATAAGCCCCGCCGCCAGCGGGCTGTCGATGCGCGCGGCGTGCCACAGCCACGGCGCCAGGAATTGGTGGGTGCGCCAGGCTTGTTCCGGAGCCAAGCCCCACCATAGTCCCGTCAATACGGCAATCCCGACCACAATGGGCACAAACACTCCGCTGACCCGATCACCCAAACGTTGGATTTTCGCCCGGCTGGTTTGGGCTCGTTGAATGACTGTAATGATATTGGCCAGCGCAGTGGCTTCCCCCGTGGCGCTCACTCGCGCGAGCAGTTGGCTATCCTGATTGATGGTCCCGGCATATACGAGCGCCCCCGCTTTTTTCTCGATGGGAATGGATTCGCCGGTCAACATGCTTTCATCAATGGCGGACTTGCCTTCGATTACCCGGCCGTCGGCGGGCAGCTTATCTCCGGGCGCGAGCGCGATGATGTCATCCACCGCCAAAGCGCTGGCCGGCACTCGTTCAAGGCTGCCGTCGGGTTTCCGGCGGGAAGCCATGGGCGGCGCTAAGCTCATCAGGCTTTTCAATGAATTCGAGGCGCGCGCGCTGGTGTGGGCCTCCAAGCCATGGCCGATGCTAATCAAAGTGATAATCGCGGCCGACTCCATAAAATAGAGATGATCAGGCCGGCCGGAAAAAAGCGCCCAAACGCTGTAAAGAAACGCCGTGGTTGACCCGAGTGACACCAGCGTGTCCATGTTGGAAGTACCCGCTTTGAGCTGCATCCACGCGCCCCGGTAAAACCGGGCGCCACAGAGAATTTGCACCGGGAGCGCCAAGCTGAAGGCCAGCCAGCGAAACCACGGGAACATACTCCATTGCCCGATCCATTCGCCCGCGGCTAGGGGAATGGTCACCGCCAACCCCAAAGCGATGTTGAACCGCCAGCCTGCCAAGGGGGACCATGACGAAGTCGCGGGCGCACCCTCGGTGGCGTTCAGTGGGGAAGCTTCAAACCCCGCCTCGCTTACCGCCTGGATCACCGCGTCCGGATGGGGGGCTGCGCCGGTGGTCCAGCGCACTTCCGCCCGGGCTTGATCCAGTTGCACCGAAACCCGCGAAACTCCGGTCACTTTTTGAATAGCCTCCGTGACATGCCGGACGCAGTTTTGGCAGGTCATGCCTTTCACCGTAAACCAACTCGTGGTCGGCGGGGGCGCCCCGGCGGCTGGATTAATCTGTTCACTCCGATTCATCATCTCTCCTACCGTCTCACAAATAACGTTAAAATGCTAGCCGGCGGACAAATGGATGGTTGAATTCGCGCGCCACATCGCATCGGCTCGCCCGGTGTAGCGATCCTTTTTGCATGCAAACAGGGGAAAGAGTCGGTAAACTTGAGGGCATGATGAATCTGATGATTGCCACCCGCAACGCCCATAAAGTGGGCGAGATTCGCGCGCTGCTGGGAAGCCAATACACCTATTGGACTTTGGAACAATTCCCAGCCGCCCCGTCGACGGTGGAGGATGCCCCCACTTTTGAGGGCAATGCCCGCAAGAAAGCCGTCGAATTGGCGCGCTGGCTCACCGGCCAGCCCTTGCCGCAAACTGAGGGCAAGGCGCAACCATGGCTGGTGCTGGCCGATGATTCAGGTCTCGAGGTGGACGCGCTCAACGGCGCGCCCGGTGTGCTTTCCGCCCGGTTTGCCGCCGAAGTCGGCGAGGGTAATGCTTCCGACGCGCGGAACAACGCCAAATTGTTGCGGCTATTAGCCGCGGTGCCCGCCGAGAAACGCGTCGCCCGATTCCGTTGTGTCATCGCCTTGGTCGCCATCCGGCCCATCGAGTTGAAGCCTTTCGACCGGCTGTTTCCGCAGCCTCCGGAATCGAATTTGCTATTGGGCGGAGCCTGCGAAGGGAAGATCGCCTTCGCCCCCAAAGGGGAGGCGGGATTCGGCTACGATCCACTGTTCGTGCCGGATGGATATGAGGAGTCCTTCGCGCAGTTGGGGGAATCCGTCAAAAACCAGATCAGCCATCGGGCGCAGGCGCTCAAGCAAATCCGGGAGCGTTTATCCGGAGGAGTCGTGTGCGCGGGGATCACCCGGGCGTCTGCCTAACCCGAGACTAGCCATGCCGTCCGAGGATTTATTCACCGCTCCGCCCGCGCCGGAAACACCCCGTGAGGGACCGCGGCCATCGGCTCCGCTGGCCGCGCGCCTACGGCCGCGGAATTTGGACGAGTACACAGGGCAGACACATATCCTTGGGCCCGGCCAGTTGTTGCGCCGGGCCATTGAGGCGGATCGGGTGCAATCGGTCATTTTGTACGGCCCGCCCGGCACGGGTAAAACTTCGCTCGCAACGATCATCGCGGCGCAAACTCGCAGCCGATTTGAACGCTTGAGCGGGGTCGAATCGAACGTCTCGGATATCCGCCGGGTCCTCGCCTCCGCCGCCAACCGGCTCGCGAATGCCGGGCAGCCCACGTTGTTATTCATCGATGAGATCCACCGCTTTAACAAGGCGCAGCAAGATGTTTTGCTTCCCGATGTCGAAAACGGGGTGGTGCGATTGATTGGCGCCACGACGCATAACCCATTCTTTTTTGTCAACGCGCCGCTGGTGTCGCGCTCGCAGGTGTTTGAGTTGCAGCCGTTGAGCGAGGAAGATTTACGGGGATTGATCCGGCGGGCGCTGACAGATAAGGAGCGCGGTTTAGGCCATTTAAAGATTCAACTGGAGGAAGACGCCGCCAGCCATTTGGCGCGGATGGCCGATGGCGACGGTCGTAAATTGCTCAGCGCGCTCGAAATTGCCGTGATGACCACCGAGCCGCAGGCCGATGGGGTGATACATGTCACGCTCGCCGTCGCCGAGCAAAGCATCCAGCGTAAGGCGGTGGTTTATGATGGCGATGGGGATGCCCATTTCGATACGATTTCCGCGTTTATCAAATCCATGCGGGGGAGCGATCCCGATGCCGCCCTATACTGGTTGGCCAAGATGATCCATGCCGGTGAAGATCCGCGCTTCATTGCCCGGCGGATGGTCATTTGCGCCGCGGAAGATGTGGGGTTGGCGGACCCCATGGCTTTGGTGCTGGCGCAAAACGCCTCGGAAGCCGCTGAGTTTGTCGGCTGGCCCGAGGCGCGCATTCCGCTAGCCGAGGCCGCCATTTATATCGCCACGGCGAATAAGAGCAACTCCGCCATCGTGGCTATCGATGCCGCTTTGGAAGACGTGCGTTCGGGGCGCACCTTGCCGGTGCCGGAACCTCTCCGGGATGCGCATTACCGCGGCGCCGCTACACTAGGCCACGGCCAGGGATACCAATACGCGCACAATTTTCCCGGCCATTATGTGCCTCAGGAGTACGTCCCGACGGACAAGCGCTATTACTCGCCCACGGAGCAAGGAACGGAAAAAAAGATCAAAGAGCGACTGGACCGCTGGCGTTCGCTCAAAGCGCAAGCCAGCGGCGATCTCAAACCGGCGCCGTGAGGCGATTTTTCGTTTCGATTGAGGTGGACCGGGTGAGCGCTTTATTCACCGCCACGGACAACTCTTGCATGGTCGCCGGTTTGTTGACGACCTCATAATGGCATTCCAGCGAAACCGAGTCTCGCGCGCCCGTGCCCGCGCCCGTAAACCCACTGGAGAGGATGATTGGCAGTTCTGGACGAACCGAGAGAACCGCTTTGACCAACTCGATGCCCGTCATGCCGGGCATGGTTAAGTCGGTGAGGAGTAGATCGAAACTTTGCGGCGCCGCCCGGAATTGTTCCAAGGCTTCCAGGGGCTTGGCGTTGGCGGTGACTCGGTAGCCGAGCCGCTTAAGCACCTTTTCCACCAGGGTTAACACCGCGTTTTCGTCGTCGACTAATAAGATGTGCTGCCCTCCGCCTTGGATAGTGTGGTTGGCGAGTCCATGCGAAACCGGGGGCGGGGTCTTTTCCGCGGGGAAATAGATGTCGAATCGAGTGCCGACGCCGGTTTCACTTTTCACCGCGATGAACCCCTTGTGGCTTTTTACGATGCCGTGGACGACCGAGAGTCCCAAGCCACTGCCTTCCCCGGGTTTTTTGGTGGTAAAAAAGGGCTCGAACAGCCGTTTTTTAGTCGTATCGCTCATGCCGCAGCCCGTGTCCTGGATCGTTAGCTTCACATACCGCCCCGCCTCCATTTCCGGAAGCTGTTTTAGTAAGGAGTTATCCGTGAAAATCGTGTCGAGCGATACTTCCAAACGCCCCGGATTGCCATGCATCGCTTGGGCGGCGTTCGTGCATAAATTCATCAGGATTTGATGGATTTGGGTGGGATCTCCCAAGATCGGCGGGGCGGTGTCTGGAATATGAGTGACGATGTCGATAGTGGCTGGCAGCGTTGCGCGTAAAAACTTTAGGCCTTCCTCCAAAACCGGCTGGATGGAGATGACGGTACGTTCCACCCGGGTTTGACGATTGAAGGCCAGAATTTGACGAACCAACTCGCGGGCGCGATTGGCGGCGGCGAGCACCCGATTCAGGTTTTCGGTGGTTTCCGGCTGGTTGAACACGCTATATTTGGCCAGTTCGGCGCCACTGAGAATGGCGGCCAACAAATTGTTGAAATCGTGCGCGATGCCGCCGGCCAGCGTGCCGATGGCTTCCAGCTTTTGGGATTGGCGCAGTCGGTCCTCCAAACGGGTGCGTTCCGCTTCGGCCCGCCTTTGCTCGGTAATATCCATGCTGACGCCGAGCACGCCGCGGATCGTGGCGTCTTCTTGAATCGGGGTGAGAATCTCGAAAACGTGGCGCGTTTCACCCTTGTATTCGCAAGTGGTTTCGCGGCGAATGGTCTCCCCGCTCAAGGCCTGCCGGTGGTTCTCTTCCCAATGAGCTTCTTGGTTTTCCGGCAAACAGGTGTCCTGGTAGGATTTGCCGATCCGGTTTCCGACCCGATCCATCGCCAACCGGTTCTGAATTTCATAGCGGCCCGTCGCGTCCAGGGTCCAAACTTCAAAGGGCAAGTTATCTAAAGCTGTCCGCCACCAAGTCTCACTTTGCTTAAGCGCCTGTTCCGCCAGTTTGCGCTCGGTGACGTCGACGAATACCCGCATGATTGCCTTCTCGTGCCCGGGTAACTGGGGCGTCCAGCAAGAGGATAATTGCGAATAGAGCTCTTTTCCATCCTTGGCGCGGATCTTGGCGTCGATCCGGCTGGCGGCGGCATCACCGGTTAGTGCGGCGTCAAGGCTAGCCAGTTTTTGGGCGTCTTGCTCGTGGAATAGAATCGCCTCCGGTTGGTCGATGATTTCCTCTTTACGATAGCCAAACAACCGTTCCGCCCCCGGGCTGAAATCACGAATGATGGTTTTGCCCGGCGGGCCGTCGCTGACCACAATGGCCACGTCGATGGCGGCGTTGAACAGCACTTGCAGACGGCGCTCGTTGAAACGCGCCGCCGCCTCGGCGTTTTGCCGTTCGATTATTTCATGCTGCAACTGGCGGTTCTTTACTACGGCATGCAGCAAGGACCCTCCGACCGGCACCACGGCTAGCAAAATGAGGATCAAAGACCAAAAGCGCGCCTTCCCGAGCAACGCGGCTTGCTGCATTTGGTAATTTTTCACGTACATGCCGGTGGCGATAAAGCATTCCAGCTCAGGAATGCCCATCACAAAAGTCATCTTTTCGCCAATGTTGGTTTTGCCTGGCATCGGGTAAAAATAGCGCGCAACGCCTCCATTTGGCTGGTTGGTGGCGATATTTAGCAGGAGTGGCGTAATATATATGCCACTGGAATCTTGGAGATCCATGATGGATTTCAATTCTTGCTCCGGCTGGTAGGGAAACGCTAACGCGGTGCCATCGTAGCCGACCATGAAAACATAGTTCGCCCCGGATTCATCTTGGTAAAGCATGCGATGCAGGATGGTGCGAGCCTCCATTCCCCCCGCTTTTGGGGTGATTTTCTTGGCCTTAACATCTTTGATAACCGGCTCAATCGTGTAGCGCGCGAGCGTGACAATTTGGCGCAAGGCATCGATGCGTTGCACTTCGATCAAACGACTCATCTCTTTGGTTAGGAGGCTGAATAGCCAGATTATTAAGAGGGTCGACGTCACCACTGCCCAGAGCACAACCAAAGTCGATGAACGCAGTAATCCCCCCGGCCACATCGGTAGGGACGATTTAGCCTGATTTCCCGTTTCGCGGGCCATGTTCATTTATATATGACGGTGTTTCTTATCGGTGATGAGTCGCTCGTTTTAGGTTTTTGCGCGTGTTTTGAAATTCTGAGCGAAATGCTTCTTCCCCACATATCTTTGATATCGACGGCCCACCGCCTGACTTTACTGTTTTTTAAAGTATGGTGCGTAAATGGGGGCTTTTTTTGAGGGGAGGTAAACGAAGTTGTCGAAGCTTGGTTTTTCGATGAACTTTTCCGGCTGTTTTTCCGACGTAAGGGTGAGATCATGGTCTGGTTTGTGACCAGGCGGTGGCTTCACGCGGAATTGAATGGAATATTTTTGGGATAGTATGTACCGGCAGGTGGGGCCTGATTTGCTGGCGTATTTCACCCGGCGGCACGGAGAGGTTCACTTGGCGGAAGATTTGTTGCAGGATACATTCATCCAGGCCATCAAGCAGGATGAACGTGTTCGCAATGCGGTTTCGTCCCGGGCCTACTTGTTTGGCATCGCCCGGCATATGAGCCAGGAGGTCTTTCGCCACGCCGTTCAGTCGGTTGCGGAGATACCGGAATTGACTGTGCCGGCGGCGCCAGCGGTTGATCCGCGGTTGGAAGCCATGTATCAGGCGATTCAGGTCCTGCCGCCGGCCCAGCAAGAGGTACTTGAACTGCGTTTGCGGCACGAACTGTCTTATGAGGAGATTGCTACCGTGCTGGGCATTCCGGTTGGCACCGTTCGCTCGCGCCTGCATTTAGTCATGCTGCGCTTGCGGGAAGATCTGCGGCGCGCGGGAAACGATTGATTTCTTATGGCCTTAAAACGTGAAACTTTGGAGGGGTTGTTGCTCGATCACCATTTCGGGGCGCTCCCAACGGAAACCACGGAGTTGTTGGACGCTTATCTCGAAGGCGATCCGGAGGCCCGCATGGTGGCGGGGGAATTGACCGCAACGGCCTGCCTGGCCCGACAAGCCTTGGCCCGCGAACCGGTGGCGGGCTTGCCCAAACCGCGCTTCAGTTTGCCCCGCGAAGCGGTAACGCCTTTGTTGGGCGCACGGGTTTGGAGCCCGTGGTTTGCCGCCGCCGCGTGTTTGGCGGTCGGGTTTGTCCTGGGACATTCAACATTCAATAACCCCGCGCCAAAGCTGAATACGGCCCGGGTTTCGGAAACGGTGGTCGGGGTTGAAACCACCCGGAAAACCAGTTCGAATAGCTTTTGGTCCGTCAATAACCTGCGTCAGGGAACCAACGAAAACGCGCGACTCCCAGCCTACACGGTGGTGTGGGATTCCCCGCTCAAGAAACCGCATCTCAAATCTGTTTTATGAAAACCTTCAAAGCACGAATTAGCCTGTTTTTGATTATGTTGTTGGGATTGGCCGTCGCTGGATGTTTTCCGGAAAAAAAGATCGTGTGGTCGCCCGATGGCGAAACCGCCGCGGTCATGGCGGGGAAAACGCTGTATTTCTGTGACGTTTCCGGCCGTCTTTCGTCGCCGCAAATGTCGAATGTGGTGGCGGTTGCCTGGCTGCCCAATTCAAAGGACTTGATCGCGGAAATCCATTTAACGGCCAAAACCTGGCCGGAATTCATCAGCCTCGCCGGAGAGGCTAAGGCTAAGGAAGTGATGGAAAAAGCTCGGGTCTTGACGTCGCGCCTTAGCGAACGCGTCAAATCCCAGGATTTACTGGAGGAGATAAACCAGCAACTGGGTGATAATTATGCGGAAGCCATCCGGCTTTATTGGCGTGATTCCGGACCGGATAAAATGCCAGACTTGTCTCCCCAGGAAGAGGTTGAGCTCCAAAAAGAGCGCGCCGCGGAAGTGGTTTTTTTGCGGCGTATGAAGTTCGAAGAAGGGCGGTTGACGAAGGAGCGGGAACTCGGGTGCGGCATAGAACCGGCGATGGAATTGCGGGTCTCCCCCAAAGGCGATCTCCTTGCCTATGCGACGCGGTCAGGCTTGCGCGTGATTCCAGTTGATGGCTCGGAGCCCGCGGCTTTGGTGGAAAGCAACAGCGTCGCTTGGTTTTTCGATTGGACAAGCGATGGCACGGCGCTGGTTTACATCAAAAATCCGCACGCTAAAAGTAAGTCTGAGGTTAATTTAGGGGTATTGGTCCGGCGGCGAATCCTGACGGATAACGGCAGCATAGAACCCGCGGACGAAGGCGAGGATTTGGCGGGGGTGCTCTTCGATGAATTCAGCAAGGTGCGATGCTTGAAGGATGGGCGTATATTATTTGCCTCCATGCCTTTACAGCTTCCGGCCACCGGCATGGAGATGCCGCAGCGCGAACAGCTTTTTGCCCTGGACCCGGCGCGCTATCACTCGGCCATCCGTTTGATTCCCAATGCGGCCGAAGAGCAGATGCCAAAGCGCATGGCCAATTTCGAGTTGAGCCCGAATGAGAAAAACCTATCGGTGATGTTCGACAATGGGGGCGTGGCGGTTTTCCATCTGGACACTGGCACGGTGGATGTGGTGCAAGCCGATGGCGATTCCAGCAAAGGGCAGCTGATTCCGATTTGGCGGACCGGTGACGAATTATGCTTTGTTTCCTTTGCAGAAAAAGGGAAGACCAACCAGGAACGAACGGTGGAAATAGCCTTGTGGCAGAATGGTAAAACCCGCCTGATCAGCTCCCAATGGCCGTCGAATATCGTGGCCAAAATGATCGAGACTGAGGATGTAAAGCCTTCGCCTAGAAATAAAAAGGAAAGAAAACGCAATTGAGTGTAACATTTTTTCGAGTGGCACCGTCTATTCCAGTGAGAGGTTGCGGCTTCGCCCATCAATGGGACCATGCGGGGGTAATCGCAACGGAAGGATGAAGGACATATGCAAAAGAATAAATTACGTTGGATCGTTGTGGCGGTTTTAGGTGGTATGATTTCGCTGAGCCCAATGGTGCGGGCCGCCGATGCCACTCCGGAAACCAAAGCGGAAGTCAAGACGGAGCAGAAAGTGGAAACGAAGACTGAAGCGGGCGCAACTACGGCGAAACCCAAGCGCGTTGACCGTTTGCAGCACCTCGCCAAAGCTTTGACTCTGACCGAAGATCAAAAAGCCAAGGTTAAGACAATCTTGGCCGATCAAACCACCAAGAACAAAGAATTGCGCGAGAAGAATGCCGAAAAGAAGGAGATCGCTAAACTACGCACCGAAACCGATGCGAAGATTCGGGGTTTGCTCACCACGGAACAGCAGGCCAAATTCGACAAGCTGAATGCTCGTCCAGAGGCGAAAGCTCACAAAAAGAAGGCCGAGAAAGCCACGGAGAAATCCGCTGATAAAGCCGCCGAATAAAGGGTTCGGATAAAATTCACTAAAAGGGGACGGCTCTAAACCGCCCTCTTTTTTATGGCCGTTTTTTGGCGGCTGGCTGGCGAATGAAGTATTCGCCGCTCCTTCATAACGGGTGCGCGGACGCTTGCCGGTCAGGTTTTCCAACGGAGAGACTTTCAGCCCCAAAGTCTTTAGCGCGGTTCGCTTCGTTTTCTCCCTTTTTCCAAAATCCTCAAAGCGCAGTTCGATGGTTCCCGGATGGGCGTTCTTGCCGATGCGACGCGCTTCATTTGGGCGCTGGATGAGACTTTTATTGGCAGGTTAAAAATCATATCGATTTATGCTTGCAATGTATCGACTACTAGTGTAGTTAGTATGGAAACAGAATTCGAACAAACCCGGTTTATGTCGCGTATACCCGATATTTCAGAGGCTGAGTGGAAAGTAATGAAAATTCTTTGGGGCAAATCTCCACAGCCCGCTTATGATATTGTGCAAGCGCTGGCGGGGAAAGAGGATTGGCATCCGAATACGATCAAAACCATCCTGAATCGGCTCTGCCGCAAAAGGGCGCTTGGGGTGACGAAATACAAGAACCTCTTCCTCTACCACCCGCTGGTATCGGAGGAGGATTGTGTGCAAGCAGAGAGTGAATCGTTTTTGCGGCGTTTTTTCGGCGGTTCCGTGAAACCTTTGCTGGTGCATTTCGCCCGCAGACAAAAACTTTCCGCCGCCGATCTAGCCGAGTTAAAGCGGATTTTGGAACCTCCCGGAAAGGCATGATATGTCTCCCAACGGCAATTTGGAACAGGGCATGGAATGGTTGTGGCGCGCCTCCTGGCAGGCCTCAGTGCTGGTGTTACTGGTGCTCGCCGTGCAAGGGGTCTGCCGCGCGCGTTTGGAGCCACCCTGGCGTTTCGCGCTCTGGTGGCTCGTGCTGGCGCGCCTGATGATACCCTTTGCGCCTGAGAGTGCTTGGAGTGTGTTTAATTTGGCCCGGGTGGAAACTTTCCCCGCCGCCTTCCAGACCCGACAGACCGCGATTGAGGAAGGGCTCGCCAATGCGGAAATGAACCGTGCCCCCGCGTTAATCCCTAAAACCCAACCTGTGGTGGTGACACCGAAGCCCCAGTCTATTCCTCGAAAAGCCAGCTTTCCCCTTATCGCCTGGCTCTGGCTGGCGGGAGTGGCACTTTATGGCGGACGCATACTGGCCGGAACCTGGGTGCTTTCGCGAACGCTTCGTCGTCATGCGCCGCTGACGGATGGGAAGATTTTGGGCGTTCTGGAGGACTGTCGCCGGGCGATGGGGGTGAAGCGCGCGTTGGAGGTCTGGGTGACGGATGCGGTGGATAGCCCGGCCCTGTTCGGCCTCTGGCGTTGCCGCTTGCTTGTGCCATCGCGCATGCCGGCGGATTTTACTTTGGCGGAGTGGCGCCACGTCTTCCTGCATGAACTTGCGCATGTGCGGCGGCGAGACCCGCAAACCAACGGGCTGATGGTCGTACTGCAGGCATTGCACTGGTTTAATCCATTGGTATGGTACGCTATGGGTCGGATGCGCGCCGACCGGGAACTGGCTTGCGATGCCGCCGCCCTGGCTTGCGCTCCTGAAAATGAAGCCCAATCCTATGGGCAAACGATCCTCAAATTACTCGCGGGTTTGGCTGGACCGGGCCGGACGCCCAGTTTGGTTGGCATTTTGGAAGCTAAAAACCAGATTAAACTACGCCTGCGGCGGATAGCGGGATTTAAAAAATCGCGCCAATGGCCGATCTTGGCGGCGGTGATGCTGGCGGGGTTATGCGTGTTCGCCATGACGGATGCGCCGCGCAAGGCAACGGCAAAGCCCGCCTTTCAATTGAGCCAAAATTCAACGAATTTGCCCGCCGCGCGCGCGAATTTGAATCAGAATGCCGGGGTGAACCGGGACGCAAAAGCCGCCAATCCGCCGATAAGCGGAAAGCTATTGGCCCCTTCAGTGGAAGAAATGGCGGAAGGGAGTTTTGCCGAGGCGAGAACGATTTCGAGCTCCAGAAAACAGGCGATCAGTCATAAGCTTGATAGCATTGTTTTTCAGGAATCTTATGAGATATTTGGCGAAGCTCTTGATTCCGCCAAAAATCTCCCTTTAGGCAAAGTCTTGGAATTGGTTTCTTTGGCTGCCAAACGCATGGATCCCGAACGGGAAGGGGTGAATTTTGTTATCTCATCGCGGAATGTTGAGGCCGATGCAAGGCAAAATATAAACCAGTTAGAAACGAATGTCTTCTTTCGCCTGGAACCGAAACTGCGCAAGGTAACCTTACGCCAAGTTTTAGCTGCCATTGTGGCAAGATCCGAGCCTAAGGATGACCGAAAGTTTACGAGTTTGGGCTACGCCATCGAGGAATATGGGGTGGCCATTTTTCAAACCGGAAACGGAGTCGTGTTGCATAACCGCATTTTTAGGATAAATCCAAATAGTATTAATATCGAAGAGCAGGATATTCGTAGCTTTGAAGATAAAACACGGATGATTTCTGCCGATACCAAGAGCGGAGTTAATGAGACGCCAACAAACGCAGTCGCCGAACAAGCAAATAAACCGGATCGAGCGCTAATGGTTCAAATTTACGTCCGCAAGTATTTTACGGTTGCGACGGGCATTCCTTTTGATCAATCCGTCGTAACGAACCAAAGCGTTAACCAGAATGGAGTTAATTACCTTCGCCCCATGTTTTACAATGATAAAACAGGAGTCCTCTTTGTGCGCGCAACGACGGCGGAGTTGAACGCGGTCGAGCATGCGCTAAGAGTATTGGGGGATTTAGATGCTACGGGCTTGTCGCAATAAAGTGGACAGTAAAACCGGTTCAATTAATGGTTGGTTTATTTGGAGTTCGAAGTCAACCGGAGAACAGAAATTTAAAGCGCTGGGAGAACGCTGGCGATTATAGCAGCCAGTTCTGGACGGCTTCGCGTTTGAACGTATCATCGAATTGGGACCGCGGTTTATCAGAGTTTTCTTTGATGGTTTTCAGATTGCACTATAGCCCGATTCTCTGTCCACCATTTCGAGGCAACCTCACTGGTGTTGAGTTGCGTCACTTCGGAAGCCATGGTCAAGTCCGTCCCCGCCTAGTACCAAACGGCGTTCGTTTTATTCATTACACCAACGATCATTGATCTCGAGGAGCCAAAGTTAACCATGGAAAAGGCGTTACCCGATTCGGCGGATGAGGAATCGGCAGCGAGCCGCGCCGAGTCACCGGGCAAACGGTGATGGCGCGTGTTTAATCCCGGTTAGAACCACGCCGACGCAAACCCATGTCAGGGATTGCCAAGCTTGCGCGCGGCGTCTATACCGTTCGCATGATTGACGCCTTACTCGAGCGGTTCTTGCGTTACGCGCAAGTCGAAACCCAAAGCAACGAGGCTTTTGCCACTTGCCCCAGCACCCCCGGGCAAATGAATTTGCAGCGGATGTTGCAGGCGGAGTTGGAAACCATGGGAGCGGCGGACGTCCGGTTAACGCCGCACGGTTACGTGCTGGCGAATCTGCCCGCCACTTCGAAGAAAGCAAAGTTGCCCGCCGTTGCGTTCCTCGCGCATGTCGATACCGCTCCGGATTTTTCGGGCGCCGGCGTCAAGCCCGTGGTGCATCGCCATTACGATGGCAAACCGATCCGCTTTCCCGATAATCCCAAGCTCGTGCTCGATCCCGCGCGGCATCCCGAATTGGCGCGCGCCAAAGGCATGGATATCGTCACCGCCAGCGGAACGACGTTACTCGGCGCGGACGACAAAGCGGGCGTGGCGATTGTGATGACCCTGGCCGAGCATTTGATTCGACACCCGGAAATCATGCATGGCCCGGTCAAAATCTGTTTCACGCCCGATGAGGAAATCGGTCGCGGGGTTGATAAACTGGATTTGGACGAGTTAGGCGCCAACGTGGCGTACACGCTGGATGGCCAAGCGCCCGGCGAAATCTGCTGGGAGACCTTTTCCGCCGACGCGGCGTGGGTGACCATTCACGGGGTGTCCACCCATCCCGGCGAAGCCAAATCTCAGCGTATGGTGAATGCCTTGCATTTGGCGGCGAAACTGCTCGCCGCGTTGCCTCGTGAACACTGCGCTCCCGAGACCACGCAGGCGGGGGAAGGGTTTATTCATCCCGTGCATATCGAAGGCGGCGTGGATAAAACGACGATCAAATTGATTCTGCGCGATTTCGAATTGCCCGGTTTGGCGGAAAAGCGGGCCATCCTCAAGGGACTGTGCCGGGGACTGCAAGCTTCCGAGCCGACGGCCAAGATTGCCTGCAAAATTAGCAAACAATATCGCAACATGGCCTATTGGCTGCGCGAAGATATGCGGCCGGTGGAATTGGCGCGCGAGGCCATCCAAGCCACGGGTCTCAAACCGGCGGATCATCGGGCGCGCGGCGGGACCGACGGCTCGCGCCTCACCGAACGAGGCTTGCCCACGCCGGACATTTTTTGCGGAGGGCAGAATGCCCATGGCCCGCTGGAATGGGTGGCGGCGCAGTACATGGAACAAGCGGTCAGGGTGTGCGTTCAGCTCGCGGAAATTTGGGAGCAAAAAGGGCGGGGTTATCAGGGGTACCGCCCCAAGGGCGTCCGTAAATGAAACGGCCGCCCCATCCAGGGCGGCCAACAACCCATAATGAAACATGAAACAACCCGATATATTATCGGACCACGTGGGGAAAACTTAAGATTTTATTTGGGCCGCTCTTTTCCGGTTCGATTCATCGCCGATTACAGTGAACCGCTCGCTGACAGTCAGGGAAAGCCCGGTGGCAATCTTGGTTGTTTCCATTGATTCCGAGCATCCATGAAGTCCCCGCTTTTCACGTCGAGCCGAGGGGGCTTAGACAGGGGGAGTCTTGCTTTGAAGTAAGACATAATCACTGTCGCTTATGGCTAAGATAACCCAGCCGACGGAGTGTTGGATTGCCGGTCCAGAAAAAGAACGCGGCGGAGCCAGCCATGGTTATCGACGCGGATTGAAAATCGGATTATCCTCGTTTCATGAGAGTGTTAATTCCAACCGGGAAAATCATTCGCGGAGTTAGTGGCTGGCTGAGGAGCGCGTTTTTTTTAGTCTGGATCATAGTCGCGGCTGAGTTGCGCGAAGCTGCCGGCGCCGAGCCAGTGCGGTTGAGCGGGGCCTTCATCCAATTCGTCCAGGGCATGGAAACGTGGGGCATGGACAAGTGGCAGCCGGTGCTCGAACACATGCGGGATGCCCGCATCACGACGATCATTATCCAAATGACCGCGTTTCAGAAGACCGATGGTACCTTCTACTATTATGTCCCTTCCGGTACGGGAACAAGGGACGGTATCGCCCGGATTTTCGAATATGCGAACACGAACCACATGGAAGTGATGTTGGGGCTGGTGGTGCATAATAACAACGGCGGGGATTCCTCGACGAGCGCCTCCTTTTTGACCCAAGCCGCCGCGGACAATCTCCAGGTGGCCAACCGGGTTTGGGAACGGTATCTCAAGAACGGCCTGCCCGCTTCGTTTGCCGGATGGTATATTCCCTTGGAAACTTGGACGGGCTCCTATTCCGATGGCGAGATTGCGCGACTGCGTTCCTTTTTTAGTCAGGTCAGCGCCGAAT
Organism: Verrucomicrobia bacterium UBA1319; assembly: GCA_002306985.1. Lineage (GTDB taxonomy): Bacteria > Verrucomicrobiota > Verrucomicrobiia > Limisphaerales > UBA1319 > UBA1319. Next base: position 21,812 of record DBTJ01000052.1, read on the forward strand.
GCAAAAAACTCTCGGGTCCGGCGCCCGTGGCGATTTCGCCCTTTATCAGCGCCGAGCGGCCGCCCGCAAGCGAAGCGGGGCAAATCTATGCCCGATTGCTCACAGGGTCGGGCATCGATATCGTCATGTTGCAGGACAGCGTCGGCGCGCAACGGTGGGACGCCAATGTCATGTCCAACACCGAGCCTTACTTTCGTGAATTCCGCAAGGCGTGTGATCAAGCTAAAGTATCGTTTTGGGCCAATGTGGAGTCGTTTCAGATTAGCGGAGGGAATTTCCAACCCTGCACCTTCGAGCGTATGCGCCGCCAGTTGAGTTCCGATTGGCGGCATGTGGACCGGATGATCACGTTCGATTTTTTTCACTATATGAATGCCGCCGTGTATCTGAGCTGGTGGAATGCCAGTTATATTGCGGCGATGACCAATCTTTATACGGCGTATAAGAGCAATGTGGTGGACCGGGATTTCTATCCGGAACCGCCGCTGGCCTTGCAAGCCATCTCCAAGAGTCAGGATGCGGTCGTACTCTCTTGGTCTGGGCAAAAAGGGAAACTATTCGGGGTCGATTATGTGAGCAATTTGAGTTCAACCCAGTGGACCCAGCTCGTGACCGGCATGGCGGGGGATGAGTCGGTTTGGTCCTATTGGGATGTCGCTGGACAGTGGCCAAACCGATTCTACCGATTGAGCCAATCCCCGCCCTTTTCCGTGCCGGAAAACCTGGTCTGGATTCCGGCGGGGACATTCTTGATGGGCAGTCCGGACGCGGAAACGAACCGCCGTACCAATGAAGGCCCACAGACGCGGGTGACTCTCGACTACGGTTTTTGGATCAACCGGTTCGAGGTGACGCAAGCGGAGTACCAGAATGTATGTCGCAATAACCCCAGCCAAAACACCGGCGATTTAAGTTTGCCGGTGGACTCTGTCACTTGGAACCAAGCCTCGAATTATTGCGCCAAGCTCAACGAGATCGAGTCTCAAGCCGGCCGTTTACCTGCGGGTTATCAATATCGCTTGCCAACCGAGGCGGAGTGGGAATATGCGGCGCGAGCCGGGACGACGACGGCTTATTATTTTGGCAACTCAACCAACGCCTTCGAGACCTTTGGCTGGTATCGCGCCAACAGTGAGGCGACCCCCCATGCCATCGGGCTGAAAACCCCGAATGCGTGGGGATTATACGATTTGAGCGGCAATTTGATGGAGTGGTGTGGGGACGCGTTGGAGGCCTATCCCGGAGGTGCGGTCACCAATATCCAAGGTTCGGCGCAAAGCCAGACGCGCACGGTGCGTGGAGGTGGCTGGGACCGCCCGGTCGTCCAAGGCCGTAGCGCCTGGCGGGAAAGCCATCTCCCAGCGCTCAAGTACGCTGACATTGGGTTTCGGGTCGTGTTAGTGCCAGTCGCTCCATGATTTTGGTGCGGTCTCGGAGGTTGCGCCGGGTTATTCCGGCCTATTTTGAGGCAGTTGTTCCATGGGCGTAATGGCGTATATTCGGAGCATGCGAAGGTGCGCAATCCAATTTCGAGTCTCGCTCTGGAAAATTATCCTGAGTGGCGGACTGCTAATCGGAGCTGCTTGTGGCCGGGCGGAAGAGCCAGCTCCGGCCGCGGTGCCTCCCGACGCCGAATGCCGCAAACTGGTGCTGGGCGTTTGGCAGGACCATTACCGTGGTAAGCGGACCCTAACCGTCCGCGAAGATGGCACGGCCACCATGCTGGTGGAACTGAGCGGCATGAAGGCCGCTCTCTATGCCTCCCGCCTGCGGTTCGACATGAACTGGAGCATCACCGATGGACGGCTCAAAAAGCAAACCGTTGGCGGTGATCCCCCAGGCAAAGTGAAGCTCATTCTTAAGCTCATGGGCGATCAAGTGAATGAGCCGATCCTGGAATTGACCAAGGACCGCCTACTTTTGCTCGACGGAGACGGCAAGCAAAAGTACGACTGGAAACGAATCCCGCCAGCCAAAGCGGCGGCCCCATGACGGCGTTCTTATCAAGTTACTCCACGAGCCATTCCAAAATGCCGCCGGAAAAGTCCGGTTGCAGTTCCACTTCGATTTTTACGGCGGTGGTTTTCACCGGGTTGAAGTTGACTTGGTTGAAGATGTCTTTTGACACTCCGAAATGGCCGGGGTTGCTTACGGGTTTCCACTCGTTGTTGGCGCGATAGAAGAGGCGCCAGGACTGCGGCAGGCGGCAGCCGCCAGCGGGTTCATCGTCGTACCAGAATAGTTTGCAGGCCGAGACCGTGCGTTCTTTGGCGAACTCCATGGACACCCATTCGCTCGTGCCTTTGTGCGGCCACCAAGTCAAGCGGGAGATGGTGGCGTCGCTCGAACTTTTGGGAATCTTGCCATCGCATACGGCGTCCGTCGTATCGGATTCGAAGCAGTGGGATGCTTGTACTTTATAGGCGGGTTTGGGTGGCGCGGGCCATTCGTTGGCTTTGGTTCCGTAACCGATGACGGGAAAGGCGGAGATGCGCAAGCGGGCGGCCCCCATCGGGATGAGGGTGACGGTTTCTTCGCGTTCGGCGGAACGGATGGGGCCGGGCACCACTTCATTAATGCAACCGCGGGAATCGAGGGTCCAGTTGGCGATGCGTTTGGCGCGCGCTTGAATGCGGAGGGGAACGTGTTGATTATCGAACGGCTGGTTGTTTTTGGGCCAATCCAGCCGGGTTGTTTTAAAGGATTGGCTGGTTTTAGGGCTCAAAACCAAGCCGTAATTCCAGGGGGAACCGGGGAAAATATCGAACGCCGGCCAGGCTTCGGTGCCGCCAAATCGGCGGTAATCTTCCTGGATTTGGAGGGAGTAGGTGAGGGGGCCGCGATCGACCGAAACGGTGTTGCCGTTCGACGCCCACGTTCTTAACTTCACTTCCATGGGCAGTTTTAAGACGATTTTGTCTCCGTTTTTCCATCGGCGGTCGATTTGGACCAATTTGCCGGGCGTCAAAGGGGTGTGAATGGACTTGCCCGCCACGCTTAAGCGCGCCTGGCTGCACCAGGCGGGGATGCGTAGATAAAGCGGAAAGGCCGCCTCCTTGGGCAGAGTCACCGAAAAGCGGATCTCTTCTTCAAACGGATAGCGGGTATCTTCGACAATGCGCGCCTCCACTCCATCCGCCACTTTCGCCGTTACTTGGCAAGGTCCATAGAGATAGGCGGCCAAGCCATTGCCAGGGGCGGCATACCACAAGTGTTGCGCAAAATAAGGCCAGGCATGCCCCGAGTTGTGCTGGCAGCAACGATGGCTGTGCGGGTTCATGTGGTACATGTCGCCGCCATTTTGAATGCCCGGCGATTTATCCGTGTGATCGCTTTGCGGCTGATTGGGGGCGGTCAAATACCGCAACGCTTTCAGGTCAGCCGTCATGCAGGCGGGATAGGTATTGAAGGCGGCGTTTTCGCACCGCTCCGCCCAAACGGGGTTGCCGGTGGCGGCGATGAGGATTTCATCGGAGAGCATTTCCTCGGCGACGCCGCAAGCCTCGATGGCTTGCCGCGGGCCGGTGTAGCCCGGACGGGCGTTTTCATCCGCGCCGAACATGCCCCCGGGGACTTGGCCGTAAAGATTGCGGATTTGATTCCAATCCCGCTCCGTGGCGGCGGCGAACTTCGGGTCGAGTGCAAGCATGCCGTAAATCGCCGGTTCGCGGAAAGCTTGGGCGATATTCACGTTGTGCCAGTCGATAACGCCCTCATCCCAGCGCGCCGTTTTGCGGTGGGTTTTCCGCGCCAAATCCAGCAGCCAAGATTCGCCGGTGAGATTGTATAGCCAGAAAATGCTGTATAATTGGTCCCCCCCGCGCATGGAAGGCCAATAGCCGACCAGGAATTTATCTTCGGGCAATTGCGCCAGATATTGGAAATACTTCTTCATGAGTTCGAGCACGCGGGGATCGGCGGTGCGCTCATAATAAGTCTGCAAACAGAACATCATGATCATATTCGGCCAAAGATCCTCCCGGCCTTTAAGGTCGGTGGCCAGCCCGGTGCGGCCTTTATCCGGCCCAAACCAGCCGTCGGGTTGCTGGCTATTCAGCGCGCCTTCGATCCAGATTTGGGTTTCCTTGATCATTCGCTCATTCTCCAGTAGATACCCACAGCCGGCAAAGCCTTTGACCCAATATGGCACTTCTTCCCAACCGCGTTCGCCCACCCCCGTTTTGCTGAGCCAAGCATTATGCTCTTTTTTTAGAAACTCACTGATTTCCGTAAGGCGACCGTGGAAGCCCTCGGCTTGCAGTTCGAGCTGTTGTTTGAGCCAGCCAGCGGGGCGCACCGAGCCTATCGGTAATTTGACGGCGGGGCTGGGGGCCAGCGGCGGGCGGTTGGCGAGATAGAAATCGTATTTGGCGTTTACGTCCGGCTGGTCGACCACGCTTACTTGGGCTAAGCTTCCCGGCACCCCGGTGAGGAGCGCGGCCGCGGTTGCCAAAGCGCTCAGATAGAATCGGTTGTTGGTTAAAATCATAGCGTCTAAATATGTGCTTATAGCGCTGATTATTAACAGGAAAAACGGGGTTGAATAGCCGTATTTTCGTGGAATTTAAGCCGGTTTGCGCTTAGCTTGCTGGCGACATGCGAATGAATGGAATCGTAGCGGGCAATTCGGATATCACTCCGGCGGTTAGTGTGCTGGACTTATTCACCATCGGCATTGGGCCTAGTAGTTCCCACACGGTGGGCCCCATGCGAGCGGCCCGCTTATTTGTGGACCAGATGGAACGAGAAAGCGTCTTGCCCCAAACGGCGCAAGTTGAAATTCACTTATTCGGTTCGTTGGCTCTGACGGGCAAGGGTCATGGAACGGATAAAGCGGTGTTGCTCGGACTTGAAGGGGAGACCCCGGAAACCGTGGAAGTTGAATCGGTGCCCGCCCGGTTGGAGCGCATCCAAACGCAAAAGCAGTTGCGCTTGAAAGGCGGGCATCCAGTGCCGTTCGAGGCGGGCGCGCAGCTTTTGTTTCATCGGACGGAGAATTTGCCCCGTCATCCGAACGGGTTGCGTTTTATCGCTCGGAACGCCCATAAACAGGTATTGCTGCAAAAGGATTATTCCAGCATCGGCGGGGGCTTTGTCATTGAGGAAGGCGTCGCCACGCAAACTCCAATCGCCATGGCCGAACTTCCGTTTCCCTGCCGGAATGGGGAAGAGTTGTTACGCCATGCCGCCGAGTCGGGCCTAAGCACCAGTGAAATGGCTTTGCGCAACGAATCGGTATGGCGGACGGATAACGAAACTCGTCACCGGCTGGCTTGCGTCTGGGAAGCGATGCGCAATTGCGTGCAGCGGGGCTGTCGCACGGCCGGCACTCTACCCGGAGGCTTGAAGGTTCAACGGCGCGCGCCGCGTTTGTTTCGCGAGCTAACCGAACAGCCGGAGATCAATTTGCGCGATCCGCTGGCGATTCTCGATTGGGTCAGCCTTTGGGCGATGGCGGTGAATGAGGAAAACGCGGCGGGTGGACGGGTGGTGACGGCCCCTACAAATGGCGCCGCCGGGATACTACCCGCGGTGTTGCATTATGTGGTGATGATCCGAGGGGCGAACGAGGATCAAATCGCCCGGTTTCTACTGACCGCGGGAACCATTGGCATCCTTTACAAGCGAAACGCCTCGATCTCCGGCGCTGAAGTTGGGTGCCAGGGCGAAGTCGGCGTAGCGTGTTCGATGGCCGCCGGCGCTTTGACGGAGATATTAGGCGGCACCGTGGCCCAAGTGGAGAACGCGGCCGAAATCGCCATGGAACATAACCTGGGGCTGACTTGCGATCCGGTGGGCGGCTTGGTGCAGGTGCCTTGCATTGAGCGCAACGCGATGGGCGCGATCAAAGCGATCAACGCCGCGCGTTTGGCTTGCGCGGGGGATGGCAGCCATTTGGTTTCCTTGGACAAAGTCATTGCCACGATGCGTCAGACCGGCCAGGATATGAGCAGTAAATACAAGGAAACAGCCCGCGGCGGACTCGCGGTTAATGTCGCCGAGTGTTGATCCGCCGCCGGCCTGGGAATCCTGGAGCGGACGCACATTATGGAAATGACCAGCAAGCTCTATAAGCTGCTCTGGGATTACGATCCCAACGGGTTGCTTGTATTGGATCCGGAAATGCGGGTGGTGCTCGTAAACCCCGCTCTGTGCCGCATGTTCAAGCTCGAAAGCGCGCAATTAATCGGCCGGGATGCGAAGGAAATCCTGGGGGGGGCGGATGAATTTCTGAAAGCCTTTTTGGAGCAGGTGGAAGTGGCTGGGCATGAGCAGGAGTATCCGCAATTCGATCTCTACGTCCGCAAAGTGATCTTTCCGATTCCCGGCGAGCCGTTCGTCGCCAGCATTTGGGTGGACCTTACCGAAGAATGGCGGCGCCAGGAGGAACGCCGGCGGATCAAGCAAGAAGCCATGCAGGATGTGCGCCGGGTGGTGGATCAGCAAATGAAAGTCGCCCAGGAAGTGGCGGGTTTGCTGGGGGAAGCCACGGCCGAAACCAAGGTTAGTTTGTTGCGCTTGTTGGAAATGATCCGCAAAGAAAATGTCTGAACACTCCATCTTCTTTGAAGTGTATCCCATGAGCCTCAACCGGCAGGGTGAGGAATTGTGCGGCGACCAGGCCAAAGTGTTGCGCACGCAAGAAAAAACCATGGTGGTTTTATCGGACGGGCTGGGCAGCGGGGTCAAAGCGAACATATTGGCGCGGCTTACCACCGAAATCATCCTCACCATGTTGCGCGAAGCGACGCCGATCGAGGACGTGGTTGAAACTGTGGTGGGCACTTTGCCGGTCTGCAAAACGAGGCACGTCGCCTATTCCACTTTCATCATTGCCGAAATTTACCACCAGACCCACCGGTTTAAACTGACGAATTTTGATAGCCCCCAGGCTTTTTACATTGCCGGAGGACGCCTCACCCCGTTGGAATTTTCCACCCGCATGGTGCATGACCGCATGCTGCGGATTTCCGAAGGAGTCTTAAGCCATGGGGATTTTTTAGGCTTGGCTAGCGACGGCGTGCTCCATGCCGGGGTGGGCAAGATCATGAACTCCGAATGGGGCTGGGACCAAATCGGTTCGTACATTCAAAAGACCCTGATGTTGCAGGCCAGTTCGGCGCGGGCGGTCGTGGATATGGTGATCCAGAAAACCCGCGGGCTCTACGGCGGCGACATTGGCGATGATGCCACCCTCGTGGGTGTTTTGGCGCATAAGCCCTCCCCTTTGATTGTGTTCACCGGTCCCCCGAGCGATAAAAGCCTGGATGATAAATGCGCCCATCGAGTCTTGGAATTCCAAGGGCGCAAAGTGGTGTGTGGCGGGACGACCAGCGAGATCGTGGCGCGCATGGTGGGCGAAACCGTCGAAACCGATGTGAGCACGGCGCGCGAGGATATTCCTCCCATTGGATCGTTGACCGGCGTTGATCTCATTACCGAAGGCGTATTGACAATAGCTAAAGCATTGAAGCTCATCGAGGAATGCGCTGGTAATGTCTACCTATTGCCGCTCGATCGCAATGGGGCCGCCTTGCTCGCCCGCGAGTTGCTAAAAGCCACCAATATCCTGTTTCTGGTGGGTGAAAGCAATAATCCGTATTATCAGAATCCATTGTTGCCCAGGAATATAACCATTCGCCATAACCTGATCGACCTCGTCGCCGCCGCCCTTCACGGTCTGCAAAAGGAAGTCGTAATCGAGTGGTGTTGAGAAAAACCGATGAGGGTGGGCCGAGGGCGAAAAGTAAAGCCGTTGAGGTTTGGTATCGGATTCAATCACCAGGGTTTGACTATCAACAGCGGGTGTTGCCACGACTCAATGAGCATCTTCTGAATAAGCCAGCCGGGAAAATTATGCCGAATTAACCGCTGCGGCAATAATTGCGGATTAAAATAAAAACACTGTTAATTGTATTGAAAAAAAGGTGAAAGGTGCGTTTAGTGATCAAGTTGTAGAATTGGCGACCGCTGTCGTGGCAAAATGCTCATGTTTTGGACATGTACTGCCCCAGGGCGGCCTATTCTGCGGATTCATCAGTATTTGGTATGGATAATGCTATAAATATTCAAAATATGAATATGCGAATCTCGGGCCTCTTTGTTGCTTGTTTGCTTTGGGGTTTCTCGCTCGGCGCCAGTGAGGTTTTGCCAACGACTAAAAGTAAAGCGAGTATTGGAAGTGATTCGGGGTGCGTTACGCTGACTGATGGGTTGGTGGGTTGGTGGGCGGGGGAAGAGAACGTGGCCGACTACTTAAGCGGCGCGGAGGGCGTGCTTAGGAACGGCGCGACCTATGCGCCGGGAAAGGTTGGAACAGCGTTTTCGCTAACTAATGGGGCTTATGTGGAGATTCCCGACTCGAAAAATGTGAATTTCACCGAAACCCAACCTATGACTGTGGAATTGTGGGTGTACCGGACGGGATTGGCTTCCGGGATGCATATCCTATCCAAGCGCGTGGGTGCGGACAGTATGGAATATCAGCTGGCTTTCGATTCGGAAACAAGAGGGTTACATTTTATTGCGGGAAATCCTTGGAATGTTGTTGCCGTGAACGCCGGGGTTCCGTTGCCATTGAATACCTGGTGGCATCTGGCGGCGACTTCCG
>DBTJ01000072.1:0-5037 GCA_002306985.1 Verrucomicrobia bacterium UBA1319
TGTACCGACCGCTTGGCGATCCAGCAAGGCCTGTTTCGCAACTCCCTGGTCACGCCCGCCGCCCGCGCGAATGACACGACGGATGTGTGGGCCGTGCGCCACGGGTCCTACGTCAAAGAACCGGCGCAAACCTTCCGATCGGCTAGCATCGATCATATCCAATGCGGCCACTTGGATTGCGACCGATCCACCAGCGAATTTCCCGGCGCTAACTTGGGTCTGTACTCGGTCACTTTCGTGAACCAGCTGGAACAAGATCGCGCCACGTTGCAGGCCTTCAAGGAATTCCGCGAAGAAGCCGAGCGCAAACGTTTCCGGTATTTTCTGGAAGTGTTCGATCCGAATGTTTCCAGCGGCATCGCCCCGGAAAAATTAGGCGAGTTCATCAACGACAATATTCTGCGCAATCTGGCGGGCGTAGCCGAAGCGGGACGGCCCGTGTTTTTGAAAATCGTCTATCACGGGCCGCGCCTCATGGAAGAGCTCGTGCAATACGACCCCAACTTGGTGGTGGGCATTCTGGGCGGGGGCGCGGGCACCACTTACGACGCTTTTAAACTAATCCATGACGCTCAGAAGTACGGGGCGCGCGTGGCTCTATACGGCCGCAAAATCAATTCGGCGGAACACCAACTGGCGTTCATCGAAATGCTTCGCTTGATCACCGATGGCGTGATCTCGCCGGAGGAAGCCGTGCGCGCATACCATGCCGTTTTGGAACGTCATAACATCCGTCCTAAACTGCCGCTGGAAAAAGACCTACTCCTCACGGATCAAGCCATGAGCTATGGCGGCGGGAACGCCCGCGCCACCGTTACCGTGCCCGGTAAGCCCCAAGCCTCGGCGCCGGAAAAGCAAGCTCCCGCAGCCGCCGCTCCGGAGAGCGCCCCGAAAGGAACCGCCTCTCCCCTGTGGCCTAAAAAAGCTAATGGCGCGCCTGATTTTGGCAAGATGACCCCGGCGCAACGCCTGTCCTACGACATGTCGCGGCTGTCGCGAAAATACGGTTGATTCCAAGGCGGGTCCGCCGACGGCAAAACCGCGCGCGGATTCGGCTAGGCCTAGCGAAGATTTTCGGAGGGTTGAGCCAGGGGAGTGCCGGGATCAACAGGACGCCCAAAATGAGGCGAGCCATCCGCGTTCCAAGTGAATTTCTGGATATTGATCCGTCGGTTCCACCCCGCGCCAGCCGATACGGCGCTGTGGTAAACCATCCAATCTTCCGCGCCATCCCGCGATTTCACAAAAGAGCAATGGCCAGGGCCAAACACCTTTTCCGTGCGCGTAAACACGGGTTCAGGCTTTTTTACCCAGGATTTTGGATTAAGCACCTCACCCTCCGTCCAAGTTAGCTGGCCAAGGCAATAATCATCGCCCCAACTGCCGCTGGCCGAGTAAATGATAAAAAGATGCGGCCCGCGCCAAAGCACTTCGGGACCCTCATTGACTAAAGGACGCCCGCGCGTTTCCCAGGCCAGCTCGGGCGAAGAGATCCGCACCCGTTCGCCACTGATGGTCCATGGATTACTCATGGGCGCGAGATACAAATGTTGCGCCACGTTATTGGTCCCCTCCCAGCCGGACCAGATGAGAAACAGTTTGCCGCCAGGCATCTCAAGGACTGTGGCGTCGATGGCCCAGCGATCCGTGGGCGCGGCGATTTTGCCTTTGAAAGTGAACGGGGCTTGAGGATCTTCCACGTCACCCTCCAACACGTACATTCGGTGATTCGCATTATCGCCGTCATCGGCGGCCACGTAAATCCACCACTTGCCTTGAAGGTAATGCAACTCCGGCGCCCAGATTTCCTTCGACCAAGCCGTACCCGAAGGCGGGGTCCAAACGCTCCGGCGATCGCCTCGGCCGAGATTTGGCAACCGTTGCGATCGGGTTACCCAAACACTTCCCCCCACCCCGGATTGGCATAAGTAATAGGCGTCTTTCCAAAGCACAACCCAGGGATCGGCGCCCGGGGCGACGATCGGATTCGTGAACATCAAATCCGCCGCGGCACCGTGCGCCGGCGACGCGAGGAAGCCCAGAAAAAGCCAAACCCCGGCGGCGAAAATCGCGCGCATTTAAAATCCTCTCCCCGAATCCCGGCCGCAAGCTTCTCCAATCGCCCGCGGACGCCGATCGTCAGGGCAACGGCGTCAAAGCGGCGCGACGAAACTGAACCGGGCCGCCCTCGGATTGCAGGCCGATCCTGCCAGGGACGCGCTCCACGCCGGTCGCTTCATTGACTTTAGTGCCATTGATCCAAACCGTGTATTGGTCATCTTGAGCCAGAATTTCCACCCGATTCCATTCGCCGGGCTGATTCTCGGCGTCGAGATTCTTTTTAACGCCGTGAATTTCGCCCGCGAGTTCGTGCTTGAGGTAAAAGCCGCGCGCTTGATTGGTCGAGATATTATAACCTTGCAAGCCGATGACATCCCCGGCGCTACCGTGCTTAAGCTGGCATTCGACGCAACGCGGGATGCTCTTCGAAGGATCGGTAATGCGCGAAAAGATGCCGCTATTGCTGGGCGTCTGGCCCGGCGCCCACCGGTATTCGACCACTAGCCGGAAATTCAAATACGCATTTTTCGTGTAAATGAAACCCACCGGAACGCCTTTGCATTCGATCACTCCGTCGGCCACGCTCCAAACATCCTCCTTTTTAAGGGCGGCATCGGCGGAAACCGCCTGCCAATCGTCCAAATCTTGACCATTAAACAAGGCCACATGCCCTGGGGAGGACGCGCTTTCATTCGGATCGGTTTTGCATCCGGTCAGTCCAGCCACGACCACCATGCCCGTCAATATCGCCGTTAGAATTGTTTTCATATGCCAGTGTGATTTTGTTTCAGCCCAGCGCCATTATTCCTGGGCGGGCCAAAAGAGTCAAAGCGAAGCCGCGCCGCTCAATCGGCGGCGACCTGGCGAGCCAAGCGGCCGTTAACATACAACTGGCCGTATTGATCGGCGAACGATTGCCGACTGAATTGTCGCAAAAATCGAGCTTCCCGCTCCGGATCGAGGGGCCGGGCAATCAAGGTGGCCGCCTCCGCCAACCCGGCACGCATGGCCTGAACCAGTTCCCGGCGGTTCAAACCGCCGGTTTTAACTATGGCCGCCCTGGCATAGCCGTCCAGTATTTCGGGAATGCCGCCCCGATCGGTGGCGAGAATCGCTTTCTGAAACAGGCGCGTTTCAATCACCGTGCCCGGCAGCGGATCGTTCCACACGGAGGGACAACAAACGAGATCGTGCGCGTGAAAAAACGCCGGCACTTCGGCGTGCGCAACGGGGGGGAGCAGCTGGATTCTGGAATCGCGCCGCGCGGCCTGTTGAGCCATTCCCTGCAATGGGCCTTCCAACCCCAAGATGGATAGCCGCATGGGTTCCTGGCATTGCTTGAAGGCATCCAGCAAAAGATCCAAACCCTTTTCTTTACTCAGCCGGCCGATATACAGCGCTTTGGGCGGATTCGACGGCGGGCGGGGCTCGGGTGTAACCGTGGCTATTTGGGGCGTGGGATTGTAGATGGTGAACACCGGCGGCCCGCCCGGCTCCAAATACCGCGCCAGTTTTTTGTCCACGTGATCCGACACGCCGTTGATCCAGCGACACTGGCGAAGGATGGGCCGCAAATAACGGCCCTGCAACCGTTCCAGCCACTGCAATCCCAGGCTAAATAACGGGAACATCAAATCCCGGGGAATCTCGCGCGGCAGATTGTCATGAAACGTCAACGCGAGCGGCTTATGGTGTTTCAAAGCGAGCCGCAATCCCATATCCAGCCAGTAATGGGTCTGGCAATGGAACAAGTCGTAGCGCTCGAATGGAATGGGCAGTTCGCGCATGACTTTGAAAAAATGGCGGTCGAACCCTGGATTGTTCAGAAAGATAATGCCCCGTTTGACCGCCAAGGGATGCTTGAGCAGCCATCGAGGCAAAGGCAATCGCCAGATGACGCCAGGTTGCGGCTCAGGCCCACCGCTCAGGCAGAGCACATCAATTTCAATTCCCCGCTCCTCCAAGCATTGGCGCTGGATGCGCATGATAAACTCCGCGCCGCCGTACCGGTACTCGTAAAACGGGGCGATCATCAAGGCTTTCATGCGGGTATTCAATAACGGGCGATTATCGCGGGAAACCCTAACTCCGCGCCGGCGTGGCGGCTGGCCGTTTTTTACGCGCCCGCACAAAGGCGTTGAACATCAGATACCGCGCCGGGGTGAGATTCAGCAGAAAATCCAGCGGCTTGGCCACGTACCGGTCAGTGCAATTCACCGAGTCCACCCGGCAGCCGAAACGATCGAGGAAAAAAGCCATCTCCACGCCGTTGGTGGCAACGACGGCGTCATCATCGGGCGTGAAGGGATTTTTAACAATGGGCGGCATGCGCTCAAAGCGAACCGCGTCGGGTTGCTCCCGAATTTGACGCCGTTTGGCCAGCAATGCGCGCCAGTTGCGCCACTTGTTGCCCAAACCGCGCATACGGGGATGATAATCGCGAAATCCAATGGCGCGCATAAAATTGGGACTGGAGAGCACCACGATTCCCCCGGGTGCCACCACGCGAACTAATTCCTTAATAAAATCCTCCGGAGCATCCACGTGCTCCAAAACGTTGAACGAACCCGCCGCCGCGAAAAAACCATCGGGAAAAGGGAGCTTTTTACCGTCGTAAAGCTGGCAGCGGGGCGAGACTTTTTGGGCGCGCTCGATGTTAGGCTGGGAAACATCCACCCCGTGGGCTTCATAACCTTTGGCGGTCAGCAATTTTACCACTTGCCCCACGCCGCAACCGACATCCAAAGTGCGGGCCCCTGACTGGGCCGCGGCCAAGGCATCCACATACTTGGCATAGAAACCGTCCTCCCATCCGGAAAGGAACTCGGCATACGCTTGATTGTTGCGGTACGACTCTTGATGGCTCATGACACGGATCAGGAATGCCGGTTTTCGATGAACCCAAGCGCCACCCCCAGCAAAAGGCACGCTCCGATGGCGGCGAGGCTGACGTACAACCCACCGGCGGGCGGGTCA
>DBTJ01000072.1:5293-11194 GCA_002306985.1 Verrucomicrobia bacterium UBA1319
CGGGCGGTTCAAACCGGAAATCGATGGTGTGCGTACCCGCCGGAACTTGAACTCCGCGCATCAGATAATTACAGCGCAATAGCGGTTGGGGCTGGCCATCGACCCACACTTTCCAATTGGGATCGTATTTATCATTCAACAGGAGCACCGAAGGCGCCTCGGCCTTCGCGCTTAACTGAATGTGTTTGGGCGCATATGACTTGAATTCCACCGGCGTGTTCGTCGACGCATTCGCCGCCGTCAGCGGAGGGCTCGATAGGGGGCTCGACACCAACACGGTGCGATGCGGATCGAACCCTGGATCGGCCAAGGTCTTCAAGGCCGCGTCATCGTTGGTGGTGGTTTGCCAATTCGCAAAGAGCGCGGCGCGCGGAAGCGCCCCGGTAAACTCAATCACCGCGAATACTCCCTCCGGTTTGGCCACCGCGGTAAAATCCTCCGTCTTGGGCTGACGGGACGCCGAGGGCTTGGGCGCCAGATCGAAAGTCATATATGGACGGAATCGCTTGTTTACCGGATCGAGTTGCTGGTTGATGACATTGATGAACTCGCCCGATAATCCGATCAAATAACGCGTATTCGTTAGTTCCCATAGCCGCAACAACGATGTCGCCCCGCCCGCTTGGAAAGCGGCTCGATAGGCGGCGTTATCCTCCGCCACCCGCGGTTCCTGCGTGATATCGAGGGATTGGATATTGTTATAGGGAAACAAATGCTGCAGCCATTCGATTTGGTACACCTGCTGCATCACAGTCAACGCCTCGTTCACCTGGAAGGGCAGGATTTTCACGCGCTGCTCATTGCCGGTTTGCTTGAGTTTTTCGATCACCGGATTCGAGGCGTATTTATAGGTATAATCGTAATACTGTACCCAAGGGTTATTGGCGCGCGCCAAGTCGGCGACGAGCAACACGCCCAGCAACAGCCAAGCCAGGCGGACCCGTTGGCCTGACATCGCGCCCGCCGCGATTAACACGAGAACGACGGAGGAGGATACCAGAAAAAACAAATACCATCCGATTTCTCCAACACTGAACCTAAAGGTGGCTTCCCAAGCCGTCTCCGGAAAACCAGTAAGTTGGAGAAACTTAATCACATCCGGCTTCGACGCGGAAAATATCAGGAGCCCGAGCAAGCTGGCGGCCACCCATGCCCCTAGTCCGTAAAACCATTTTTTTTCACTTCCCGCGGCTTTCCGCCACCAGGCATTCAGCTGATCGCGCAAAGCGGTCATAGGATTGGTAGTCTGAGACAAGTACAACCGGGTCACCGCTTCCAAACCATAGCCGAACAGAACTACCACGGCCATATGGAACGGCTGCATAAACTTGATCGGATTGCGAATGGTGGAAAAATAAGGCAATCCGTACACCAAGTGGTAAAATGGCGCGTGCCGGCCAAACGCCAACAATAAGGACACCACCGCCATAGCCACCCAAAACCAAATCAATTTCTTTTCGCGCAAGTTAAAAGGCGACCCGCTCTTACGCAACGATTGCACCAAGGCCAACGCCGCTCCCAACATCACGAGCACGCCGGCGTATTCGCCTGATCCGGAATAGCGTGGGATTCCTTGATGATGAACATCCCAACCAGGCTGCTGCCCCACCGTGCCCCAATAGCCGCCTCCATCCGGAGTATCCATCCGGTAGCCAAACAAACCCGGAATGATCACCCGCAACGTCTCGACCTTGGGCAAACTCCACTGGGTGGCAAAATCCCAGCGTTGTTCCTTCGATTCCTGCGTTTGCTGGGTTCCTTGCACTCCTTTGATCTGGGTGCCAATCAATGTCGACAACACTTGGGCCGCCACCAAAACCGCGGCAACGGCAACTATCGCCACTTTAGCAATGCCATACGCCAGTTGTTTGCCGCGAGCTTCAGATGCGATCAAGGACTCGTACACCCCAAAGGCCGCCACGTATAAACTGAAGATCGCCCCAGTATCGAATCCATCCGCCACCCCCAGGCCTAAAGCGCCGCCCGCCAGTACCGCCCGCAACCAGGGGTTACCCGGACGGGTCACGAGCAAACCCAGGGCGAAATAGGCCAGTCCGCGGGTATAACACCAAGCGGGCAATCCCCAGCAAGCATTCGATACCGCATTGGAATTCAAGGCCGCCGCCAAGCCGCCGAGCAAACACGCGGCCGACCCTAAACCCAGGCGGCGCAAGAAAAACCAAGCTCCCAACCCCAGCAAGAACAACGAGAAACCCGCGTTGATTTTCAACATGCCAACCGGTCCAAAAAGCAGGTAGATAAGACTCGAAAAATTCGGCAAGGAACCCGTCGTTTGCCCTCCGACCCAATTTAAATCCTGCCAAGTGCCCGTAAAAGTGGCCAAAAACCACTTCCCCTGCGAATTCAACGGCCCCAGCGGCCCATCATTGGCAAACATGATCTGGGAGGGAATGAAACTGCGCCAGAAAATCGCCCCTAAAACCAGCAGCAATACCAGCATGCATCGCCACAGGGCACCCTTGCCAGATTTTACATTGGGATCGGTATTAGATGGCATAGTCCGCAATTCGATGGATTCGCATCATTTAGCGGCGAGCCTAACCAATGGAATGAGATTGGCCAAGCGATAATTGGACCCTCGGCGCGTCCGGCAAAAACCAGCGTCCGCCAGGGAACGGTGATAAAATCACGAAATGGCCATCGGCGCCACGTAAACTTCATCCTGCGGCAACTCCCGAACAATCATATCCACCGTGCGCTCAATAGTACCTTGGTTTTGCTTCACCACTTTGAGCGCGTTTTGCCCCAATTCCTTGCGCCGATCTTCATTGCCTAGCAAAATGGCCAGCGATTTCTCCAGATCGACGGCATCTTTGACTTGAATAGCTCCGTCTTCACGCACAAACGCCGCGGCAATGGCGGTGAAGTTTTGCATATTCGGGCCAAAAAGCATGGGCTTGGCTAAGAAACCGGGCTCGATCGGATTTTGACCGCCTTGCGCAGTCAGGCTTTTACCGACAAAAATGACGGTAGCTTGCTCGTAAAAATACTTCAATTCGCCGGTGGTGTTAACCAATAAGCATTCGACCGAACCAGGAGTGAATTCGCGGGAAACAGTCACTTCGCTCCGGTAAACGAATTTGACCCCTGAACTTGCTAGCGCGCCGCCGACTTCTTTGCCCCGCTCAAAATGCCGGGGCACGAGCACCAAGAAAAGGTTGGGGAATTGTTTTTTGAGACGTTGAAACACCTGGGCCAAAACCACCTCTTCCCCGGCATGCGTGCTGCCGCACACCCAAATGAACGCATCGTCCGGCACGCCCAACTGGCGGAACATGGCGGGCACATCCAATACGCGCTGCTCATCGAGCTTGGCGGCGTCGAATTTCAGGTTGCCAACCACATGCACCGCGTCCGGGCGGCACCCCAACTGACGCAAACACTCCGCGTCCTCTTCATTCTGCGCTCCGACACCAGCCATCGAGGCAAATAACGGGCGAAAAAGAAATCCAAACCAACGATAATTTCGAGCGGACCGCTTGGAGAGCCGCGCATTCACGAGAAAAACCGGGATATGCCGAGAACGGGCCTGCCAAAGAAAATTAGGCCAAATCTCCGCTTCCACCAATACGATCGCCTCCGGATGCAGCGTGGCTAGCGCGCGTTGCACACACTTTTTGCGATCGATGGGATAATAAACTTTTTCAATATGCCGCGGTAATTTTCGCAACTCCCCCATGCCCGTGGTTGTGGTGGTGGAAACCACGATTTTTATGTTCGGCACCCTAGGTTCCAACGCGCGAATCAGTTGCGTGCAAATGTTCACTTCCCCCACGCTCACCGCGTGGAACCAGATTAAATGCCGGTTGGTGATCGCCTGCTTGAGCCGGGTATCATACCGGCCAAATCGCTGCCGAAATCCGTCTTGCCAGTTCCCCCGACGCCGCATCCGCCAAAAGTAATATGGGGCCGACAAGACGAAAAAAACCGTGAATAGGATATTATATAACGTTCGCATTCCGAGTTATTTATCAATGTGCCGCCACCGCCAGCCTCAGGCTTGAGCTGCCTCTTTACGAGCCCAGGCATCCGCCTCCAAAATCATGTCTAGGGAGGTTTTTGAAGGAATCCGATGGCGATCCATTACCCTTTCAACCAGCTGGCTAATTTGATCGAATCGAATCTTCCGCTGACAAAACAATTCCACCGCCGTCTCGTTGGCGGCGTTTAATACCGCCGGCAAAGTGCTCCCTGTTTCCCCCGCGCGACGGGCCAACCGCAAGGCCGGAAAACGGTCTTCGTCCGGCTCCTCAAAGGTCAATCCGCCCAATTTGGCCAAATTCGTTTGAATCCGGCTGCTCTGCACCCGTTCAGGATAGGTTAGGGCATATTGAATCGGCAGACACATATCAGGCATCGATAGTTGCGCCAGCAGCGCGCCATCGATGAATTCCACCAAAGAATGAACCACGCTTTGGGGGTGCACAACCACGCCGACTCGATTCATCTCCACACCGAATAACCAGCGAGCTTCGATCATCTCAAGTCCCTTGTTAAACAGCGACGCGGAGTCGATGGTTATTTTCTTGCCCATCACCCAGGACGGGTGTTTGAGGGCGCGTTCCACTGTGATATCGGGAAATTCCGCTTTGGGAGTGGACCGAAAGGGCCCGCCGGAAGCCGTAAGCCATAGTTTGCGAACACTTTCCAACGGCTTACCATCCAGACATTGGAAGATGGCCGAGTGCTCGCTGTCCACCGTCAACACCCGCACCCCGTATTTGCGCGCCTCACTCATCACAATTTCACCGGCCATGACGAGGATCTCCTTGGAGGCAATCGCAATATCTTTCCCCGCTCGAATAGCCGCCAAAGCCGGTTGAAGCCCGGCCGTGCCTACGATCGCAATCAACACGATGTCCGCTTCGGGTAAGGTAGCCAAGCGTATCAAGCCTTCCGGACCGTGAAAGACTTCACTGGAAATACCGACCGTATCTCGCAATAACCGGACCTTTGGGGAATCGTTAATGCAGATGGCGGCTGGCCGAAGCTGCAAAGTCTGTTGCGCCAGCAGTTCCGCGTTGGTTCCCGCCGCCAGCCCCAGCAAACGTATCTGGCCAGGCAAATCCATGGCGACTTTGATGGTACTGGTGCCAATCGAACCGGTGCTGCCTAATAAAACGACGTTTTTCATCTGCATTACTGACCCTAAATCTTGGAGTTTATGAAACAACGCCACATTTCTGCAACATAATAAGTTAGCGCATGAACCCAGCCCATCCTGAACCGCTTAAACTCGGCGACCGGCGACCGGCAAGTCAACCCCCGTCACGCTCAATAACAATCATAATTAACTCATATACAGTATGTTATAATATTTTTAACCGCCGCACTTTTTCCTTTGAAACCGGCTGAAAAACGTTAGAATACGGCCCTATCCAGGGGAAATAGTGACCGTTTATCGAATCGGCGCTGCGCGAGTTGTCAACATATCGTAACCTCGACAACGTGAACGAAACCGCACTTCGCCTGGGAACTCGGCTATGCACCCACTTTCAAGACGCCATTTCTTAAAGAGCTCATCCTTGGCTGCAAGTATGTTAGCTTTTCGTTCCCCGTTTGCCATTGCGGACACCCTCAACCCCAGCAGCGAAGTGCGCCTTGCCATTGCCGGCGTCCGCGGAAAAGGTGCGGACCACCTCAATACGTTCAAGAAAATGGCGGGGGTGAAGGTCGTGGCTCTCTGCGACGCCGACCAGGAAGTCCTTGATCGCGAACAACAAAAATTTGAAGGTGCCAAACCCAGTGCCGCTCGCGATGTGCGAGAATTGCTCGACCGACCGGATCTTGACGCCATCGTCATTGCCACCCCCAATCACTGGCATTCACTAATGGCCATTTGGGCGTGCCAGGCAGGCAAAGATGTCTATGTCGAAAAGC
>DBTJ01000072.1:11437-11941 GCA_002306985.1 Verrucomicrobia bacterium UBA1319
GCAAAGATGTCTATGTCGAAAAGCCTATTTCCCACAATATTTGGGAGGGACGCAAGTTGGTTGAAGCCGCCTGGAAATACCGGCGGATCGTGCAACCGGGCACCCAAAGCCGTTCCGATCCCGCACTGCGAGAAGCCTTTGCCTATCTGCAACAGGGCCATCTCGGAAACCTCAAACTGGTGCGGGGTTTTTGCTATAAACGCCGGGATACGATCGGCAAGGTCCCCGGCCCCCAACCTATACCCGCGAGCGTAGACTATAATTTATGGTGTGGCCCGGCGCCGATGGAGCCACTCTGGCGCAAAAACCTTCATTATGACTGGCATTGGACATGGGCCACGGGCAATGGGGATATTGGTAACCAAGGCATTCACGAAATGGATATGTGCCGGTGGGCGGCTGGGCATAACGGCCTAGCTCCACGCGTCATCAGCCTGGGTGGCCGATTCGGCTACGACGATGATGGCCTCACCCCTAATACACAAATTACCTATTTCGATTACC
>DBTJ01000119.1:0-16606 GCA_002306985.1 Verrucomicrobia bacterium UBA1319
GAATGCTCCGATTATTTTTTCGCGCCGCCTTAGCGAGTGCGCGCGGGAATATGGGGCGGGGATATTGATGAAAGACCATGTGAAATTAGCGGCCGTTTTTCGGGTTCTCGCCAGCCTGCTTTTGGGCGGCTGGTTGGCGGCGGGCGCGGTGGGCGCGGTGCGCCTCAACGAGGTGCTCGCGCGCAATCAAACGCTCGCGTACCAAAACGCGAATCCCGATTTTATCGAGCTGTATAACGACGGTGCGTCGGCCGTGGATTTGTCGGGGTATTTTCTTGGCGCGACGGCCCAAACCAACGCTGCCTGGGTGTTGCCCGCCGGAGTGGTTTTGCCCGCCGGAGGCTATCGCGTGATCTGGTGCGATAGCGGGCGGACGGCGTCCGGCGCGGGGGAAACCGAACTTAACCTAGGCGCCAGCTTGTCCGGCGAAAGCGGGAGCGTCTATTTGTTCGATCCCGCCGGCCAGCCGGTTGATTTTGTCGATTACGGTTTTCAAGTGAAAGACCTCTCCTTTGGGCGGGTTGGCGGCCAGTGGATTTTGCTGGCCTTGGCTACGCCGGGCGCGGCCAATAGCGGCGCGGTCGACCTGGGAGACCCGTTGGACCTGAGGCTTAACGAGTGGATGGCCGATCCGGCGTCCGGCGCGGATTGGTTCGAACTGTACAACCGAAGCGCCCGCCCGGTGGCGCTGGCGGGCTGCCTGCTGACGTGCGCTAACGCCACCGCCACCACGGCGTTCTCCGTGCCCGAGCTGAGCTTTATCGGCCCGGACGGCTGGGCGCAATACCTGGCGGATAAAAAGACCAACAGCGGGGCCAATCACACCAGTTTTGCTTTGAGCAAGCAAGGGGCGGTGCTATCCCTAGCCAGCGCCGGTGGCGCGGCCATTGATCGGGTCGAATTTGGGGCTCAGGCCACGGGCGAATCCGAAGGGCGCTTGCCCGATGGCGCGGCGGCGATCGCGCGGTTCGCCACCACGCCCACGCCCGGCAGCCGCAATTACCTGCCGCTTACGAACGTGTGGATTAACGAACTGTTGAGCCATACCGATCCCCCTTTGGAAGACGCGGTCGAGTTGTATAATCCCACCGCCGCCGAGATCGACATCGGCGGCTGGTTCTTGAGCAATGCCTCCGAAAATCTCAAAAAATACCGGATTCCCGCCGGCGCGAAAATCCCGGCGGGCGGTTTTTACGTGATTTACGAATACCAGTTCATCGGCAATAACAACTTCACTTTTAATTCCGCGCACGGCGACCAGGTGTATCTCAGCTCGGGCGACACGGCGGGAAATTTCACCGGTTACCGCGCGCAGCTGACTTTCGGCGCTTCGGCCAACGGGGTTTCCTTCGGCCGTTACCCCACGAGCGTGGGCGCGGAATTCGTCGCCTTGAGCCGCCGGACTTTCGGCGTGGATAACCCCGCCAGCCTGGCCCAGTTCCGCGCGGGCGCCGGGGCCAGCAACGCGTACCCGCTGATCGGCCCCCTCGTGATCAGCGAAATCATGAGTTATCCGCCCTTGGTGTCCGAGGGCACCAATCTCGTGGACGATCCGCTCAGCGAATATGTCGAGCTGTTCAATGTCAGTTCGGGCAACTACGCGTTGTACGACGTCAACTACCCGACCAATACCTGGAAGGTGGGGGGTGGCATTCAATTCACGTTTCCCGCGGGCTTGCGGCTGGCTTCGGGCGCGTCGCTGCTCCTGGTGAATTTCGATCCCGCCGCCAACGCGGCCGCGCTTGCCGCTTTCCGCGCGCGCTACCCGAGCTTGCCCGCGTCCACGCCCCTGTTTGGCCCCTATAGCGGCAAGCTCGGCAACGACGGGGACGCGATTGAACTCTATAAGCCGGACCCGGTGCAATTGCCGCCGCATCCGGACGCGGGCTATGTGCCCTATGTGCTCGTTGAACGCGTGGTCTATCAAAGCGCGGCGCCCTGGCCCGCCGCGGCGGCGGGTAGCGGTTTTTCATTGCACCGGCTCAACCCCCGGCTGTTTGGTAACGATCCGGTGAATTGGCGCGCCGCCGCGCCCACGCCGGGGCGGGCGGAATCCACGCTGCTCGTCCTCTCGCTAAGGGTTCGTGACGGCGCCGTCGTGTTAAGTTTCCCGGCCGAGGCCGGGCAAGCGTATCGCGCGCTCGGGTCGGATCAGTTGGCTAACGCCGCGTGGACTGTGCTCAAAGATATCCCCGCTCAAACCACGGCGGGAACGGTTGAGGTTCAAGATAGCGGGGTGACGGGTCGCAACGCGCGCTTTTATCAACTCATGGCTTTGCCGTGATCCGTTGGCGCGCCGCGCCGCCGAATTATTTCATCCCGGCGGCTCAAGTCCGTTTGCATCCCCGCTGGATTGGACTAAATTAGAGCTAAGGAACCGAAGGCATAAATTGTTAAGTGGAAGGACCTATTATGAAAACCGAGCAACCCGCCGTGCCTCAACCCAAACCCTTCACCCCGGAATTGAGCGCCGCCGCCGTGCGCCAGCACGCCTATGAACTGTTTCGCGACAAGTTGCCCGAACATCCGTTGACCCTCGAAGATTGGGTGTTGGCGGAAAAGGATTTGGTAAAAACGCGCGATGCCGAGAGTTAATCCGCCGAATTCGCGGGGGGACCGCGCTTGGACGAACGCGCCTCGTTGACGCGCGATTACAGCCGTTGAATTATGGCGTCCTGGGGTTCGTCTTAAACCGGATATCCGTTCGCCCGCGAAAAGAACGGTGGCGAACCGCCGCTTGCCGCGAACCCTGAACCGCTTCCCTGGCTCTCTCGCGCGGCCGTTCGCGCTCGCAAAAAAACGCGCATTTCCCGCGTGACGCATGGCGCGGTCCGTGGCACTTTTCCGAGGTGACACTGATCGAGGCCACTCAATTGTTGGAAGCGTTCAAGCGGGGACGCGTTAGCCCCCAGGAAGTATTGCGGGCTTTTCAGGCCGCGCCGCTGGCGGAATTGCCTTTTGCCCGCGTGGATACGCATCGTTCCTTGCGCCAGGGCTTCCCCGAGGTTATTTACGGCGCGGGCAAAACGCCGCCGCAAGTGGCCGCCATCGCGGGGAAAATTCTCGAGCGCGAGACGTGCCTGCTGGTGACCCGGGTGACCCCGGAGCACGTTAAGGCCGTGCGCCGGCGGCAGCGGGACGCGATCTATCATGAGACCGCGCGGTGTTTGACGGTGGAACGGCCCGCGCTGGCCAAGCGGCCGGGTAAGCTCGCCGTGCTATGCGCGGGCACCAGCGATTTGCCGGTGGCGGAGGAGGCGGCGGTGACCGCCGACATCATGGGCAACACCGTGGAACGGCTGTTCGATGTCGGAGTGGCCGGATTGCACCGGTTGCTGAACCATATGGATTTACTCCAGACCGCCAACGTTTTGGTGGTGGTGGCGGGCATGGAAGGCGCGCTGCCCAGCGTGGTGGCCGGCCTGGTTTCCAAGCCCGTGATCGCCGTGCCCACCAGCGTTGGCTACGGCGCCAGCTTCGGGGGCATCGCCGCGCTCCTGGGCATGTTGAATAGTTGCGGCAGCGGAGTTACGGTGGTGAATATCGACAATGGCTTCGGCGCCGGGTACGCCGCCAGCCAGATCAACGCTTTGGCCGCCCCGTGAACCGGCGGCAAGACAGGGGCGGCGCGCAATCATGAAAACACTTTATTTAGATATCACCAGCGGCATTAGCGGCGACATGTTCCTCGGGGCTTTGCTCGATCTCGGGGTGGATTTTCAAATCCTGCGGGAGGATTTGCGTAAATTGCCCGTGGACGGCTGGCATATGCACGCGGCGAAAAAGGAGAAGTGCGGTATCGTCGGAACCAAGTTCGACGTGCATATCGAGAGCGGCGAGGGACATCACCATCATGACTTGGAGACCGCCACCCAGGATTCCCATGGCCATGGCCACCACGGGCCGGAGGCCTTTGATTCCCGAGGGGCGCATCACGCCGACCCCGCGCACGCGCATGGCGCGGCGACGCATGCCCACGGCCCCCACCGCGCCTTTCGCGAGATCCGCCAGTTGATCGAGGCCAGCCCGTATTCCAAGTGGGTCAAGGACCGGGCCGTCTCGGTGTTCGCGCGGATCGCCCGCGCCGAGGGCAAAGTGCACGGCAAACCCGTGGACGAAGTTCATTTTCACGAAGTGGGCGCGCTGGATTCGATCCTCGATATCATCGGCGGTTGCCTGGCCTTGGAGATGCTTGGCCAGCCCGTCGTGGCGGCGGGGTGGGTGGTCGAGGGCACGGGCTGGGTGGATTGCGCGCATGGGCGTTTCCCCGTGCCCGCCCCGGCGACATTGGAGATTTTAGGCGAGCGCGGCGTGGCCGTGTCTCAATGCGACGAGCCGCACGAATTGATCACTCCCACGGGCGCGGCCCTGCTGGCGGAATTCGCGGTGAGCTTCGGTCCCATGCAAGGTCTCGTTCCCAGCCGCATCGCGTATGGCTTGGGCACGCGCGATAACCGCACCCGACCGAACGTGCTGCGGGTTGTCTTGGGGGAAAACGCGGCGGCGGCCGGCGCCGCGGCGGCGCACGATTGGGAGACGGATCAAATCGCCGTGCTGGAAACGAATTTGGACGACGTTTCCTCCGAAATCCTCGGCCATTTTACCACCGCCGCCTTGGGCGCGGGCGCGCTCGACGTGTTTCACACGCCCATCCAGATGAAAAAAAACCGTCCCGGAGTGTTGTTGACGGTGCTGTGCGCCCCCGCGGAAGCGGATCGTTTCACGGTGATGCTGCTGCGAGAAACCACGGCGTTTGGCGTCCGCCGCCAAATCATGGAGCGGCGAAAACTGCGGCGGGAATGCCGCGCGGTGGAGACGGGCTTCGGCCCCATTTCGGTCAAGTCGGGCTTCCTGGACGGCCGCCGGGTGCAGTTGGCCCCCGAGTACGAGAGTTGCCGGGCGGCTGCCGAAATGGCCGGAGTGCCGCTGAAAGAGGTCTATGCGGCGGCGGTCAAAACCGCTGAAAACGCGGCGTAAAATCAACCGGCTCCGGCGGTCGAACCATCGCCATCCGCGGCGCCAGGATGTCGGTCCTGGCTGGCGGAATGGATTAATTTCATTAAGCCCCTCCGGTGAGCTTTAGTATGCCGGAAGCCAGTCCCGCCGATTAGGCCAGCGGCGGACGCGCATTCGCGGTGCCCCGTAACCGCCGGCAATAGCGCCAGCCCGGGAGACTGATGAATTGGCCTGGTTTTAATCGCAAGTTCAAAACAATGAGTATGATTCGCCATAATATTTACGGTGCGGGTCACTTAGCCGAGGCCCTGCTGGAGGGCAGGGAGCGGGTGGACCAATCTCCAATCCGGGTGTTTAATCGGTCGGCGGCGAGATTGGAGCGGTTGCGCGCGACGTATTCGCGCGTTGTAGTGGCCGGTTCGGCGGCGGAACTCGCGGTGGCGGGCGGGTTGGTGTTTTTGATGATTCCGGCGCGGGGGGTGTTGACTTTGGACGCGGCGTTCCTGGCGCGGGCGCGTGAGACGGAAGCCGTTTTGGTGTCGTGCGCCAATGGCTTGACTTTGCGGCGGTTGGAGGAGGGGTTTCCGGGGGTGCGCTGGATTCGGGCGCTGCCGAATGTCTTGTGGCGGATCGGGCAGGGGACCACTTTGGCGCAATACGGCCGGCGGGTGTCGAGCGAGGATCGGGCGGCCTTGCGCGCTTGCTTGGACCCGGTGTCGGCCTTGTACGAGGCGCGCGCTGATGCGGATTTCGACCGATTGGGAACCCTGACTTCTTGCGGACCGGCGCTCGTGGCGGAAACGTTGCGGCAAATCGGCGAGGCGTTTGAATTGCGGGACGAGGCGGAACGGGATTTGTGCGTTCGCACGGTGCTAGCCACGGCGGCCTACCTGGTCGAGCGCGGCAAAAGCGCCGAGGCGGTGATTCAAGAAGTGGCGAACCCCGGAGGGTTAAGTGAGGTTGGCGTTATCGCGTTGCGAGATTTTTTGCCGGCGGCGCTGATCGCAACGCGAGATCGACTGCGACGCAAACAGGAGGATCGGCGGAGGGATTTGGCCATGACGGCGCGGTTGGCCGTTGAAAAAATCTGACGGCAAGGCTTCCGAACCTTGCCGTCATGATCCCGGACTGCTCTGGTTTTCTCCCCCTACCCGCACCCTTAGCGTTTAGTGCGGTAAAATTTGGCCAGCGCGTTGACGGATTGTTGCGGCGGGCTGGCGCCGGACTTCGATACTGCCAACACGGTGGGATAGAACACCCTTCTTGTCGGCTCCTTGGCCGCCCGGCTCACTCGGTCGGCGGTCTTCAACGTGAGGGTAATCCTCACTTCCGTGACGGCGCGCTCGATGCTCAATTCGGACGGCTCGGCGTAGGCATCCGGGCCGATCACGCGGATTTTTTCGAGCGTCATGCGCGTCTCAAGGTCGCTGCCGTGCGCTGAACTCCTCGACTTGGCAAGCCGAAAGGCTGGTGTAGTGTCGAATTCTAAAACAAACGGGACTTCGCCAGCTAATCTTGGCACAGTAAAATCTTGTTGCTTGCCATGGCGATTCGGGAATTCGAGATCAACTCTCGAATAGCTAGGGTACATAGCAAGCAAAAATGTTATATAATTTTAAGTATGATTTGGAATGATATTGGATTCACATCCGCAAGGCGGAACCTTTGCTTGAAACCTGCTGTAGTCGAAAAAGTTGCGTGGTGTTTTATGTGTATATTATATATACTAATGATAGAGTTGTCGGCTTTCGGTAACGGAAAATGGGCGTGCTATAAGGTGTAATTATTGTCGTTGCGGATCAGGTGTGACCGCGTGTTCTGGCTGGCAAAGTGGGGGAATTGGAATAGTCGCCGGTGTTTGGTTTTGGGAAAGAGCGGCGCGCCTTCGATTGGGAATAGCTGTCGCCATTGATTCATGAAATCCGCTTATGGAGTTTGTTTGGGCGCGGTCAGGTGAAAAACGATGGCCTCGCCGCCGTGTTGCCAAGTCGGGCTGAAGATTTCGGAACAGTGACTAAAGGACGGGGTTTTGTTTGTTGGCAAACGAACTCGGGGCCCACCGCCGCGCGAAGCCCGCTTCGCGTCGGTGGGTTCGTTGCCGGGGAACCAAAACGGCTCAGCTTTTCCGGGCGAACAGCTGGTATATTATGAAGATCGACAAGCCCGCGCCCAAGCCAATAAACCAGGCGTAGGTCGCCGGATTTCGGAGTTTAAGCACCCCCGCTTTTTGCATCAAGAGCTGGACTTCCTCTTGGTAAACGCGGTAATCGTCCGTTTCCTCGCGCACGCGAATCGGCGGTTGGGGCGGCTTGAAATGGGCCGCCGGGATTTCGTTGGTGGAAAGGTTGATTAATCGGATGGCTCGATGGCATTGGCCGGCTTGGTTCGTGAGGGTGTAACCTATCCAATAGCCGGTGGCTTGATCGACAAAATCACTACGGTGTAAGGTGGCTTTGGTCGGGAGGAAATGGCCATCCACCGAATTAGCCACGAGCGTTTCGCATTCCCAGGTGTAACGCCAGCAAGGCACTTCACCGAACAACGCCGGTTGCGGGATGGCTTGTAGACTGTTCGAGGACCAGCGGCTGGAGAGCTCGCCCGGAAATGAAGGCGGGTTCGGGCGATGCCGGGTATCCTTGATCGCGAAATCCGTGTAAATCGTGTAAAAATCTTGGCCGTCCCAAAGTTCGGTGACATACGGCATGAGCGGGTCATTTTTTGCGCGGATCTGACGATACCGTACCCCGTCCGGCTGCCGTTTCCATTCGGTTTTTTGCGTCTCTTCCACGGCGGGCTTATCGACTTGGATTTCCTCATACGCAAGGTTTTCCAGCCGCAGCATGTTAGACACCGCCAGACTGAAGCTGACGGGCGGTTCCGTCGCCGCGAGCGCGGGTAACGCCAGCACCAATAAAGCCGCCATGTTCGAAATCGGTCTAGACATACAAAAAAGCAAGGTCACACGAATCGGGTGCTTCGCGCCATCCCGGTCTCGAATAATTGGCCGTGAGATATAAGCTGAAATAAACCATAAGGCGATCAAAAAATCACTTTTTAACCCCGATTGGGGTCGCGCTCGATCGTTTGAAGTGGGGTTTAACAAATTTGTTAATAATAGGTTACGATAGTGAAAATTAATAATTGAATAATACCGATCAAATAAGGTATCAATATGTAATAATATTGTGTTCATTGCTAATGGCTGATGAGGTGTTGCCGGTTTGTGCGGTTAAGCGGATAACCTAATAATTGATCAAGCACGCAATGGAGTTTGGTGCGATGAATGGTTTTTAGTGGCGTTGGAGTCAACCGGCCACAAGTAGGAGGGAGTAACCAACTTAATAATCGCCGAAGCGGCCGCGGGGCCGAACGGCGGGAAATAGGCATGCGCTATGATTATCGCGAATCCCATGCAGAACCTCAAGAAGTACGATCTGTTCGCCATTCTTGGTTCGGGCACGTACGTGGTGGGTAGTTTTGGCCTTCTAGCCGCCGCGTTGATGCAAGGTCAGACCGCAACCAGCGCCCGGGAGAGTTTGGATTATCTGTGCGGCATTGTGGAGAAGCATTGGCCGATTGCCGTGGTCTCGCTATTCTTGGCGTTTCTCACCGGCAATATCCTCCGCGCTTTTCCGGTGAGCTTGGTCGATAATTTAACCGCCGAGTGGTTTACCTGGTTTGAAAGATTGCGACGGGGCGTGGCGGAGCGCAGCAAGTTTCACCAGGCGCTGTTGCGAGATAAATTCCCCTATGGCCCCATGTTGGAGTTCGAGTTAAACGCGCTCAAGGCGAGCCATGCGACGGACTATACCATTCCGGAGCGCGATAATTTGCACACCCTGTTTAACTTTTGGAAAGCCGAGTTGTGTCGCGCGAGTGGTTGCGCATTCGAGTATACTCAAGAACTGGAAGGGCGGGTCCGGCTCTTTGCCACGATGTTTTGGGCGGCCCTCTTCGGCGGGGTGGCGGGCCTTGTGGGATTGTTTGCTTGCGCGCTTTCCTGGGTTCATTACGGCTGGGGCTGGCCATTGGCGCTGATGACCGGCATTTCGGCCGGCATCTGCTTTGTTTTCGGCTCTCAACTCCGGCGCGTGCGCGGTCAGGAAGTGGACAACGTTTTTATCGCGTATATCTCCTTGCGTATGGAAATGTCCCGGCAAAGAGAATTGACGGCGTCCGGTAAAACGGGCGTGGGTACCCCAAAAACTCAGGTCACCGCCGAGTTTTCCAAGATTGCGTCAATGCCCAATCCTTAAACGCCTGGCTGGTTCGCAAATCTCATACGCGGTGTTCGATTAACCACGCCGGCCTGGGTTCGCTTGCGGCTTTAAAAAAATCTTTCGCCGCCGCTTGACCCGTCTACCGCTTCATACTTTAGCCTTTGCTTCGTCATGGCCGTGACAGAGGTTCAACAATACAAAAAAGAGCAAAACGATGAAAACGAAAGTGACAGTGGACGAATGGGTCGCCATGTTTGAGGCTATCGGGCTGGCGACGGATAAAATGACGCAGTGGCATCGCGTGTTCGAGACGCGTCATCCCGAGGGGCATCAAAGCTTCCTCGAATGGTTGGGCTTGCCCGCCGAAAAAGTGGCTGAGATCCGGCAAAAGAGCCGGTAAACGGATCACGGGCGGCGGTTGCTCGCGGGCCGCCGCCCTTTTTAACATGCGCTTGACCGTTTCCAAACTGGCGCGCCAATTCGGCTTGTCCCGCACGGCGCTGTTGTATTATGACCGCGTGGGGCTGCTGCCGCCCTCCGGGCGCACGACCGCCGGCTACCGGTATTACACGGACAAGGACGCGCGGAAACTGGACGCCATTTGTCGTTTCCGCCGCGCCGGGCTGACCTTGGCTGACATCCGGGCCATGCTGGCGGCCAAGGGCAAGCCGCGCCAGGGCGTATTCGAGCGGCGTTGGCGGGCGCTGGAGGAGCAAATTCTCGACTTGCGCAGCCAGCAGACCTTGCTGGTAAGTTTGATGAAAGGCCTCGCCACCGGGGCGATTCCCGCCAAAGTGGACAAAGCGATGTGGGTCGAAATGCTGCGGGCGGCGGGTTTGGACGAGCAGGCAATGGCTCGCTGGCACGCCGAATATGAGAAACGCGCCCCCGACGCGCATCAAGTCTTTCTTGCTTCCCTGGGCATTCTCGAGCCGGAAATCGCGCGCATCCGCCAATGGTCCCAGGAATGGAAACCGGAAACCCAAGCGCCCTCGTCCGCCCGGACGGCGGATTAACCTGGCAGCCACCACGGGGCGCTGAGGGGACGGAGACCGGCTGCGGCGAATCCGCTCCGGCCAAAACGCGCCTCAGCTTGAAACATCAACCGCGCGTGTCGTCCCTTGACCGCGTTGCGGGGCAGCAAGGCTGCCCGCGCTTCCGGGAGTTTTTTTCCAGTCTTCCTGGACCTCGGGCTTGCGCTTGGGATGCCGGGTCTCGAGTGCAATCTTGCGCCATCCATGCCGGGCCAAGAGCCGGTAGACCACCGATGGTTTGACCGGCTTGCCTAGGTGTTGCGACAGCGCGGCGCGAATCGGGGAAACGACTACCAGACTTCCAGCGGCCGCCTGTTCCGGCCAGGGCTTTAAGCACGCGTCTTCCGCCCGCGGGTCGTCACTCGATGGCGCGATAGTATTTAGCGCCAGCGCTGGCGGACACCGTGTAGGGGGTGGTGGCTTCAGAGACTTCACGCCACGGTCCGGCGAGGGTGTCGGCCGACTGCAATTTTCCTTTGAAGCTGACCAACACACCCGTTGGGGTGCGGTCGACGGCTACTGGGTGCGCCAGCGTGCCGCCATAGTTGGCGATTTTCTTTTGCATGGCGGGGCTCAGCAGTTTGACGAGCTCGGCGTTCGTGGCGTAGGCGTTCGTATCGACCCAATTCGGGCAGGGATTGGTAAAGATCCGCGCGGCGGCAACCGCGTAGCCGCGGGAGATCGCGGCGGGCTCCCCGGCCTTTACCTGCGGGTCCACGCAGGTCGCCAGGATGGAGATCGAGTTGTCGGTGTTGCGCAGAATCTCGAAGGTGCGGAACTGCTGCGGAAAATCCCTCAGCGAGGCGGTTTCGACTTCCCAGAAATTGTCTTCCGGATGGGCGGGGTTCGCCCCCATATGCGGGGTGATCGCGTTGCGGTGGCGGTGTCCCGCAACCCATAGGAGCAGGTTCGGATATTCATGGAGCTTGGCCAGCAGTTGGGTGCTCGTGATGGGCGAATTGGTGCCGCCATAGCCGACTAGCGCGATGGGCAGGTGCGCGGAAATGATCATGAGTTTATCCTCGGCTTGCCCTTGATTCAGCTCATTGGTGAGCCAGGCAAAACGCTCCTCATCCAGGTAACCTTGCATATGTAAGGCGAAATGCGCGTCGGTTTGGGTGTCGTCGAGCACGATAAGTTTGATGGGCGCGTTCGTTTTGGGCTCTACGGTGTACGAAGCGAAACTGGTCGCGGCGTTGGTTCGCGCGAACCCATGGCCGGCTGGTTGGCTGGTGGTGGTGAAAAATTCGTTTATCCACTCGCTTACTTTTAGCGGATAGCGGCTGGGATCGGCCGCCAGCACGTGGGGCGCGTTGGTCACGCCGTTGGTGACGAAGTTGGCCACGGGCCCCACGCCGAGGATGTCGCCGTAGGGGGTTCGGCCGTCGATGCTGCCCATAAAGGTGGTGCGGCTATCCACGCCCTCGGTGTACAAATCGCCCATCAGGAGGATCGTGTCGTTGGTATAGGTTTCCCGAAAATATTCGTTGATGGGGTGGGAACCCAGCCACATGTGGTCGTGGTTGCCGAGCGTTTGGTACCAAGGAATGGAGGCGTTCAGCCCGGCCGCTTGAAAGGGTTTCTGATAGTCGATGGTGTCCGCCCCGGCGTTCGTGCCGGAACTGGGGGTGATGCGCCGCCCGTCGATGACATCGATATACCAGCGCAATTCGTTGTACTGGGAGCCGTTGCTGGCGTCGCCGACGAAAAGGCCGAAATCGAATGGCGTCTGGCGGTGCAGCCCGTTGACGGTCCGGATGGCGGCGTCGAGTACCTGGGGCGTGTAGAGCATCACCGGCGAATAAGCCGACGAATTGCCTCCCTGGTAGCCGTAAGCGATGGCCTGCACGGGCGACTCCTTGTCGGTGATGTGAATGTCGGACACGGCGAAGAAATGGAGCAAACGCGTCGCGTTCGTGGCGCCTGGGTAGCCGTCCGGCATCAGGTTTAGTCGCTGGCCTTCGTCCACGCCCGGCCCCGTCTGCCATTTACTGTAACCAAAAGCCGCAAAATTGGAGATGGCGTAGGGGTAAATCGTCGGCGAATCCGCCGGGATAGGGTACGGGCGTACTGTTTGCTGGCGGGTCGTTGGCGGAATGGGGGTCCAATCGGCGGTTTGGGCCGAGGCGCACGTTAGGGATGTAGTGAGCAGGAACCAAGAGAGCTGGGAGGGTTTCATTCGCGGTTTTCTCAGGTTTGACAATAAAACGAATTTAAACGAAATGGCGGCGCGGCACACGGCCGGAATAGGGGGCGAAAGCTTTGGGGTTGTGGCCACCTCGGCGATACCGGCATTGCTCTTTTGCGCTTCCAGATTTTATCAAAATATATCCGTTCTACAGGTCAAGTGTAGCGGGTTATCTATCGGCAAATTGGCGCAATACTTGAGGCGAACTAATTCTTCGTAAGCCGTTCGGCAATGGAGTGTTTCGTGCTATGACCTTTAGAATCCAGCGGTATTGCCTGCCAGGCCTCGAAGATAGCGGATTGGAGGGGGACGTTTTATCGAAAACATCCTGATTGTGGAGTTGCTTGGTAGTTTGGCACGGTTCGCGAGAAACCAAACATGCGCTCCCTCGCGCCTCTTCCGCGGTACTGGAATTGCGAGACACTATACTAGAGTCCTTGAAGCTCAAAACACGTTGTGAACAGATCAAGTTTCAGGAAGCCGGACCGTCAAATAGTTGGGTCCGAGGCTCCGCCTCGCTAGGCGAATTAGAGTGTCCCGGATGACGCCGTAACTGGCTCGGCGCGCTCAAGTGAGCTCGACCGCGAGGGCCGATGGTTTGCTTTTCAACGCTTGGGCGGACGCGCTAAAGATACCCGGATGGTGCCAGGTAGGTTGGCGGGTAAGGTTACCGCCAAGACGGTCGGATAGAACACCCTTCTTGTCGGCTCTTTGGCCGCCCGGCGGCGTGGCTCACTCGGTCAGAGGTCACTGGGCGTAGTTTCCATCGTTCGCGCCTGGCCGGATAGCCAAATATCTGTCCCTGAATTGAATTCTATCCTACTGTCTTGGCAGTATGTTTCGAATTGCATGCCTAGCGGCCTTGGTTGCGATATTCACAGGCTGTGGCCTGGTTGCGTATCCGAACCGGGTTCAGTTGCCTGCGGCCCACTACCAAATGGTTTCGGTGCGCGATGCTGTCTCAGGCCTCCCGCTTACCAATGCCGTGATTCGTTTTGAAGGCCGTTACTTCAAGAATTGGGCGCGGTTGGTTCCACCTATTACTGCCTGTCCGGCTTTGAATCCTACGAATTTAATGGCACCCAGACTGGTTCTTGTAGCTCGCCAGCGGACACCGGGGGATTACGCTTTCGAGCCGGTACGCCGCTATGAGTGGTCGCAGGTGCTGTTTCCCTTCGGACTTCCGCTGGGTGGGGTAATGCATCACTACTACGATCATTCAATAATAGCCCAATGCCCAGGTTACCGGGCTGTTTTTGTGCATGGCGCCCCGTCGATTTATCCTCAGACGAATTCAAATCGTGCCCTAGCGCTGGTTGAGTATTCCGGACAGGTAACGGTTTTCATGCCTCGAGCCACGCCATGAATAACCACCGAGCAACCGGACGGCGTAGACCGTCGAACCATCGTTTCACGGGGCCAATGGCTGCTTCAGCGAAACTTTGGCTCGGCACCAACCCCCGTCGCGTTTTACGGGCCTTTCGGCATCGGCTCGTTGTTGGCGATCACGGCTTGGGCGCCAATTTCGTTTAAAATCTCCACCCCATGGACGCCGTTATTTTCGGTGATGATGGCGTGGCGCAGGCCTGGGCGTAAGGCGACGCTGGGTTCGTCGCTGCCGAAGCTGCAGCCGCGCAGTTGCAGCTTACCGTTATCGGCCTCGACGAGCGGGACGCCGGGATTTCGCGCGCGGCCCTCGCTGCTGAGGTAACAGTCGGAAAGTGAAACGAAACTGCGGCTATGGGAGACGACGCATTGGCGCGCCGGCCCCCAAAAGGCGCAATTGACCAGGCGCACGGAGCCATTACAGGTGGCATCCACCAGCACTTCGATGCGTTGGTCGCCGTGCATGCAGACGAATTGGCCGTTGGAGATCAGCAGGCCCATCGGTTGGATGGCTTCCACTTTGACGCAGACCTGGGCCTCATCGGCGCCGATGCCGGAAAACTGCCCGTTGGCGGCCCCGGCCTTGGTCTCGATGAACCGGTAGCCGGTCTTCACCGGAAACACAAACGTGTTGTTGACGTATTCCCAGTCGGTGCGCCCAAAGCTGAACGCCTCGCAGTTTTTCCACATGAACTCGTGGACGGGTTTCCAATCGCCGCCCACTTCCGGGGCCGACCACCAATGGCAATGGAACTGGACGTTCTCAATCCGGCCAATATCCGTGCAGCCGTCCACCAGAATGCCTCGGCGCAGCACGCAGCCGTACACGCTGCGAATCCGGTGCCGGACGTTCCCCTCCGGGCCGATGCGGATGCCATTGTACGAATTGATCAGCGTGACGTTTTCCACCGTGTTATCGTGACCCTGCAAATGGAAGGTCCAGGGGTAGGGGGCGATGTTGGTGGTCCGCTGCTCGGAGTGCCACACGATTAATCCGCGCACCGCCGAGGAATGGTTTAATTCAAACAGCGCGGCGGCGTCTTCTTGGCCGCGTCCGCCCGTGGCCAGAATAATCGAGCCCTTGAGCGGCGCGCTCCAGACCGGCGCCTCGGCGACGCCTTCCAGCGTGACGCCCGGGGGGATGCGCAGGCTGCCTGCCACCCGGTACCGCCCTGGCGGCAGCACCACCAAACCGCCCGCCTTACCCGCTTCGTCGAGCGCCCGCTGGATCGCGCCGGTGCAATCGTCCCGGCCATCGGTGGTTACGCCCTCGACGAAGATGGCTCCAGAGGTGGTCTCCTCAGCCGCGAAACTGCCGGGCGCGGCCAAGGTCAGCAGGATCGCGGCGGCCAGCATGGCCCGGAGTGGCGAGGTCAACCCGGCGGGGCGCCTTTTTAGCGTGTTTTTAATCGGTTGGGTCCAGTTTTTCATAACGGTGCGATAGTTCGTTCGCGGATCGGTTCGCGCCCAAACGGGTGCTGTCTGCCATGGCTTCGCGGACCATGCCGGCGGCGCGTTAATTACGTTGATTAACCGTCAGCATAGGCTGCGCTGGGCGGGTGACAATCGGAATCTTCCGTAAATCGGGCTAGCCGCGGCGGGCGAAGGGTAGAAATCCAAAACCGTCATTCTTAAATGATTGCCGGGCTCGATAAAATCCTGTACCAGGGCGGATATGAAATACCTCTTGCACCTGCTGGGAATGGGTTGGATCGCGTCTATGGCCTGGGCGGCGGATTTGGCCCCGGCGGCGGTGACCACCGGTTCTTTGCTGGGTGAAATGGCGGATCTGGAGCGGTTGGCGCGCTTTCCGGAGCCCGCCTACCGCACGATCCAATTCTCCAGTTACGACCGCCGTTCCACTACGAGCGAGGCCCCGGGCTGGTTTTCGAACGCCGACGGATTTGGCAATGAGCCGATCCCGAATTTTTTGCGCGTCTTGCGCGAGCCCAAGGACGGGAAGCCGGGGCTTTACCTGGTGGCCCAAGTTACGGGGCCGGGGGCCATCGTGCGCGGTTGGTCGGCGGGCATGGCAGGGGTGTTGCGGGTGTGCCTGGACCCCGAGGGCGCGACGCCGCCGATTTGGGAAGGACCGGGCTACGATTTCCTGGCGCGCCGTTCGGCTAAATACTTTGCGCAAGCCCGGTTGGACTTGAAACCTGAAAACGCCTTCGCGCAGACGGACGCGGATTACCTGCCCATTCCCTTCGCCAAAGGCTTGCGCGTCACCTGGGAAGGCAAGCTGGACGAGTTGCATTTCTATCAACTTCAGGTGCGGCTATATCCCGCGGGCACGGTGGTGCAAACGTTCGATCCCCAGACGGACCTTAAAACCTATGAACAGCCGTTGAAAACGGCCATAGCGGATTTGCTCGCGCCCGCGGTGGGCGCGGAGAGCGCCAGCACCGCGTGGGCGGCGCCCATTGAACCGGGCAAACGCTGGGAATGGACGGCGACGAATCCCGCGCCCGGAGCGGTGCGCGAATTGAAGTTGCGATTGCGCTCGGACGCGCTGGACGAAGCCCTGCGCGGCTGCCTGTTGCGGATCGCCTTCGACGGCTCGCAACGCCCGCAGGTGGAGGCGCCGGTGGGCGATTTCTTCGGCTCCGGCCCGGGCATCAACCCGTTCGGCAGCCTGCCCATGACGGTCTCGCCCGACGGCACTTGCGGGTGCCGGTTTGTCATGCCCTTCGAGCAATCCATCCGGGTGGAGATCGTCAATTACACTAAAACCACCGTGCAATTGGAGGGGGGTATTCGGATCGGCCCCTGGCGGTGGAACGAGCGGTCCCTATATTTTCGGGCCAAGTGGCGGGGGGGTG
>DBTJ01000119.1:16853-23637 GCA_002306985.1 Verrucomicrobia bacterium UBA1319
TTCGGGCCAAGTGGCGGGCGGATCATGATTTGCTGGCGGGTAACGGGGCGCTCGATCTGCCCTTCACGGTCACCATCGGCAAAGGCGTATTCGTGGGTTGCGCCGCGATGGTCATGAACCCGACGGGCGTGCCCACGGCGGGCGGCAATTGGTGGGGCGAGGGCGATGAAAAATTCTTGGTGGACGGCGAGACTCGGCCTTCGACCTTTGGTACCGGCTCGGAGGATTATTTTAATTACTCCTGGAGCCGCCCCGATTTGTTCGCCAACCCTTACGCCGGGCAGGCGCTGGATTCGGGGCCGGACACGGCGGGCTTCGTGTCGAACCACCGGTTCCAAGTCATGGACGCCATTCCTTTCGAGCGCTCTTTGGCCGCGTTGATGGAACTCTGGACGCATAATCGCACCCCGGGGCTCAGCTACGCGCGCATCGCCTACCACTACGCCCGTCCCGGCGCCATTGACGATCATCGCGGGCTGATGCCTTCGGATTTGCGGATCACGCCGCTTCCCAAGCGCGACCCGCAAGCCTTGGGAGGGGCGGCGGGCGCGCGCTTTTATGCGTTCGATACGTTGCGCCCCGAGGCGGAAGGAGGCCAAGTTACCACGCGCCTCTGCCCGGTGGCCACGCGCCTGGAAGTGGTGCATTGGCAGGCGGCCAAAGGCGATCAGCTGCGGTGGCGCCTGCCTGCAGGCCCGGCCGGCCGCGTCGCCGTGCGCTTGGTGGCGGTGCATCAGCCCGGCGGCGCCACGGTGAGTTTGCGGGCGGATGGCAGGGCGTTGCCGCTAGCCTCCGGCGCGGACGCGATCCGGCTGCAAGCGGATTTTGCGCCCCGGGTGTTGAATGTCCCGTTCCAACCGGTTCAGGTCGGAACCAATGGAGTTGAATTCACGCTCGAATGCTTGGAGGCTGGCTCGGTAGGGCTGGATTACCTGTGGGTAAAGGATGAATAACCGGCGCCTGCCACGCCGCTAGATTGCGTTCGTGCGGCGGGCCTGCCGTTCAATGGCGTGGATGGCGGCTAAGCGCAGGGTTTAGTGGGAGGCTGGCGCGAATGACAAGGTTGTCATGATAACGTCATCATTCTGTCATCGGCAGGGAGTGGAATGAGCCCCTATTTTACTCGGCCTAAGCTTTAACCAAGTGGAATGCCCGCAGGGTAGGGGATAGCCTGTCCCGCTCCTACCGGGCAAAGGGATCATTGGCGATTATGCGCGTGCTGGTGGTGGAAGACGAGAAGAAGACCGCGTCCTTCCTTCGGAAAGCGTTGCTGGAAGAAGGATTCGCGGTGGACGTTTGCCATGATGGCGAAGGGGCGTGGGCCACGATCCAAGCCACGAGTTACGACGTTTTAGTGTTGGATATCATGTTGCCCGGCATCGATGGCTTGAGCCTGCTGCGTAAGCTGCGCGGCCAAAAGATCGGGGCGCCGGTGCTGTTGCTCTCCGCGCGCGGCGAGGTGAACGAGCGCGTCGAAGGATTGAACGCCGGGGCGGACGATTATTTACCGAAGCCGTTTGTGATCGCCGAATTGGTGGCGCGGGTCAAGGCGCTGGGGCGGCGCGGACTCGAATCCAAGCCCGCCTCGTTGCGCGTGGCGGATTTGGTGTTGGACACGGTGGGGCACACGGCGCGGCGCGCGGGGCAACCCATCGAGCTGACCGCCCGGGAGTACCGGTTGCTGGAGTTTTTAATGCGCTCGGCGGGACGGATTTGCGGGCGGATGGCCATCCTGGAACAGGTGTGGGATTACGATTTCGACCCGGGCACCAATTTGGTCGACGTGAATGTGATGCGCTTGCGGGAGAAAATCGACGGCCACTTCGAACCTAAGTTACTCCACACGGTGCGGGGCTTGGGCTATATGATCAAGGATGGCCGATGAGAATTCGCGCGCGCCTCACCTTGTGGTTTGCGGGCGTGCTGCTGGTGTCGCTGGTCGCGATGGCGTTGATCTGTTACTACGAGTTCGTCATCGAACCCCGCGCCGTCCTGGCCGCCAAGGCCAAGGCGATGCCCGAGGTCGCCGAAATCGACCTGCCGATGGACGTCCTGGAGTTGCTGGCTTGGGGGGTGCTGCCCGCGCTGGCTTTGTCGCTGGGCGGCGGCTGGTGGCTGATGCGCCAAGTGTTGCGGCCGGTGGCGGCTCTGACCGCCGCCGCCGAGCAAATTACGGAGCACCGGTTGCGCCAGGAATTGCCCCAGTCGCGGAACGGGGATGAATTGGACCGGTTGACCGATGTGTTCAACGACATGACCGAGCGGCTGGACGGCTCCTTTCGCCGCATTCGCGAATTCACGCTGCACGCCTCGCACGAGTTGAAGATGCCGCTCACGGTCATGCACGCCGAGTTGGAAACTTGGTTGATGGGCCGGGAGTTGACCGCTCACGACCGGCTGCGGATCGAGAGTTTGCTGGATGAAGCGCAGCGGCTCACAAAGATCGTGGATGGGCTCACCCTGCTGGCCAAATCGGACTCCGGCTTGGTCGCGTTGCGCCGGGAGCCCGTGCGGTTGGACGAGTTATTGCGCGAAGCCGCCGAAAACGCGCAAAGCTTGGCCCGGCCCGCCGGAGTGACGGTGGCGTTGAAAACGTGCGCTTCGGTGATGGTGACGGGTGACCGGCACCGCTTGCGTCAGTTGCTGCTGATCCTTTGCGACAACGCGGTAAAGTACAACTTGCGCGGCGGTAGTATTACCTTGGAATTAGGTCCGATGGGAGATTTGGCCGAGATAAAAGTTGCCAACACCGGGCCGGGCATCCCCCAGGAGGTTTTGCCGAAGATCTTCGAACCGTTCATTCGGGGCGACGCCAGCCATAGCCAGGCGATCGAGGGCTGCGGGCTCGGCTTGAGCATCGCGCGGTGGATCGTGAGCGCGCACGGCGGGACCATTCAAGTCTCCTCGGAGCCGGGCAAACTTACCGTGATGGTGGTGCGCTTGCCCACCTTGATCGGCAACGAACCACCCAAACTTTAATTCGCTATCTCTCCCCCGGGGTGTGGCTATGCGCTTTAATTGGACCCTGGCGGTGCTGCTCCTGGCGGCGGGTTTCCAAGCGTGCGCCCTGATCAGCCCGAATTGAGACACTTTCTGGAAACGAATTTGCGCCGCCGATTCGATGCCTGGCACTTGCCAACTTGGGGTTTTGAGACCCTGAACTTGGTGACAATGCATTACAATCCCAGCTTCGAGGTCGTTAGGGCGGATGGGTGCGTGGCGGTGGGTGGCCACAAAAAAGTGACGTGGCAGCGGATCGCCCTGGGCAAGCTCCAGGTGGAGTTGAGGGATGCCCGGCAACAGAGTTCTGAGACGGGATTGTTTGTATCCCAGGGTCAAGCCGGTTTTTCGTCTCGGACGAATGACACTTGTGAGATTGTGTCTGGGGTGGACAGAACGCCGATTAAAATAAAAAGCCCACAATAATTCAGCTTTCGCCGGATTACGTGGGCGTGAAATTTTAAAAAGAACGAACTAGAAACCTAATTCGCGCTTAGTTTTTGAAATTAGTAACGATTGCGACCGCCACCGCTGCCGCCGCCGTATTCACGACGACCGCCGCCGCCACCGCCGAAGTCACGGCGACCGCCACCGCCGGGAGGACGCTCCTCGCGGGGTTTGGCAATATTGACGGTCAATTCACGGCCGTCAAGGGGTTTCCCGTTCAATGCTTCAATCGCCTTTTGGGCTTCCTCAGGCGTGCTCATCGTGACGAAGGCAAAGCCGCGAGGACGGCCGGTGGTCCGGTCCATCATCAGGTTAGCTTCGACAACGGTACCGTGCGCGGCAAACGCGTCGTGCAGATCGTTTTCCGTGGTGTTGAAGGATAGATTCCCAACAAACAGTTTATTACTCATGTGATGTTCAATTGTCCTAGACTAACCGTTTCTTTCTCCAGACCGTTCCCGATTACCGGGTTTAAAACCATCACTGAACTGAGTTCACTTGAAGATTTCCCATGCCTGTGAAGTGACTAGCTATCTAACAGACTACACTCAGATTAGCCGTTTCAAAAAAAATAGCAATCAGAATCGACAATTTTTTTACAATAAAAGAAATAAGGCTGGGAATAAAGCCAAAAACGCCGCGTTTTTTGCGCTAAAGGGCAGCTTTTGATGGCGAACGACCCGCAAATTGCCTATCTTAACGCATGCGAACTTTGATTGTCGGTTGCGGTTATGTCGGTTTAGCCTTGGGGACGGAGTTGAAGCGATTGGGCCACGAGGTGTTTGGCGTGCGCCGTTCGACGGCTTGCCGCGCTGATTTTGAAAGTGCGGGCATCGGGCTTATTGCGGCGGATCTTACTCGGCCGGAAACCTTTGAGGCTTTCCATGGGCCTTTCGATTGGGTGGTCAACCTGGCCTCGGCGGGCCAAGGCGGGGTGGAGGAGTATCGTCAGGTTTATCTGACCGGCACCCGAAATTTGCTGGCTTGGCTGCGTGCGGCCCCGCCCAAAAAGTACGTTTATACCAGCAGCACTGGGGTTTATGGCCAGACCGATGGCTCGGCCGTGAAAGAGGAGAGTGAGATGGTTCCGCCGAATGAGACCGGGGTGGTGTTACGCCAGACGGAGGAATTAGTGCTGGCGGCGGTGGCGGAGTGGAAATGTCCGGCGGTTATCCTGCGTCTGGCGGGTATTTATGGGCCGGGACGCGGCCATTATTTTCGCCAATTTCTGGCGGGCACCGCTAAAATTGAGGGAGACGGCTTGCGGCATATCAATATGATCCATCTCGATGATGTGGTGGGGGTAATCCTGGACGTGCTAAAATCCGGTCGCCCCGGGGACGTTTTTAACGCGGTGGATGATGAACCGGTCACGCAATTGTATTTTTTCCGCTGGCTGGCGGAAAGTCTGGGCAAGGATTTGCCGCCTTTCGACCCCACCGCGACGCAAGCCGAGCGCAAACGGGGATGGACGAATAAGAAGGTGCTCAATCGCAAATTGAAGATGCAATTGGGATATCGGTTCCGTTATCCCACGTTTCGCCAGGGGTATACGGCTGAAATTCAGCGGTTGGACGCGTTGCCCTAAACCGCCGGGACGGACCGCGCGCGGGCAATAAAAAAAGGACGCGGGTTGAGACGCGTCCTTGAAACGTGGTGGCCGTGGATCTTAGGCCGTTTTATAGCTGCACAATACTTTCATGTATTGGGCGCGTTCGAAAGCGGAAGGATCCGGGCATTTTTTCTGGCTCATGGTGCCGCAAAGCTCCTTGACGGAGGCGTATTCGTTTTCTTCCAGCCAGCGTTTGAGGTCGGCTTCGATCTGGCTGATGTGGCCGATACCCTGTTTGAGCAACACCGAACAGAGCATGGTGATTTTGGCGCCGGCCATCAGCATTTTGACGACGTCTTGGGCATTGTGAATGCCGCTGGTGGCGGCCAGATCCGCCTTCACGTTGCCGTAAAGGATGGCGATCCAACGCAGGGGCAGGCGGCGGGCCTGCGGGGTGCTGAGCAACACGCTGGGTTTGACTTCCAGGGATTCCAGGTCGATGTCGGGCTGATAGAAACGGTTAAACAGCACCAAGCCGTTGACCCCGGCGTCATCCACGTGCTTGGCCATGTTGGCGAAGCTGCTGAAGTAGGGGCTAAACTTGACGGCCAAGGGGATGCTGACGGTTTGGCGCACTGCTTTGACGATGTCGAGATAGCATTCTTCGACTTGCGTGGCGGTGGTTTTGAAGTCGGTGGGAATCTGGTAGACGTTCAGTTCCAGGGCGTCCGCGCCGGCTTTTTCAATATCCTTGGCGTAGTCGATCCAGCCGCCGTTGGTCGAGCCGTTCAAGCTGGCGATGACGGGGATTTTGACGGTTTGTTTGGCCTTGGCAATGTGGCTGAGATATTCTTCAGGGCCTAGACGATACTCGTCTTGGGCGGGGAAGAAGCTGGAGGCTTCGGAAAAACCTTCGCCCTTGGACAAGCTGTCTTCGATGCTGGCTTTATCTTCGGTCAACTGTTCCTCAAAGAGGGAATGCAGCACCACGGCGCTGGCCCCGGCGTCTTCCATGCGTTTGAGGTTGTCGATGTTCTCCATGAGCGGCGAGGCGGACGGAACCAGGGGGTTGCGCAGCTTCAGGCCCATATACTTGGTGGTTAGATCCATGTGATATCCTTCGTGATTGCTTAGTTGGTATCCCGATATTCAAGGGGGAGCCGGCCGCGCCCCGTAAAGAGGCGCGGCCAGCCGAACATTTCGCTAGCTGCCTTGCGGGGTGGCGACCACCGGCGACAGGGTCTTCCGAGCCGACAGGTAGCTGAATAATTGCCACCTTGCGTCCGCGTCTTTCTGGGCTTGCTCGAAGAGGCGTTTGGCGTCTTCGGGTTTAGACTTGGTCAGCATCTTGAAACGGTTTTCAGTCTGCATGAAGTCTTGCACCTTCAGCTTGGCCGCCGCGGAATCCAGCTGGAGCGGATTCTCGCCGCGTTCTTCGCGCGCTGGGTCGTAACGGTAGAGCAGCCATTGGCCGGACTCGACCGCCAGTTTTTGCTGCCGCATGCCGACGCCGCCCTCCAGGTTGATGCCGTGGGCGATGCAATGGCTATAGGCGATGATGATCGAAGGCCCGGGGTGGGCGTCCGCTTCGGTGAACGCTTTCAAGGTGTGCTCGTCTTTGGCCCCGAGGGCGACGCTGGCGACGTACACATTGCCGTAGCTCATGGCGATCAAGCCGAGGTCTTTCTTGCGGCCCGGTTTGCCGCCGGCCGCGAATTTGGCCACCGCGCCGCGCGGGGTCGATTTGGACATCTGGCCGCCGGTGTTGGAGTACACTTCGGTATC
>DBTJ01000220.1 GCA_002306985.1 Verrucomicrobia bacterium UBA1319
GTTGGGAGTAGGTTGCCGGCCGTCGTTTCATCGCTTTCAAAGCGCCTTATTTCCCGGCCTCCTGATAAACGCGAACGTAATCGAGGTAATATTTCTGAGGAAAAATCGCGTCGTCGATACCTTTTTGCCCGCCCCACTCGCCGCCAATCGCCAAGTTCAGGATTAAGTATTGGTCCTTGAAAAATGGCCAGGCGCCGGCGCCGGTACCCTCATTTTGAAAGCTGAAATATTTGCGGTCATCCACGAAAAAATCGAGCCGGTCCGGGCGCCATTCCAACGCGTACACGTGAAAGGCCTCCGAAGCGTCCGCGATGGTGATTTTATCCCCTTTGCCGGTGCCCTTGGCGTGGTTATAGGTTTTCATGTGCGCGTTGGCGTGAATGACCCCCGGATTGAACCCCACGAATTCCATAATGTCGATCTCGCCGCAGTCGGGCCAGCGGGCCTGGTGAATATTAGTGCCCAGCGTCCAAATGGCGGGCCACACCCCCTTG
The DNA here is from genome assembly GCA_002306985.1 of Verrucomicrobia bacterium UBA1319. Classification (GTDB taxonomy): domain Bacteria; phylum Verrucomicrobiota; class Verrucomicrobiia; order Limisphaerales; family UBA1319; genus UBA1319. Next base: position 495 of record DBTJ01000220.1, read on the forward strand.
CCGGCGGGCAGCTTCGCGCGCACTTCGATCCGGCCATAGGTCCAACTCGCCTTGCCCAGCGTCGTCAAGCTAGCCGATGTATACTCGGCAAATTCGCGGCCGGCCGCACCCGGGGCGCCGGGTTTGAAACCCGGGTTTTTCAGGCGCTCGCGGCGCGCCTCGATCACCAGCAGACCATTCTCCACCCGCGCGTTTTCCAACCGGGCGCGCGTATAATACTGCGCCTCCTGATTACGCAAGAACCCCGTCTCGTAATCCCACTTGGCGGGGTCGGGTAAACCGGGGCGGTCGAATTCATCCGACCAGACCCGTTTCCAATCCGCCGCGGTCGCCGCCAACGCAACCCAGCCAAACAGCAAAAGGCATCCGAGTTTTTTCATGTATGTTGGATTCCGATACTACCGCCATCCCCCCGAAGCCACAACCAAGATCCCAATCCAGGCTGACGCCGACTTGGGTTGAAAAGGCATGTAGGATCGGACGTTTTATTTCCGCTTTTCATTCAGCGCCGCGATACCGCGTGACCGCACGCTTGCAACCTCGCTAAATCCCATGAGTTATTTTTGCCCAGGGCTGCGCAAGAGCTGCGCAGTATCCCCGGGAATGGAGACGTAAGGAATTGTTTATATATAATTACACATGAACTACTTACAACAATAACAACCTCCCGGCATGGATTGTGCTTAGGACGGTTTAGTGAAAGCGATCGTAAGCCGCGAAAACCCGATCTTGCCTGTGGCTCCGAGCTTGAAGGCGGGATAAAGAAAGAACTCATACCATGCCTGTCCTTGCCAAATTTTATGGGATTGTGATTCGAAAGTTGATTGGCCGTTCGTTTGGGATCCATCTGCATGCGTTTTATGGCGACACGGAAATGATCGTCGCGCTCAACCCGGTTCGCATCGTACAAAGCGAAGCCCCCAGCTGGGTGGAAGAGCTCGTGATCAATTGGGTGCATCAGCATGAAAAAGAAGTTGCCACCGCATAAAAAAATCGCGCTCGGCGGCCCTGATGGCACCCGCGAGTCGGTGAGTTTACCACCCCTCGGCTCGATCCAAATACCGGGGCCGAAAAACGTTTAGCGGGCGGCCGAGAGTTGGGACGCCGCATTCGGTTCCAAACACTGAATAGACTGCAACTTTTCTTTAAGCGCGGTCAGGCTAAAAGGCTTTTGCAAGAATCCGCCGATCCCCAACCCGGCAAACCGTTCGGCCGCTTCTTGCTCGTTATAGCCGCTATAGAGGATGACTTTGATATCCGGATTGATTTCGCGCAGTTTAAGGAAAACTTGATCGCCCGTGAGCCGGGGCATCGTCAAATCGAGCAGCACGCCCGCGAATTTGCCGGCTTCGCGGCGAAATATGTCAATCGCTTCCGTCCCATCAACGGCCAGCGCCACCTGACAGCCCAGGTGTTCCAGCAAACGCTGGCACACCACGCGGACGGGCTCTTCATCATCGACCAACAAGATGGCCGGACGGCTGGGGGAGCCCGCCGAGACCAGCTTGGGGGAAGGCGCCGAGGGAGCCGCTGTGGGGACGACGGACACGACCGGGAAAAACACGTGAATGCTGGTTCCCTGGCCGGGCTCGCTCCGCACTTTAATCGCGCCCCGATGACCGCGAACCATGCCGAGCACGGCGGACAAGCTCAGCCCCCGGCCGGCGAACTTGGTGGAGAAAAACGGATCGAACATCTTCTTTTGCGTCTCCAACGACATGCCGCAGCCATTGTCCGTCACCTCCAAGAAGACATAGTCGCCCAAGGTCAGCGGCCGGTCTTGGCTGGCGCGCACAATTTCGGGCACATCCTCCCAAAAAGATTCGTCGCAGCGTCGGACCCCCGTGGCTAGGCGAATCCAACCAGGCTTGCCCGAGAGCGCCTCGGCCGCGTTGGTAACCAGGCTGATGATGATTTGCCGGACTTGCGCGGCGTCGGCGGTGAAATGCGGCAACCCTTCGGCGCCGTTGAACTGGAACTCGACGGATTCGGCGACCACCCCTTTAAGCAGCGGCCGCACCTCGCCGACGATGGTGTTCAAATCGGTCAAAGTGCCCATGAACCGGCCGCGCCCCGAGTAAGCCAGCATCTGCTGGGAAAGATCGGCCGCGCGCCAAGCGGTTTTCTCGATTTTCTCGACGCAACCGCGGGTCGGTGAATTCATCGGCAGTTCATGGCGGGCCAACTCGGCGTTGCCAATGATAGCCATCAGCAAGTTATTGAAGTCATGCGCGATCCCGCCCGCCAAAATCCCCAAGCTTTCCAGCCGCTGGGTCTGCTGCAAATGGCGCTCCAATTTGAGCCGCTCCGACTCCATCCGCTTTTGATCGGTGATATCCAGCACCACCCCTTCCACCCAACTCGGATGGCCTTTGCCATCGTTGCCAAACGTGCAGCGCTCGCGCACATGGCGGATTTCGCCGTCCGGACGCACGATGCGATATTCGGTATCCAGCGAAGCGCGATCCTCCTTGGCGGAATTCTGCTCCTCGAGTAACCGCGCCAAATCATCGGGATGGATCAGCCGCTTAAAATCCTCATGGGTGATCGGCCGGCCGGCCGGCCAGCCGAAAATCCGGTGCATTTCGTCCGACCACGCCACCCCGCCGCTTTGCAAATCGCCCCGCCAGCTGCCCAAATGGGCGATCCGTTGCGCCTCGGCCAGATGCGCTTCGGAATCCCGCAATCGTTCTTCCGAACGCGCGTGCTCGATCGCCAGCGACGCCAGATCGGCGGCGCTCCGCAGCAGTTCCAATTCCTCGGCGGTGGGTTCGCGCGCCTGGCATACGTACCGGGCGACCGTGCCCAGCACTTCGCCGCCCCGCGCCAGGATCGGCACCGACCAACACGCGCGCCACGGGGTCGCCGCCAACCGGGGCCGCAACGCCAGCCAATCGGGATGATTTTGGATATCGGCCACCAGCACCGGATTGCCCGAGTGCGCGGCCCGACCGCAGTTCAACGACGGCGCTTTGGCTTCCAAGCCATCCAGCGCTTCCTTGAGAAAATCCGGCAACCCGGTGGCGATGCCCAGGCGCAAGCGCTTATTGGCGTCGAGCAAGAGGATCGAGCCCGCGAATCGGGGGCTGGCCATCTCCAAGTATCGCACAATCCCTTGGAGCACTTCGGGAAGTTCCTTGTACCGGGCCAAGGCCTCCAGCACTTGGCTGCGGCCATACCAGAGCAGACGCTCCCGCTGGCTGGCGCGGTCGCGGCGAACCAGAAAAAAAGACCGCGCCGCGAGCGCAAGCAGTAGAATCGCGTTCGCCGTGGTGGCGACCAGGAGAGTGGGATCGATCTTCATGGCAAGACCGGGAGCCCCTTCCTTGGATATAGACCTTCCCGCGATTTCATGCCCGTTTTATATCGGGAGCAACCGAATATAGCAATAATTGTGTGGCCTGCCTGGAAGCTTTAGGCGGCCTACGCGGGCGGGGGACGGCACGAAAAAAGGCGGTGCCCCGGCTGGGCATCGCCTATGAAAATAAGGGACGGAGAAACTAGGCCTTGGCGGCCGCGGTCGCTTCCTTTTTCCACGTGCGTTTGGGCGGGCGGGTCACCAAGCCGCGCTTGATCGCTTTCGCGGCCACCCGCACATAGCGCACCTCGCCGTCGATCAGCACGCGCATGCGATGCAGATTGGGGAAGAAACGCCGTTTGGTGATGGCGGTCACGTGGGTACCGATACCCCCGCTTTTCTTCGCTTTACCACTGCGCCAAATGATATTGCCCTTGATCGGGCCCTTGCCTGTTAATTTACAAATTCTCGCCATAAAAACCTGACTTCCCTCAAAAGGAGCGGTCAAGATAGCAGCCAGTAAAAGCTTTGCAAGCCATTATTTCACAAACGCACAATTTGCGAAACCTGAGCCACATCTTTATCGCCCCGTCCAGATACATTCACAATAACCACGTCCGCTTTCGCCATGCCCGGAGCTATCCGCATAGCTCCCGCCACCGCGTGCGAGGATTCCAACGCCGGAATAATTCCCTCGGTCCGCGCCAGCGTTTGAAACGCGCGCAAGGCTTCATCGTCCTTGGCATAAGTGTATTCCACCCGCTTATTATCATGCAACCACGCATGCTCCGGCCCTACCGCCGCATAATCGAGACCGGCGGAAACACTATGCGTCAACTGTATCTGGCCATTTTCATCCTGCAACACATAAGACCGCGTCCCTTGCAATACCCCCAACGCCCCGCCTTGAAACCGGGCGGCGTGCCGGTTGGCCACAATCCCCTCGCCCCCCGCCTCGACCCCCACCATTTTCACGGTGGCATCATTGATAAAGGGATAAAACAACCCGATGGCATTGGAGCCTCCCCCCACGCAGGCCACGAGCAAATTGGGCAATTTGCCTTCTTTCGCCAAAATCTGCCGCCGGGCTTCGTCGCCAATCACCCGCTGAAAATTGCGCACCATCATCGGATAGGGATGCGCGCCGTAGGCCGTGCCCAAAATATAGTGGGTGTGGCGCACGTTGGTTACCCAATCGCGCATGGCTTCGTTGATGGCTT
>DBTJ01000003.1 GCA_002306985.1 Verrucomicrobia bacterium UBA1319
CGGGGGATGGGGGCGTGTGTTCCGGTCATCTTTTTCACCCGGCGCGTCGGGCGCGACCACGCGCGCCCCCCCCCCCGGGGGCTGTCCCCCGCCCGCCGGCAGGGGAGGCAGCGGATTCGCCGGCAACGCCAGCCACGCGGGATCATTCGCGGCGGTTTGAAAAGGGGTCCGCGCGCGCGCGCCGCGTTGTCCCCGGGCATCGACCGCGCACACGGATACTTCGCCCGTCGCGCCGGGTTTCAAGCCCAGATCGCGCAATCGCAGGGAGACCTCGCCCCCCGCCGCACCCGCCAAAGGAATGAGGTAACGGGGCGCCGGCCGCTCCGCGTCGCCGACGCGCACCGTCACGTCGAAGCCCATGGCGCCCTGGGGCGCGCGCCAACGCGCGAGCGCGTCGCCGTCGGGCAGCGGCTCGCCCCGGGCAAGCCGGGTGCCGGCTGACAACCCCGCGACCGCGGCCGGCGCGGCGGCGGGCCCTCCCTCCGCCAAGGCCACGGTAAAATACGGGGCGTTCTTCGCGCCCGCCTCGCGGCTACTTACATAACGATTGGGAAACAGCCGCCAGGTGAATTGCTCCCCGTTGCGCGTGTACTCCGAGCCTACGTCATCGAACACGGCGAAGCCTTCGGATAATCCGGCAATCCGCGCGGCGACGACTTCCGGCGCCACGGGCACGCGATACCACCCCTCGGCGTCCGGCCCCTCGGCATCGGCGAAACCCCAGAGCGAATTTCCCTGGCCGTTGATGACCGCCGTTAGGTCGCTGCCCGGATACGCCCAAGCCTGCTCGCCCTGTCGGGCCCAGCGAAAACAAACGCTCCCTTTTTGCGCGGCATAATTCCGGCCGGTGCCCTCCCGCCACGGACTCGAAACCGAAGACACCGTGATTCGCCCCAACGACTCTTCGCCCTGCCGCTTTAAATGCAACCACGCCCGCGCCACGGCCCGCCCGCGCAACGCGGAAAAATCCCCATCCACCAGCGCGAACTCCTGCACCCCCTTGAGTTTCAACTTATCCGCCCCGCCATTGTTCCCCTCGGCCTCCTCGCCCACCGCCGACACCCAGGCGTCGCGAGTCACCGGCACTTGCGCCACCTCGGCGGCGCGGACCCGTCCCGCACTCCCCAACCAAACCAGGGTTAAAAGCATCAGCTGCCCGCCACGCCTGACGCGCGAGTTATTCCATGGGTAGTTCACACGCGCTAGAATGCCTCATCCAGTCCAACCTGTCCATGACAGGAAACCCGCGCGCTGATCGCCCGCCTGAAAGTGGGGCCGCACCCGATTCCAGCGGCGACCATTCGTTTGCCGGTTCGGGAACCCAATTCCAGTCCGGCGAATATTTAAGGGTTTTCCAGCCGCACGGTGTATTAACCAGTGAACGCGGGAGAGCCCGCCACAAATAAGAAAAACCCCAGGATAACCCTATGAAAACGATCACTCATTTAATGAACCGCTTCAGCCTCGCCGCCTCCGCCCTAGCCATAGCGGGAATGCTGGCGCTGCCTGGCAGCCTCGCCGCGCAAGAGAAAGGGGCGACCCAATTGACGCGGTTAAACACCGCCAAATCGGCGGCCAGCGCCAAGCCGGCGGGGAAAACCATGGCCTGCCCGCAATGCCAGGACAGCCCGACCACGGTGTCGCAAGGCTATGGCAAAACCGGCCCGGAACGCAAACTCGCGCAACGCCACGCGTGCCCGACCTGTAAAACCACGCTGGCGACCGCGGGCCAAGGCAAGGCGGCCGCAACCCAGGTGAACCACACCTGCGGTCAATCGGGCGGCCAGTCCGAGAGTTGCGCGATGAAGTAAAACGGAACGGACGCGAAGAGTATCAAGCGCGGGGGCTCGCCGGCATACGGCTCAAGCCCCCGCCCCCTTTTAAAAACGGCGCCGGAACCCCCTACTCCACTCGCAAAAACAACTCGGCGGCCCAGTCGGCGAAGCGCAGGCCGGGGAGGGTCAAACGGAAACGGTCCGGCTCGCTAACGCCATAGCCTTTGGCTTCGAGTATTTTGATTTCTTCGGCCCATTCGACGCGCATCTCGTAGCCGGTGAGCTCGCGAAATCGGGCATAAGGCCAGCCGGAATTCATGCGCAGGCCGAAGGCGGCCAGTTCGCCCGCGCGGGCGAGGGGCGAAAGCTGTTCGCGATATTCGAGCGCGCGCCGGCCCGTCTCCAAGCTATCGCAATACTTAACCGTGTTGGCCAAGTTCGCTTCCCGCACTCCGTCCACGTAAGTGGTGGCGCCGGGGCCGGCGCCGTAAAAGGCGCCGCCTCGCCAATAGTTCACGTTGTGGCGGCAGGCGAGGCTGGGATATTCCGTGGCGTCGCCGCTAGTGTGCCGGGCGAAATTGGAGATCTCGTACTGGCGATATCCCGCGCGGGCGGCGGCCTCCAGCAACGCGTCGTACATTTCGCACGCCAGATCGTCGTTGACCGCGAACTGGCCCGCTTTGAGCCGTTCGTACAGCGGCGTGTCCTCCTCGTAGATGACTTCATACGAGGACAAATGCTCACTGCCGAAAGCCGTGGCTTCGGCCAAAGTCTCCCGCCACATAGCCATCGTCTGGCCGGGGATGGCGAACATTAGATCCACGTTGATATTGGCGAAGCCCGCCTCCCGGAGCAGGTCAAAGGCGTGGAACGCTTGCGCGCGCGAATGCACCCGGCCCAGGTATTCGAGCAATTCGACGCTCAGCGATTGGATGCCCAGCGAAACGCGGTTGACCCCCCGTTCGCGCCACAAGCGCGCCTTGTCGAGGGTAACCGTCGCGGGATTGCTTTCGATGGTCCACTCGGCGGCGCGGGTCCAGCCGAATTGGTCGAACCGGGTAAGTATCCGCTCCCAATGCGCCGCGCCGAGCAAAGACGGCGTACCGCCGCCAAAGAAGATTGTTTGCGGTTTCAGCCGGGGCGCGAACATTTCGAGTTCCCGCCCCAGGGCATCCAAGTACCGCTCGATGGTTTTCGCGTTGGCGCGCTCGGAATAAAAGGCGCAGTAATCGCACTTGCGCGCGCAAAAAGGGACATGGACGTACAGGCTGGAGACCGGCGGAGTTTCAACCGCCGGAGCGGGTTGCCGAGAGTCCGCGCCAGCCATGATAAGCGCGGCGGCGGTCATTTCTTGGCCAGGGCTTGTTTCGCCGCCTTGATCCGTTCCAAGGCGTCTTTGCCGACTTCCGGGTACGCCAGTTTCAACGCGCCCAGGGTTTGGATAATCGCCGCCGCCACCACGATGCGGGTGAACCATTTGTTATCGGCTGGCACCACGTACCAGGGCGCGTGCGGCGCGGCCGTGTGGCGGATGGTGTCCTCATACGCCTCCATGTAATCGTCCCAGCGCTCGCGCTCCGGCAGATCGGCCTCGGAGAATTTCCAATGCTTGGCGGGATTTTCCAGCCGTTCCAAAAACCGGCGCTTTTGCTCTTTTTTGGAGACGTTCAGAAAAAACTTAATGGGCACCACGCCGTTGTTCGCCAGGTATCGCTCAAAATGGCGGATATCCTCGAAACGTTGTTTCCAAATATGCTTGTTCACCAGCTCGGGGGGCAGCTTTTGCTTGGCGAGCAACTCCGGATGCACCCGCGCCACCAGGGTTTCCTCATAATAAGAACGGTTAAAAATTCCGATCCGCCCCCGTTCCGGCAACGCCTTCACACAGCGCCACAGGTAGTCGTGATCGAGTTCCTCCGCCGAGGGGGCCTTAAAAGCCTGAACTTGGCAGCCTTGAGGATTCAACCCCGACATGACGTGCTTGATCGCGCCGTCCTTGCCCGCGGCATCCATGGCTTGAAAAATAAGCAACACCGCCCAGTGATCTTGGGCGTAGAGCATATCCTGCATGGCCGACAGGGCGGCCACGCCCGATTGCAAGGCTTCCTCGGCGCGCGGCTTGTCATCGCCATCCAGGTCGCCCGTGGCCGCCGGATCAAAGTCTTTCAACCGAAACCCCCGGCCGTTGGCGACGCGAAAAGGCCGGCATAATTCCTGGGTCGTTTTGAGTATTTCCTTAAATTTCATAGGCACGTCTCGCTTTCCCCGCTCTCTCCCCCCGACACTGAAGGCGTTTATAACTTAGCAAAACGAGCCGTGGCCGGCAAGGCCTATCCCCCGGCGGGACGTTTTTGACAAACGCCAAACCTGGGGTACATATATTCAGTGACGTTATCCAAATGATAATCAAAATTAAATCTAATTCGGACCGGCGGAACACGAGCCGCCGGTGGGTTGGCTCCCTGGCTTTGGCGGCGATCGCCCTTTCCTGGAGCGCGGGAACGATGCCGGCGGCGGAAAAGGAAGTGGACGTCGCCAAGCTGCCCCCGGCGGCGGATAAAAAAGTGGATTTCGCCAAAGACATCCATCCCGTCCTCAAGAAGGCGTGCCTCGATTGTCACGACGCGTCGGGCGGCGCCGGCAATTTCAAGGTTGACACTCAAGAAAACATCATCAAAGGCGGCGAGCACGGTCCGGCGGTCTTTCCCGGCAAAAGCGCCAAAAGCCCGCTAGTCCACTATGTGGCCCATTTGGTGAAGGATTTGGAAATGCCGCCCAAAGGCTCGGGTGATCCGCTGACCAAGGAGCAAATCGCCTTGCTGCGCGCCTGGATCGACCAATTGCCCAAGCCCGAAAAAGCGCCGGAGCCCAAGACGCCAGACCCTAAAGAAGAAAAGAAGTAGCCGCGCCTGCGCCGCGCCGACTTGGCGGCTCCGCAAATTTCAGTTAGGTTGGTTAACGCTGCCTCGCCTTTACCAGGGAGGCAGCGTCTTGCTTGCCACCGGCCAAAACTCAGGCATGCTTAGTTCATGTTAAGCCTGAAGCATCCAGCCAGCATCGCCGTGAGATGGGCCCGACGCCCGGCCTTTTGCTTTCTTTTAGGTTGCGCGGGATTCAGCCTATCAGGAACGGCTCATTCCGAAACCGCTCCCCCCGCCCCCAGCATCGCCCCGACCAGCCGCGCGCTGCCCTTTTATATCGAGGGCATAAGCGTCACCCCCCAAAACCTGCCCGGAGACATAAACTTCCCCCACGCAACGGACAAAGACCTGGGGGTGCGGGTTGAAATTTTCACTCGCAATCGCGCCCGGCTAGGCGGAACCAATAGTTTCCATTGCCACGCGGTGCGCTTCGATGGGGAGACCCCGCAAAAACTGGCGCAAGACGGCCTGTGGTCCTGGCAGGACACGCCCCCGGCGTGGAACGAGGACGAAACCGAGATGCCGCCGGGCGGGCTCACCGTCTGGCGCTTCAACACGCGAAATTCCCAATGGGGCCTGGGGCGTAACTTTCCGGTCACGGTGGTCGATTGGCAACGCATCGCGCAATCCGAGTGGAACCTCTCGTTGAATCCGCAAGGGGTCTGGTTTTCCTCCATCGTATTCACCAGCCATGACGGCAACCCCATCCCGGACAGCCTCACGATGCACGTCGCCAACGAATCGGCCGGGCCCGTCCAATTCATCGGGTTCCGCCTCTTTTTGCCCGCGACCAACACCAGTTACCGCGTCCTCTATCCGCAACCCGCGGGCACGAACGCGGTCAAGTATCCCGCCGATGGCCGGATTCAACCCGGCGATAAAGGCTGCTACCAGGCCCAAGTGGGGCGCTTGCCCCTCACGTACGCCGCCGTGCAAGCGATTTTCGCGGATGCCGGCAATCAGCAATTTGCCATCTGGGCGCATTTGCGCGTCAAACGGGAGACCTTCGACATCGGCGGCGGCTGGGTGCAGGAGGCCGATCTCCCGGCCACCCCCATGGTGCTGGAGCCATTTTTAAAGACGCTGCAACGAATGCACGTCAACACCGCCAATTTCGTAACCATCCCCGGCTACACAGACAAGGCGGGCCCGGAGAGCCTCCAAATGCGCTATCCACTAAAAAGGTTCGGCAAACTGGAGCCCGTGGCCGCGTACGAACAGGATTCCATGTTACCCTTCGTGCATGCCATCGAGTTCCTGGGCGAACCCCAGTACGAGGGCGGCACGCCGCGCCCCCCGCAAGTCGTGTGGCAGGCGCTGCAACCCTACGCCAAAACCCGACTGTCCACCACGGTCACCTTGAGCGACGCGTCCGCTTGGCGGCAATACGCCGGACTTTCCGACTATCCTAATTTCGACGCCTACCGCGTCTGCGCGCCCGCCACCGATGATTGGCTGGCGTACGATCGCTGGGGCGAGAAACGCATCGCCTGGGGCGCGCCGCTGGAAACGATCGGCGCGCTGTGCCGCTCCTTGCGCGAGCTAAGCCGCCCCAAACCCATCGCCTGCTGGTCGCAAGGGCCGCACGCCGGCTGGGATGCCCTGGGCGGGCGCAAGCGCACTTCGCCCACGCCGGACGAAATCCGGATGCAAGCTTATCACGCCCTGTCGAGCCGGGTCACCTCGCTCTATTGGTTTAACCTGAATTTAAAATCCCTCGTGCAATTCCGCGATACCATCGACGAAATCACCCGCATCGGCCGGGAAATCGGGATGCTATCGGATTTTTACGTTGAAGGGGACGCTTACCGCTATCGGCGCGCGCAAAAGGACGGCAAACCCGATTGGGATCTGGCTTCCATCGCCAGCCCCAAGGGCGCGGTCCTTTTCGCCTTGGATTTGGATTACGAGCCCGACCGTGGCGACAAGGTGTTCGAGTTCAAACACCGCCGCGATTGCCGGTTTTATTTCGAGCTGCCCGCCTATTTGCGCGCGCCAGTGGACGTATTCCGAGTGGATGCCGAGGGCGTTTACGAGGTCAAATGGCAAAACACCGCCACGGGGGTGGCGATTGACGACCGGCAAAGCAAAACGGCGATCTATGTGGCCGCCCCCAGCCGGGAAACGAAAAGCAATATCGAACGTAAGCGCCTGAGCGCGATTGCTTTCGAGCAAGCGGTGAACTTCGATCCCGCCCGCCGAGGCAAGGATTTCGATCAACTCAAAGCCGGTTTGGGGCTAAAATAATCGACGTTTAAAAGGCCAATCCCAATCCTGAAAGCCATTTTCCAACCGGTTCAGGTTCGCTTATTCCAATGAGCGATCAAGTTGAGACTAAGACACGCCAGAGGCCCGGAAGACAAGTTGATTAGTCTCAACTTGACGGCGATTTGGAATTAACCCGCGACGAAGCCAAGTTTTGGTGGGAATTCCCGCGAAAAGATATACAAAGAGGCATACCTGGGTGTCATTAGGTTAAGATCGTGAGTGATGAAGAAATAGCGGGGGCTCATTGGTGCGAACGCTTATACGAAGCGAAAGCGGCCGGTTTGATCCTCTACGGGCGCAGTCTGGGGTTGAGCCACTCGGAAGCGGAAGATGTTTTACAAGAGACGTTTGTAACCTTGCTTCGCCGCCGGGAAGTCCCGGATAACCCCGCCGCGTATAGCGTCTGCGCCTACCGGTCGCGCGCGTTGAACTATCACCGTTCACTCTGGCGCCGATGGGCGCGGGAATGGGAATCGCTACGCTGGTTTGAGCCAGCCGAACACCAAACCGAAGCCGAACGGGCGGCGATGCACTGTCTGGAAACCCTGCCTCAGGACCAGCGGGAGGTCATCGTACTCAAGCTCTGGCACGATTACACCTTTGAAGAAATCGGGCAGCTGCTCGCGCTCTCTCCCAACACCGTGGCTGGACGATACCGCTACGGCGTGAACAAGATGCGCAATTATTTTAAAACCAAGGCTTATGAAATCGGAGATTACGTTGGAAACCCACTTGCGGCATTGGACGCCACGCCCCCCGTCGGCAAAGCTTAAAAGCCGCATTTTCAGCCCGACACCCGTTGCGAAAACCGAATCGACCGCGCCCGGCTGGGCATGGCTGGCGCCCGTAAGCGCCGCGTTTGTGTTTTCCTTGGCGGCCTTAACCTCGCCCGAGGTCCGGTTGAACCCCGCGCACGCCACCGCCACCCTCGGTTCGCTGGCGGATAACAGCAGTTTGGCGTACTCCGCCGCCGACAAAATTAACGTGGTCAGCGCCATTTTAGAATGGACAAACAGCCGCCGTTCGCCTTCAAGTATGGGGCCTTTCGTGCTATATAACACTAACGGCCTGAATCGTTAAGCCATGAGCATAGACCCTACGCCCGAGCCCCATCAAGCGCCTCAACCGGCCGGCCACGCCGGTGAAAACCCCATCGATAATCCGTCCGCGGGTAAACCTCCCGCGGCGCTGCCGCCCTTGTTTCGGCCGGTGGATTGGCTGGCGTTCGCGCTCACGTTTCTGGCGGCCTTCATCGGTTACCAATTGACCTTGGCGCCCGATGTCACGCTGCAAGATTCGGGGGAATTGGCGGTGGGCTCCTACTACGCTGGCGTGCCGCATCCTCCGGGGTATCCCGTTTGGACGATTTATACGTGGCTGGCCACCGTCCTTTATCCGGTAGCTAACGTGGCCTACCGCGTAGCCGTGGCTTGCGCGTTCACCTCGGCGTTGGCTTGCGGGTTGCTGGCGCTGCAAATATCGCGCGGGAGCAGCATGATTATCGAAGGCATCGTCGCGCTCAAAGGCGTGGAGCGGCGCGTGGCAAACGCGATCTGCGTGGTGTCGGGTTTCGTGGGCGGCTGCCTGCTGGCTTTTAACGGCTTCTATTGGAGCCAGTCCGTGATTGTGGAAGTGTATTGCTTCGGCGTGTTTTCCTTCATGATCACGATGTGCTGCATGATGCGCTGGCTCTACGCGCCGCATCAATACCGCTATCTCTACCTGGCCAGTTTTGTCTTCGGCATCTGTTTCACCAACCATCAAACCCTGCTGGTGGCCACGATGGGCATCGAGGTCGCCATCCTGGCGGCGCAACCGCGCTTGGGCCGGGACGTGTTTTGGTTTAACACCGGGGTTTACTTGCTGGTGTTGCTGGCGAAAAGCCAGGGATACGTCGGCATGTTCGACACGAACCTGCCCCTATTTTTAATTTTTAACGCGATCGGCGTTGGCTCGCTTTACACCGCGCTGTGGTTCTCCATCGTGAGCGCCCCCACCCGAAAAGCCACCCTCCTGGGGCTTCACTTGGCCGGTAACATCGTCATTTTCGCCCTCTGGCTGGCAAAGAAAGAGTCGGGCGGTTTCAGCGACAACACGCACACGCTGACGACCCTGATTTACAACACGGTCGGCGCGGTCTTGGTGTATCTCTATCATTGGTTTCCCGGCAAAACTTCGCGCTTGTTTTCCGAATGGAAACCGCTGGCGGTCATCGTGGCGGTGTGGTTCCTAGGGGCGGGCATGTATTTCTACATGCCGTTGACTTCCATGACTAATCCCCCCATGAACTGGGGATATCCGAGGACCTACGATGGTTTCATCCACGCGCTCACGCGCGGCCAATACGAGCGCACCAATCCGACGAGCGATCTGGGCCGGTTCTTTCATCAACTCGGCATGTACGCGGGCGGGGCGGTGGAAGAGTTTAACGCCGCCTACCTATTGCTGGCGCTGGTGCCCTTCTTTTTCCTGGGCCGCATGCAAAAGCGCGAACGATCCTGGCTCACCGGGCTGCTGGCCATTTGGTTTTTCCTGGGCATTCTGCTCGTGGTGCTGTTGAACCCTTCCACGGATAAGCAAAGCCGGGATTTACACAAAGTATTCTTTAACGCCTCGTTCTCCATCATCGCGATCTTCGTTGGCTACGGCTTGGCGTTACTCCTGAGTTTTCTCTACGCGCAGTATCGGCAATATCGTAAAATCCTCATGTTTGGCTTGGTCTGCTCCGCCGGCGCGGCGCTCTACGCGGCCACCCTGCAAGAGACTTCCAATCCCCTGCTCCACGAGGCGCATTATTTCGGAATCGCGGTGGCGATGGCGGGATTTTCGTTGCTCTATGCCTGCCGGGAAAAGCCGCCCCTGGCCCCTTTACTTGGGTTGGCTTTCTTAATGCCGGCCTACCCCATCATGAGCCATTGGGCGGAAAACGAGCAACATAACCACCTCTTCGGTTTTTGGTTCGGACACGACATGTTCACCCCGCCGGATTTCGGAAAAAAGGGCGAGCTCTATCCCGAAATGGCGCGCGACGCGATTTTATTCGGCGGCACCGACCCCGGCCGCTTTTGCCCCACTTACATGATCTTTTGCGAAAGCTTTATCCCCCCGCAAAAACGGCGCGATCCGAATTTCGACCGGCGCGACGTGTATATCATCACCCAAAACGCCCTGGCGGACGGCACCTACCTGAATTACATCCGCGCCCATTACAATCGCAGCACCCAGATCGATCCGCCCTTTTTTCAGCAATTGTTGCAGTCGAGCCAGGAGCTTAAGGAGGGCAAAACCACCAATCTACTCGCTCGCCTGGTCATGCCCGTCGACTCTTTCTTCACCGCGCTGGGCAAACGGGTCGAAGACCGCCGTCGCCGGGAAGGCGTGTATCCCCCCAAGGAAATCCACACCCCGCTGCCGGAGGACTGCGCCAAAAGTTTCGATGATTATATGCGGGATGTGCAGCAACGGATGGCCACCCACCAGTTGAAACCCAATGAGGATGTGCGGGTCGTCAAAGGCAAGCTCTCCGTGTCCGGCCAGGTGGCCGTCATGCAAATCAACGGGCTGTTGACCAAAGTGATCTTCGATCAGAACCCGGAGCATGAGTTTTATGTGGAGGAAAGCATGCCGTTGGATTGGATGTATCCGCATCTGACCCCCTTTGGCATCATCATGAAAATCAACCGGGAGCCGGTGAAAGAATTCACGGAAGAGATGATTAAGAAGGATCATTTGTTCTGGAGCTTGTATTCCGACCGCTTGATTGGCAATTGGATCACTTACGAGACCAAGCCCAAAGAAATCTGCGATTTCGTCAAACGCGTTTATTTGGAGATGGACTTCCGAAATTACCCGGGGTCGCGCGAGTTTGCCCGGGATAACGACGCGCAAAAGGCGTTCTCGAAACTGCGCAGCGCCATCGCCGGCCTCTACGCCTGGCGTACGAGTTTCGGGAGCAAGCCCGGCTCGGCGGAGCAAAAACGGCTGCGCCAAGAAACCGAATTCGCCATGAAACAAGCGTTCGCCTATTGTCCCTATAGCCCGGAAGCCGTATTCAAATACGCCAACCTGCTGGTCGGTGAAAACCGGATCGACGAAGCCATACAGGTCGCCGAAACCTGCCAGGCCTTTGATCCGGAAAACCCCAATGTGATCGATCTGCTGCGCCAATTGCGGGAATTGAGCAAGACGGGAACCGCGACCCCGATGATCGCCGCGCCGCCTTCCCAGGTTCAACAAATGCTTCAAGCTTTCACCACCAACCCCGGCGACTTCATCATGGCGCGCCAACTGGCCGCCTATTTCAACCAAGCCAAACAGCCGCAACGCGCCGGAGAAGTTTTGGATCTCTGTATCGCGAGCATGACGCAGGCTTACCACACCAATCAGACCGATTACATCCTGGGTTTCAACCTCGCCAGCATCCTTAGCGAACGCCAGAAAAACGGCGTAGCGATCCAAATCCTCACCAATATGCTGCCCGCCTTAACGCAAACCTGTAAAGCCAATCCGGACCAGCGAGAATACGGTCTGGTGCTGGCGCAAGTCTATTTTGCGTTGAACCAGCCCGCCGAAGCGTCCAAGCAACTCGACGCCATCGTGGATCGCCCGCCCGAGGACAATGAGTTTTACCTCCGGGCGGCGCAAATGTACGCGCAAATGGGCAACGCCTCCGGCCTCGAGCACATGCTGATAAAGATCGTGCAACTAATGCCGGACAAGCCGGAGGCCTGGTTCGATCTGGCGGTGGCTCAAGCCGCGCAAAGCAAAAATGAGGAGGCGCTAAAATCCTTGTCGCGCGCGTTGACCCTGCACCGCAAACGAATGAAAACCGAACCGGGCGCGCGGGACCTCGTCGCCATCGCCCTGCAAGATCCCCGGTTTGAAACGTTGCGCAAAAATCCCGAGTTCAAAAAACTCGTCGAAGCGAAATAATCCCGAGTCCAACCCGGCTTCGCGCCGGCGGCGACCTTCGACTTGCGGCCCACGTCGCCTTGCGGTATGGTGGTAGCCATGGGTTTGGAACAAATGGATCAGTATGCGCCCGTTTTAATGATGGCCTTGGTGGCCATCGCCGCTTCCGGCGGGATGCTGGCCGCCTCGGTGATCGCCGGCAAGCGCGGCCACCGCCCGGCCATCAAGGACACCGCTTACGAGTGCGGCATGATTCCGATCGGCTCCAATAGCGCGCGTTTCGCGGTAAAATTCTACCTCGTCGCCATGCTGTTCATCCTGTTCGATATCGAAACGGTGTTTCTATATCCCTGGGCCGTCGTCTATAAAGACATGCTGACAACCAATGCCAGCCTGATCCTGGGCGGCATGATCTCCTTTATGGCCATCCTCGCGGTCGGTTTCGCGTACATCCTCAAAAAAGGCGCGTTGAACTGGCGCGAGTGAGGGTTTCGGTTCGCCCCCCCGGAAGCGCTCGAACCAACGCGGCGCCCCTTACGTTTTAGCTCGCGGCCGCAACAAGGTGGGAATGGCCAATCCCGTGGCGATGGCGCCAATGGTAAACATCACCCGCAGCAGATTCTCGAAGGACACCAGCAGCAACGCCGTGGAATCCGCCGCCGGCTGCGTGGTGAGCGCGAAAAAGCCGAGAATCGCCTTGGCCGCCGCGCTGCCCGGCACCATGGGAATGCAGCCCGCCACCGCTAGGGCATTGCGCACGCGGGAAACCCGTTCCGGCAAGAAAACCATCGAGCAACCCACCGCGGCCGCCGCCGTAAAGGAGGCAATTTCAAAGCTCCAGCCCGCGCTTTGCGCAAACGTGCGCACGCCCAACGCCAGCGCCCCGCTAGCGGCGTACCAGGGCAAGGAGCGCAACCCGATGTTGAAGAGCACGCCGAAGCCCGCGGCCGCTACGCCGCCAAAAAAAGCCTGATGGGCCAGTTGATAGAGGTCGAGATTCATTGTCCAGCCCCCAGGCAAGCCCGCGCCAGCCAGACCCCGGCGGTTGAGAAAAGCAGCACCATAGCCACCCCCACCGCCCGGGCGCTGCCCAAGGTCGGACGCCCTTCGATAATGTCGCTTTGGGCATTGAGCGCCGGCACCCCGGGCACGAGCAGCAGCACGGCGGCGATCATGGCGGTATCCACCGTGGCGCTGGCCAACCCGCGCGCGCCCGCGCCCGCCAGCAATGAGCCGCTGAAAGCGACCAGGGCGGCGCCAATGAAGGGGTTAATGTGATGGGCGGCGAATTCGCGACGCAACCATTGCGCAAAACACGCCGCCAGGAACACCGGCCCGGTGCCCAGCCAATCCACGCCGAGCAAGCGGCCGAAGGCCATGCAAGCCAGCCCCACCGCCACCACCACAATCCACAACGGGTGCCGGGGCGTTTCTTTTTCCAACCGCGCCAATTCAGCCTTGGCCGCGGGCGCGGCCAATTCCCGGTTTTCGATCCGCGTGGCCAACCCCCTCAACGCGATATCCAGCCGCTGATTAACCCCATGCGGGCCGACTTTGCGCATGAGCGTCAAGGCCTCGTGGCCCAAGCCCACCGTGATCGCCAGCGAAGCGTATCCTAGCCGCACATCCACCCGGTCCGCGCCCAAGCCGCGCGCGATCTTGATGACTTGGTCCTCCACCGCCCGGCCGCGCGCGCCGGATTCCATCAATAAACGACCGATCTCCAATGCTAGATTGGCCGCGTTATCCAAAAGATTGTCATTTGCCGTAGGCATGAACCCCGAACAATTTACCACCAATCGATCTTTCCCGCAACCTGCCTTATGCCGCTTTTTTGGCCTTTTGGCCGCTGGGGGTGGGCTGCCGAGTGCCATCTTTTTTTATACTATCCGATAAAATAAGCGCCCCCCAAGAGCTGAAGCATGGATTCTTTGATTAAACCGGCGGTTTTCCCCCGAGGGCCGGTTAGTGGACTGTGTGCGCAAATAATCGCACATACTATTATTCTAGCAGAATCTGTATTTTATGCTTTCTTTTTATAGCGTATTATTTATATTTCAATAATTCTATGAAGAAATTCGTCCTTCTCGCCTTATTTGCCGGGGGTATTATTGCTTTGGGCCAAGACGTAGCTCGGACTTCGGAGCCAATCGTCACCGAGCGCGGGCCCCATCACCGGGTTTGGGAACACTACACAGCCACCACGAATTCTTACCAAGAAGTGTCGGTGGTTACCAATACCTATACCGAGCTACAAACGGGTATCCATTATTGGGATGGAAAGGAATGGGTGGAATCTGTTGAAGAGATTCTCCCGTATCCCAAAGGAGCCATTGCCCAAAAAGGCCAACATCAAGTCATTTTCTCTCCCCAATTTAATGTGGCAGGAGTAATTGACCTGCTCACGAGTGATGGCCAGCGCGTGAGGGGCACGCCGGTAGGCTTAGCCTACCATGATGATGCCACCGGCAAAGCGGTCCTATTCGCCACCCTGAAAGATAGCTCCGGGGAACTCTTGCCACCCAACCAGGTGATTTATTCCGATTGTTTTTCAAATATCCTTGCGGATGTGCGTTTTACATATTCGAAGGCCGGGTTCGAACAAGATGTAATTCTACGTGAAAATCCACCCTCGCCTAAAGAATTTGGTTTCGATCCCGCAACGACCCGTTTGGAAGTATGGACTGAGTTTCAAGACTCTTCGGAACCGACAGTAGAAATGCGTACTTACTGGCAAACACCATCGTTATCTGGACTCAAGAACACAAATCCCGAAGTATTTGACGAAGAATTGAGCTTTGGAGCCATGCGCACCGGACCTGGCAAGGCTTTTGCTGTGGAAAAGGACAAGATGGACGGCACCGAACTCATCCCGGTCATCAAGCGTTGGCAAAAATCCGATGGGCGGACCTTTTTGGTGGAGTCGGTGTGGTTTAGCGGCGTCCAGGCGTCGCTCGAAGCTTTGCCAGCGGCGGCTGAAAGCAAGGAAGGTGCTTCTCTGAATCCCCAACCAACGGATCGTATCGTGCTGCCAGCGACTCGTTCCCTACTGGCCCAATATTCCCCCATGCCCGTGGCCCGGCCGGAAGTTCAGGCATTTTACCATCGTGACGTTCCAAAGAATCCGATAAAGTCGGTCGAAACGCTGGCTTCTAACGCGAACCCGTCACGCAGTAAGGGGTTTGTTTTGGACTACACACTGCTGGCTGCCGCGACCAATTTCACCTTTCGTGGTGACATGACGTATTATGTGACCAACTCGGTTATCTTGCGCGGAACGAACACCATCGAAGGAGGTACGGTCGTTAAATTTAGCACCAGCAGCAGTGCAACGATCAACTTTTATGACACATTGCGATGCACCGCATCAGCATATCGCCCGGCGGTCTTCACCGCGCTCGATGACGATTCGGTGGGGGAAATGATCTCCGGCTCGACGGGAACCCCATCGAATGGAAGCTATGGCGGGACCATGGTCAAGTTAAACGGGATTGGGGCCGACTTGAAGTATTTGCGCTTTGCCTTCGCCCGCCAGGCAATTTATCTCTACAATTACAGTGGCACGACTTTGGCGCATTCCCAAATTCTTAAATGTCTAACTGGCATTTATGGGGATTTTGCCACCTTCTATTTAAGAAACGTTCTTTTCCAGCAAAACTCGAACGCGCTTAACGGGACCACCTATACCGGCACTGGAGAGCACTTGACCGTGAGTGAATGTAGCCGGTTGGCACTAGAAGCTTATTCAGACACCAGCCAATTCGACCTAGTCAACAGTTTGATGATTCAGATCACCAATTCCAGCACGGTAAAAAGCTCGACGACCTCCTGCGCCACCGCGACAAGCACCAACGGCATATTTCAGCCCGTTGGCGCGGGCAGTTGCTACCTGGCAACCAATGGCTGGCGCGGCATCGGCACCACCAGCATTAATGCCGCTTTATTGACGGAGCTGACGAACAAAACCACCTATCCGCCGTTCGTTTTTACCAACGACATTACCACTGACACGGTCCTGGCGCCGTTGGTTCCCCGGAACACGGGCGTCCCTGATCTCGGGTATCATTACGATCCCATCGATTACGCTTTTAGTGGGAATGTGCTGAGTAATGCCACGTTGGTGTTGACTAATGGGGTGGCAGCGGCCGTGTATGGAACCAAGGGCATTGAGTTACAGACCGGTGCCAAGTTCTACAGTGTGGGCACGCCAATGAAGCTCAACCACCTGGTGCGCTATCAGGCGGTGCAAGAACAGCCAATCCAATGGGGTACAAATAACTCGACGGTTTCCCTGTTCAATTTGGCGGCTACTTACGCAGTCTTGCCCTCCTTGAACTTCCGGTTCACGGATGTTTCCCTGCTGGCCGCCACCACTTCCAAACGCCACATAGTCAACCTGAACGCCTATTATTTAGTCACTAATATGACGTTCACGGACTGCCAGCTTCGCGGGGGGTGGCTGTACTTCATGCCCTATTATGCCGATAGCCGAACCATGACGCTGGCGGCCACCAATAACCTATTGGAGCGGTGCGCTTGGTCGATGACCCAAGGCTATTATAGCGACACCACGCCATTTGCCGTGAAATTCTACAACAACCTGTTCCGACTGAGTGGGATAACACTGGTTGATAACATAAATACGGCACCCTGGGCGATTTACGATAATCTGTTTGATCAAACCACTTTGACCAGTAGTGGAGCGATCACGCCCGCTAACGGCTATAACGGGTATTACAGTACGACTGCGCTTGGTGGCAGTGGCAACAAAACGCTCACCAGTCTGCCGTATCAAACCGGAGCGTTAGGAACATATTACCTAACCAATACTAGCACTCTAATCAATGCAGGTAGCCGAACAGCCGCTGCCGCCGGGCTTTATCACTACACGGTTCTCACCAACCAGACCAAAGAGGCCACCAGCCAAGTTAGTATCGGTCTGCACTATGTGGGGATGAACAATGGTTTACCATTTGATGCTGATAACGATGGATTGCCGGACTATTTTGAGGATCGTAACGGCAACGGGACGGTGGATTCGGGGGAAACAGGATACACCACAGTCGATTCTGATGCGGACGGACGGAATGATGGGCAGGAGGTGGTAGAAGGGACGAATCCGCTGGATGCTCTTAGTTCACAGCCGACGCGCTTGGGTTATTGGAAATTTGAGACATCCTCTTTTCTAGGTGAAGATGGGCAGTCGCCTATCTTAAACAATGGAGTTTCTAGGGTTTCGAGCTTTGATGGGTATGCAGCTCAATTTGTTAGTGCAAGTGGCTCTGTTTTGCGTTACCGGGAGGTGGAAGCAAATGGAAGAGTGAATATAACCAGCACGAGCCTATCGCTGAGTTTCATGTATAAGCCGAATTGGAGCAGCCCATACTATCAAGGTAGTGGCCCTGGAGCTACGGCATGCCTTTGGGAATTTGGAGACCCATTTGGCACTGGTGGTGGCATGTCTTTGTCAATAGATACATATGGCACTAACATGATTTTCCTGACGAGTGACGGAACAACTACAATTACAAATAGCGGCGCTATAAGCATGTATTCGAATACGTGGTATCAGATAACACTATCAATGAACAAATCTCCTTGGTATTCTAATCCGGTATTGTACGTGTGGGTTGATTATAATTACAAGCCAATAAACATTGAATCTCTTGCATCTATTCCAACGCCAACAGCCCTTGCTAGAAGTGCTGGTTTTTGTATAGGCAACAAATCTTCAACGACTGCTCCCGCATGTGGTTTGATCGACGAATTTAAAACGTTCAATTATCCAATCGGAGGGACCGCGACCATGTGGAACGATCGCACTCTCATGACAGCATCTACCGTCTCAAATCCATTAGGTGTAATATTACAAATGCGATATAGTCCTGGAAGAATATATAATATATGGCGTCGTCTATATGGCGACACTAATTGGACGGTGCTTGCCACGAACATTTCAAGTTACACATATTTAGATACAAACGTTACTAATGGAGGTAGATATGAGTACAACTTGATTTATAACACAAGAACCAGTCCGCCAGATTGTGCTATAGTATGTGGCGTGAATGCTTCATGCGCCGCTTATCGTGGTCGAGCAATCTTGCTTGTCGATTCGACGTTATCAAGCGCGTTAAGTGCCGAACTAACGCAATTCCAAAATGACTTAATTGGAGATGGGTGGGCAATTACCAGGCACGATGTTGCGCGTCATAATGATGTTAACTGGTCTGTAAATACGAACAATATATCCACGATAAGGAATCTGATTATTAGCGACTATGGGAGCGACCCAACCACAAAGAGCGTCGTTATAATTGGCCATGTTCCTATACCATATTCGGGGACGGTACCTGTTGATGGGCATACAGCTATTAACAAGCCACCAGGCCATGAAGGCGCATGGCCAGCCGATGGATATTATGGAGACATCGATGGAATATGGAGCGATGCATTAACTAGCCTAAATACATATAGCGATTATTCAAATAATTTGCCTGGTGATGGTAAGTTTGACAATGATATGTTTCCGACAAACAGTATTGGTGTCGCACATTTAGAGCTGTCTGTGGGGCGCATTGATTTTGCAAACCTCCCGGCATTTTCAAAAACTGAGACGGAACTAATAAAACAATACCTAAACAAAGATCACAAGTATAGATATGCATATAGTTCATATGTTGGCAGAGGGGTGTCAGGATCATATTTCGGAGATATTTATACAGATCAGACGATAGCTAAAAATGCAAATCAAAACATTGCAGCCTTATATGGATATGATAACGGCCAAATATACGGAGGTCATTGTTTTAAAGAACATGTAAATAGCATGTTTGGAATTCTTGGCGGATATGGAGCTCCTGATTCAACCGCAAATTTTGATGGGTGCCCCTGGTTGAGGTACGCCACAACAAATTTAGCAAGCACGACAGATAACGAACCAGCAATCGGAATATATATTCTTAAATCGTCGTACTTAGGGGATATAATGTACTATACAAACAATAACTTTATGCGCTCAGCATTAGGGACTCAAAATTATGGGCTCGCTGCAGTATGGACAATGGATTACCAATGGAGGTTTGAAGGAATGGCAACCGGTGACACATTGGGGGACAGTCTGGTTAGGACGATTAATAATGCATCAGTATCATCAACAAGACAGATAATGTTATGCGGAGACCCAACATTAAGACTTAACCCAGTCACGCCGGTAGTAAACGCGTCAATAACAGCATCAAATGCGGCTAACGTGACGATCAGATGGTTAGGTTCATATGACCAACAGATTAAATACAACATATACCGATCTCAAAGCATATCAGGGCCATTTACATATTGCATAAGTAGTTCACCAATTAATGGAACAACTTATGTTGATAACAACCCAACAAGCAATAATAACATATATCAGGTAAGAGCGTTAAAAATAATAACAGACGGTAGCGGGACATACACAAACATGAGTCAGGGAGTGATAGCTCAATAGTAACATTATGAATAATATATTATTAACATCAACAACTGTCGCGATCAGTGCTGTGACAGCATTTGGGAGTGCCACAGTTAATCTAAACAATAAGTATGCCGACATGCCAATATATTTATATCAATATGGACAAAAGGCTACAGGAGACGACGTAGTATATGTGTCGTTATATGTGGGGGCGGCAGATAACCCGGGGCATACAGTGTATAAAGCGGGAACAACTGGAGAAAAGGCGGAAGACTATGTGTTTACGGTGGACGCCAATGGGTATTTTGATGGCGGCGTGGGCATTGTGCCGGGATTAAAAGACGATGTGTCAGCAGTCCAATTCACTCTCGAGGCATGGCTTGGAGATAAAAGTGGTCCCACAAGCTCCCCGGGGACAATAAGGGGGTATTCATTAACATGGGATCAATTAACCGGCTCATGGGATCCTGCATCTGGTACCAAAGCCACTGGTGCGGAATTGATGGTTCCTAATTCAGTGATCGTTGGATCTGCTGCAATACCAGAACCGAGTTCAGTTACTCTTGGACTTCTGGGCGGCGCTGCCCTTCTTACAACCAACAAGGTGGCGAAAACAATCAAGGGAAAAACAAAAACTCCACCGATGGCACCAGCCAAGAAAACAACCAACACGGTTGCAACGGTCACGGTTAAGTAAACAGATTGTATGCAATTCCAATCAGTGTAATATTACACACTAATAGCAGTCCGATAAACGGAACTAACATATACCATGCGCGCGCATTAATATATATACATATAAACATCGAATAATACATATATACACGCCAAGTAATAACATCACAATAAACTATGAAAACAGCACAAATAGCATTAATGATGTACGCGCTTGGTTTAGTGGCAAGTAATGGTGCGGCAACAGTATACCTTAATAATAAATATGCTGAAATGCCAATATACTTATACGAAACTGGAACATTAGCCACAGGAGATGATGTGTTATATGTGATGATATATGTGAATGGTATAGACAGTCTATCTCATACACTTTACAAGGTAGGGACAACAGGAAATAGTGCGAATGATTATGTGTTTAAGGTGGACGAGCAGGGCTATTTTGATGGGGGAGTGGGCATAGTTCCCGGTCTAAAAGAGGATGGATCGGTAGTTGATCTTACCGTCGCAGCATGGCTTGGAACAGCAAGTGATCCCAAGGGATACCCTGGTGCCGTTCGCGGCTATTCGGCAACATGGAGTCAGTTAACCGGAACATGGGATCCAAACTCTGGAACTACAGCTACTGGAACGGAATTGCTCGTGCCGAACTCTGTAATTGTTGGCTCGTCTGCAATACCGGAAACCAACACCGTAACTCTTGGACTTCTGGGCGGCGCTGCCCTTCTTACAACCAACAAGGTGGCGAAAACAATCAAGGGAACAACAAAAACCCCACCGATGGCACCAGCTAAGAAATTAACCAACACGGTTGCAACGGTAACGGTTAAGTAAACTGAGTGTTCATCAATGTGCCTTAAAGAAAGCCCACGATATGAAAAACAAAGTATTAAACCTGTTCGTGGCGTTTATCGTTAGCAGCGCAGCAACGGCTTATGCAGATGCAACCGTCAGACTCAATAATTACGACTCGACCTCACCAATTTATTTTTTCGACAATAAAACTCTTGCCTTCGGATCCGATATTCATGTGGAAGCATTTGCAACCACAACGGACGGGGGAACATGGGTTCCAGTTTATATAGCTGGGACCACTACCTCTGTGCTGTCACTAAAAGAGCCTGGGTATTTGGATGCTGGGTTGGAGTTATACCTGGCGCACAACGGGGTCTAACCTTGAAATATTATATGATATCTTGGCAGGGAGACATTAACTTAAGCGGTATTACTGCTCGTACTCCTACGTGGGGGCAGACCACAGGTTGGTGGGACCCTAGCTCAGGCTTGCCAGCTACTGGACCTGCACTTGAAATACCAGGCTCTATTACTTTACAGGGAATACCGGAACCATCGACTTGGGCTTTACGCATGCTTGGCGCCGCATGTCTATTCCCATTCTCAAAACGAACGCATAAAAATACGTCAGCAAAATCGCCGATAAGCGGACACGCATTATCGATTATGCGAAAATTGATTTCATTGGGAATTCTCCTCGTCAGTGGATTATTAACCCAAAACGCTCGCGCTGATGCGACAATAGCGCTAAATAACATAGGTGCTGACGCGCCCATTCTTCGCTGGAATGATCTCTCGCTAGCATCAGGGGACATATTCGTAGAATTACTATGTCGTCAAGATGGCTCCACCTGGAACCCAGTCGTCATTGCTAGCAGTTCTACAACTAGTTGGGAAATATCGAAGCCGGGCTATTTCGATGCGGGCGTGGGAGTTGTTCCAGGTGTACGTGATGGTGACTCAGTTGACTTTCAGGTTCGCGTCTGGACAGGGGGCACTACTTACGATACCGCGAGTAGTACTGGTGTTTCGCGGGTCTGGACACAGAACACGGGCTCTTGGAATCCAAATTCTGGTCTGGCGCCTACAGGCCCGACCTTAGCAATTCCCAATCCAATAATTATTGGCGTGCCAGAGTCCAGCACATTGGTACTTAGCATTTTTGGCGGCTCTTTATGGTTAACTAATAAAGTATTGAAAGCATATAAACTAAATATCAAGTAAGGAGAATAAGTCAGAGATAATAAGCAGAAGTTCGAGTGCATGAAGCGGTCTGCAACCGTTCGTCAACAAGCCGTTTCTGGACCATTGACTTGAACTCTAAGCATGTATGGCGCCGCCGGACTATTCTTTAATAAAACGAAAATATTAATACTGCTCGTCCTATTACTTGGAAGCGCTTTGGAATGCTATGTAACTGACGCCATCGTTAATCTTAATAAATATGATTCTCAAACGCCTGTACTTATTTATAACGATCATATAATATACTGAAGCAGTCCAAATATTATTGAATCAACATATTCCAAGTGAGCGGCCAAAGATACAAGGATTTATGAGAATATTACAAATTGCAAACGCGGTATTATATACCAATATCACTATCTATAACACGTTTGCTATCGAGACGGTTAATATGAGTAACATCGCTTCGCAGATGCCAATCTATTATGACATCTACGGCAACACCACCGCAAACACTCCGGTTTATGCTGAAATCATGTCCAACATCGGAGGTGGTGCGGCATGGGTAGAAGTGGTGTCTGTAACAACCGGATCATCGGTAATGACAGTCGATGAATCAGGATATTTTAATGGCGGTATCGGTATTGTGCCAACGTCTACCGATATTTCATTGGTAAGCTTTTATGTTCGAGCCTGGTCGGGCACACCCAACTATGATTCTTCGATTCAACTAGGAAAGAACGGCCTTAGCGC
>DBTJ01000171.1 GCA_002306985.1 Verrucomicrobia bacterium UBA1319
CTCACACGGGTGACCAGGTGATGGCCCTGGCCCAGAAGGGCGCGGGCGAGTTTCTCGGCGGCGTAATAGGCGTCGGCCACAACAATAACCGGCTCGCTCCATTTGAGCCCCAGAATCAAGGAACCCATCTTGTCGAGCAACGTGCGCCGGTTGGCATTGGACCAGACAATGCCTTCATGAATGCGGGCCGCCAGCGGCACGGCCACGCACACCCCGGCCGCCTGGGCCAGCACCGCGACGGCTTGCAGCGAGTGCCCCATGATAAACGCCGCCTTGGAGTTGGAGCCCGACTCCTGGTGCAGGCATTTAACCGCGGGCATCTTGCGCCCCTCCTTGCCCCGCTTGAGGCCATCGACCAGCAAGATGGGGCGGCCCTTGACCCGCACCAATCGCCGGGCGAAGAGGCGCTCCACCGTTTGGCGCCAAGGCAGCGTCAGCGTGTCCAGCCGCAAAGCGTTGGAATGAAAGAAATGCAGCAAACAGGGATAAGTGGCCGCGGAAAGCCCCAGGGCGCGGACCAGGCTGGTCACCCAGCCCAAGTCGGGGCGGATGCACATGGCGGCCAGCACGACGGTGAGCCACAGGAAGGTGGTGTTACGCGCGCAGGCGGGCCGGAGCTGGGCCACAGCCCGCAGCCAGGCCAGCCAGAGCAGTGAAGATCGGTTGGAAAAATAGTTAAAAAACCCGCTTGCGGAATCCGATAGCATATATACACTATCGGTCATGGAAGCGAATCAAGCTATTCAAAATATCGAGCGGAAAATTCAAGCGATCAAAGCGCGGTTGCAGGCTCTGGGGCCCATGCGGCCCGGCAGCGTATCCCAGCAATACAATGTCTGCGGCAAACCCGGCTGCCGGTGCAAAGACCCGCAAACGCCGCGCCGCCACGGGCCGTACTACCAGCTCAACTACGTCTACCAAGGAAAAAAGAAGTCGCAGTTTATCCGCCGTGAAAACCTCAAACAGGTGCGCCTGGAACTGGCCACCTACAAGAAGTTCCGCAAACTCACCGATCAATGGATCGGCCTGGCCCTGCAAGCCGCCCAGTTGAGATTAAAAAACGCCCTTTAAGCCTCGCCCTAAAGCCGAAAACGTTGCACTCTCAAGATCTATAGATCAAGCACACCTGGGGAGGTATGTCAGTGAGTAGTATAAGACTAATACATAAAATCAAAAAGCCACACGCAAACGTGTGGCTTCTTAGGCTATATTATATTGCATGTGATATCACTCCTCAACTGAACGATAAAATCGCTTATTGTCATCGTAAGTTACCTTATCGTAAACAACTGTGGAGTAATTTGTTAATGTTACCCTGCTGAAATAGTTCCATGTTGCAGGTGTGGCAGATTGAGAATACTCTATCCTGTAAGTCTTTCCAATGCTACCATTTACTGTTACTCCTATGTATTGACTTGGTGTTAATAATACAATACCATTCTCCGTTTTTGTTATTCTAACATTATCAATTAGCACTTCACCAATACAGGAGTTCGGGGTAGAAAAAGTTAATTTAGCTGTGCTTCCTGTAGCTATAAACGGTAATGATTTAGTTTGCCACACCTTGTAGGCCGAATTCATATATGTTGCGGTCTCCCCACCTACATTTACCGTCAATAAAGATGCATCGGTTAAGAAGTATTGGCACAAGTCGAAATATACATAGTAAGTAGTTCCTTTGACTAAACCAGTAATATTTTGACTTATAGATGTTCCAACGCTACCGGTTGCGGAATACTTATATAAATTAACACAACACGTGCCATCAATAAAGTTAGTGACATACTGAGATTTCCCAACATGGTAGTATAGCCCGTTATTTCCTGCTGTCCAGCCAGTTATTAATGTTCCACCAGCACCAAGTTGGCACCATGCCTCGTGAAATTCCCTGCTATTATCATATACATCCGGACTATCAACTCCAGGAGATTCAAAATTACCGTTGACAATTGTCTGAGCTGTAGATACGTTCGCCGTAAAAAGCATTATTGCGGCAAGCATGCATAGTGTTTTCATAAGTCATTTTGACTGGATTCGTTGTTGCTCAGTGAGAATAAGCACACCGTATGCCAAACGACAAGAGGAAAACCATTAAAGTGTCCAGAATCTGGACACGACCGTAACACATACAGCAGCAGCTATTTATAAATACATACCAGGATTGTCACTTATGAGAATTGTAGTAAATCTTGTGAATATCCTCTGCCACAGGCCAACAACAGGACGCTGACTCTTGGCTGTGCTCACGGAGATAGTCTTCCGGTTAACGCGTCACAGGCTTGGGCGGATTATTCTGACCTTGCCTGCCTGGCTAAAGGTGGTAACGTTAAATGGCACCTGGCAGGTATTAGGCGCGAAATTGGCCTTTAGTTCTCCGGTCAAAACACTGCGGCTTTGCAGTGCTCGTTTGGTAATGACGAGGGTAGCGCCGATAACAATCCCATAAACGAATGGTCCGCAAGACTTCATGCTTGCTTATCCGGTTTAAACCGTATATTATTTATTTGTAGTTTTCGGATGGTTTTTCTCCTTAATATGTCCATGAGATTGCCTTCAGCAGTACAGTTGCAGTGCGATGCAGATGTTTTTTAAGTCATTTAGTTAAGCGCATACTACTAAATTGCAACGACTTGTAATGTCGCAAAAAGAACTTATACTTGTTTCCAGTTATAGCTCCTTCTTCACGATGGCCACCAGGGTGTAGGCGCGCACGGCAATCCGGATTTGCGTGCGATCTGCATTATCTGAATCAATATAATGCATCATTATATTCAAGTTATGTATAAACAATAATAGTAACACAAAGTATTATTATTGGATTTATTAAAGTCGGGCAATCGTGGTCTCAGATAACATGAAGTTATTAGTCAAGAAGGCAACTTCCCGTTCTTGCTCGGCATCGTAGAATCGAATGCATCGCAACCGGTCTGGATAAGCTTTGGCCGAAGCCGTGCCTGTTAATACCACCACTCGGTCGGTTCGCTCGCCATGATCCAGGTCAAGCGGATTGGAAAAATCCACCCGGTAACGGAAATTGTGTGGAGCTCTGAACTCTACCGCGGGAATCAAGTGAAATTAAAATGTGGCAACGGGACAGATATTTGTGAATTATTTCGTGGCCCAGGAATGAAATTATGGTAAGATTTTCCTCCTTGGGCCGCAGAAAGGCGCGAGCTATGGCTCAAATGCCTCCTTTCTGCTACGTTTTACCTCGCAATAGGCTGTCACGAATCATTCGTGGGCCACGAACAAAGTCCCGCAGATTATTACGACGAAAAAGCATACCCGTTGCCACGGAGAAGTGTTCCTCAGCACAGAAATTGGATTTGGCCCGCGTGATAAAGATCTCCCCTGGTCAAAAATCGATGAAGCCGCCGGAAGTCCACGTAGCCTCGGTCCATGACGCAATAAGCGCCCGCATCCAGGGACAGATTACGGGTTATGGCATATCCCAAATATGAGCTCCATCCCACCAAATCCATATTTTGTAACTGCCAACCAAAGATATCCGATAGCATAGCATTCCGTTTCTGTCAGGATAGACCGTAGTTTTCAAATCATCCGGCACATCAAGCAATCCCACGGTAAAAATGTCAATCCGCTCGATTATGCGGTGAAAAAGGGAGCGCAGTGCCAATCGAGCTTCGAGCGTGGAAGCGGTTATCAATTCTTCCAAGCGTTGCTGTTCCTCCTCGAAACTGTCCACGGCATGCCGCTCGTGTTTAAGCCGTTGGGATTCAACCTCGATTTCTTTGTCCAAGCGTTTGCCGCTCAACTCACGTTTTTCAATTTGCGCCATTACCAGTGCTGAGCTTTGGCCGCCCTCCAATGCCTTGATTAAATTCTTGAGTGCTTTGTTGTTTTCTCTTTTTTCAGCCTCCAGGCGCTCCAATCGGCCATCTGCCGTGGTCGGTTTATCGGGCATTATGGCGTGAAAATCAATTCCCTCAAAGTTCTTCAGGAAGTGTTCCTCGAATTCGGGGTATCGCCAATACTTCGCCGACAGCGGTCGTTCGTTCTCGTCAAGCCGCTTTTTCTTGGTGGTCTTCTGCATCTCGAGTTGGAGCGGGTCAACTCGCGCATAATCACTCTGCAAATAGCTGTAGTTGCGCCGTTTGTCTTGCATGATGAATTCCATTGCGTATTCCTGGTGGTAGCCGTCATAGAGCAGGCCGGTGAATAAATTGTTAACGGCGGTTCTCGGACCGGGTGTCCATTTGGTTTTTTGCGGCTGCACCAGCGCCCAGGTGGACTCGTCCACAACGGCGGGGTAGTAACCTTTGATCGGTTCTCCAACAGGCTTCCGCTTGTGGGCTGGCTGAAGTTCCCCGAGTGGCAGGCGTGACTTAACCGTCTCTAAGATGTAGCTTTCTCGCCATTTTTTTGCTTTCGACCAAGGAACAATGCCTTCCAAATCCAAGGTCCTGGCGATTTCGCGTTTTCCGATGCCCTGCTTAAGCATGCGAAACATGCGTTTAATTATCTTCACCCGTTCGGGAATTGGTTCGAATCCCGTTCCGTCCGCTTTAGGCCTCAGCCAAAGAGGGCATGTCTTGGTCAAGATTTGTTTACCCTCAACCGTAAGTCTGCGCTTGTTTGCCCAGGCCGCACCAATCAAATCACTCTTGCGCGAGCTTTCCTCGTTTGAACGTTGCATGATGGCCAAGGAAGAAACCAGGGTAGCGAAATCATCAAGGGTTTGCGGCGTGTGAAATTTCCCATCCTCAAGTGTTACCACATCCACTCCGAGCTCGATAATTTCCGCGAGCTTGTTATAGGCCACGCGTGGTTTCAGTCGGGAAAACCGGTCGAAGTTTTCAACGATGAGCACCGAACCTTTGGGAATTTTGCCAATCTTAACCGCTTCCAGGAAATCGCCGAGCGCCCCTCGTTCCATGTTTTTTCCGGTCCATCCGCTAACCCCCAAATCCTCGAATCGAGTTTCACTCAAGAGAAGATCATATTTCTGGCAAAACTCTTGAGTCCGAGACAATTGCCGCCTATAAGAATCTCCCTTCGCCTGCTCCGGCGAACTGAACCTGATGTAACTGAATGCCGTTCGTTTCATAAGTCGAGTATCCCACACGGACTTAGGTAAATCAAACGGACAATCTAGATCAGGGTCAGCCGGCGCATATCACCTCCTGCTCCTTCGGCGCCACCCAATGGCTGGGCAGCGGCGGCGAGCCCGGATCATCCAATGAGTAAGGCGTCGCGTATCTCGGCTCCGAATACAGCCGCTTCACAAACATCCGGTAACACAAGTTGCCCACGAAATTGATGGCGCACCGGATATCCAGTCGGCTGGAGCGCCGGATCACCCGGTCCAGCCGGAAGGTTTCCTGATAGGCCCATTTGAACCCCCGATACAGCTCTTCGGGTGTCATTTGCGCGGGCTGGATCACCACGTGCATCGTGTCGTAGTCGTCCCAATTGTAGCTAAGAATCCGGCGCTCCGCCTGCAGGCGCGCGAACAAGGGCGTACCGGGATAAGGTGTGTAAAGCGAGTAGCGGGGAATATCGACGCCCAAATCCCGCACCAGTTGCACGGTAGATTTGAAAACCCCGGCATCGTCGTGGTCGAAGCCGAACACGAAGCAGCCTTGGACGGAAATGCCGCGCCGCTGCAACGAACGGATCAAATCATGGTAGCGCAGGGTTTGGTTAAAATTTTTCCGTATGCCTCGCAGCGTGGCCTGGTCCCCCGACTCAAATCCGACCAGCAAATACACGCACCCGCTCCGGGCCATGAGATCGAGCAATTCCGCGTTTTGCAGGCTATCGGCCGTGACCAATCCACCCCACCGTTTTTTGAGCGGGGCGATGGCGGTGAACAGCTCCCGGGCGTAGTCCAAATCATCCACCAAACTGACGTCGTTGAACGCGAAATGACGGCCGCGAATGGCGCGAATATCGCGCACGACATCGGCTACCGGCCGTTTCAAATAGCGCGGCCACACGGCGTTAACCGCGCAGAAATCGCACACCCGCCGGCAACCCCGGGTGGCTTGCACGGTGTTCGGCAGCATATACCCGCTACGCCGCTGCAGATCCCGGCGCGGCGCGGGCACGTCTGGCAATTCGTGGCCGGGCAATTCCGATTCACGATAGACGCGTTGGAGTTTGCCCGCGCGAAAATCCTCGAGTAGTCGCGGCCAGGCCCGCTCCCCCCGCCCGATCACTATACTATCGGCATGCGGCATCGCCTCGCCGGGCAGAATCGTCACGTGCACGCCGCCCAAGACCACCCGGATGCCGCGCCGGCGAAAATGCGCCGCCAACCGGTACGCCGAGCGCGCGCAGCCGGTAATCACGCTGATGGCCACTAAATCGGCGGGATAAGCCATGGGAATCTCATCCACACTGGCATCCACCAGCTTGATTTCCAATCCCGGCATAGGGGGAATCAAAGCGGCGAGTGTGGTCAGCGTCAAGGGCGCTTCCCGCATCGAGCGGAGGTAGGAACCGATCCGCAGTTTGTGCATATGGGCGTCCGGCATGATCAGTAATACGCGCATAATAATTATAAAACCAGGGCGGGCGCCCCGCTCGATTCGGCGCCGACCCGGGTGGCCATTTTATCCGAAAGACACAAGGGCACCAGATGGCCATCCTTGAGCACCGCGTCGGGGCAGTGCAGACAATGAACCACGCGGCCGGCTGAATCAATGCTGGCGGGCCATTGAAACAAAATCCGTTTGGTGTGAAATTGATTGCCAGGCTGGCCGGCGCGCGCCAGCAACCGCAGGTTCCGAGTCCAACCGCCACCCGCCAGGCCATTGAGCAACAAATGCAGTCCGGTCCGCGGGGCACCCTGTTTTTGATAGAATGGATAGCGTCCGGACAGGCTTTTCGAAAGCGCCATGAAAACCCGCTCGAACCAGGTGGGATGAAGGCACCGCTGGCCCGTCGGTTCGCCCGCCCGATGCGCCGTGGCCACCACGCAGGACAGCCAGCGCACGGCTTGGCGGTCAAGATTCGAGGCCAGCGTCGTAAACGGCGCCAAGCCAAAACGCTGTTCCAGCCACTGACATAGCTCCTGGGCCGCGGGCTCCTGGGGCGCGGGCAAATCCCGGGACGCATCGGCAACCAATCCGCTCGCCAAATCCCCGGCCAGCGCGGGCATCCGGCTCGTATCCCGCCACCAGGTGGCGAGCAAGTAACACAAATGCGGCGATTCCAGAGTGAAAGCAATGGCTTCCTCGATTTCTTCAGGTTTGTCCGGATAGGCGGTTATCGACAAACCGGGCTCAATGCCGTGGGCGGCCACCAGCGCGGCCTTTTCCGCGCGCAAGCGCCGGAGTTCATCGGTCGCCGCGCGCGGCGGTAAATCGGCGCGCCGTTGCTGGGCCTCGATATGCAGAAAAATAGCGTTGGCGCCCGCCTGCTTAAGCTGATCCAGCAAGGTGTCGTTTAAGCCCAGGCCATTGGTGAACAACTGCGCAAACAAGCCGCGCCGTCTGATCCGCCGCACGATTTCCACCAAGTCCGGGTGCAAAGTGATTTCCCCGCCCACCACGGAAACCGTTTGCAGTTGGCGCAAACGCATCAACGCATCCAACTGACGTTCGATTTCAGCCAGGGACCGGATTTGCGCCGGCCGCGAATTATAACAGGCCCGGCAGCGAATGTTGCAGCCCCGCAATATATCGAGGACGGCGTGGGGAACGGAGTCTGAGGTCCAAGGCAGCTGGATGGCCGACTGAATCGCGCTGACACGATCCTGCGCGCCGTCACCCCATTGCGCCGCCGGGAAATCGGGATTTCCCATTCTCGGCCAGCCACCGGTGTCACTCACTTCGATGCTTTTGCTATGTCCATTCATTCCGTTGCCTTAATTGCGCGAATCCGTCCTGCCATCGCTGAAACTAGCATGCCTCAGGTCTCTTCGAACGCATAATTGATAAATCGAACCTTGGGCATTGCTTTATTCAATGGGGCGAGACGAGTAGCTGAGGGCTATCGCGGTCAGGATAGGCGACTTGGACATATGGCCAAGACGGTGGGATAGAAGTCAATTCATGGACAGATATTGGGCTGTCCGCCCCGGCGCGAACGAGGGAAGCCGCCTTCAACCACCTCTAACCCCGAGTAAGCTGCGCCGCCGAACGGAAGTGGGTTCTATCCTACTGTCTGGACAGTAGGCGGGGCATCCAAAGCTTCGTTTAAACCCGCCCGCCTCGATTCGCGGTTATTCCTTGAACGTCGCGATGGCGGCGTGGATTTCGCGATTGCAGGCCCAATCGATCACGATGAGGCTGCGGGAGCGGAGGAGCAAATTTTGCCAGGCCGCCAGGGGCGCGGTGAAAATGGTTTCCAAAGCCAAAGCCGGGGCGTCCCCCATATCCCGGCACCAACTATCGGGGCCGAGGCCGGGGAACAGACGCACGATCGCGGCCAAGGTGTCCATCCATAACGGGGCGGGCAGCAACTGCGCGGCGGCCTCCGGGGCGATCTCCTCGCCTGGCAAATGCCGCGGTCCCAAGGACACCCGCCAGCGCGGATCTTGCTCGAACAACGCGCGGATGCGGTCCGCTAACGGAAGGTCCGCCTGGTATGTGAGCGCCGCTTGCCGGGCCAGGCTAAACACTTCATCCACGGCCACCGCCAGGGTGTTTTTCTGATCCACCAGGAACGCGCGCACCGCCAGCACACCGAGGGCGTAGAGATCGCAGGGCGAACTGAGCAACGGCACCACCTCGAAAGCGCAACGGGAAAACGGCACGCCTTCCGCCGTGCGCAAACCCGCCAGCACGGCTTCGGACAAAGTTTGCGGCAGGGTGCGGAAGCGGATTTCGCCCCTCGCCATGCCTTCCTCGGTGTAGGCGTGAGCGTAAAGATCGATACGGCTGGCGAGCAACGGCATGCGAATCCACAGCAAATCGCGGGGGGAAATCGACCGCGGCTCGGCCAACGCCAAGGTTCCCTCGATCACCGTCCCTTCCCGTTCCGGCGGGAACACCTTACGAAGGCGCACCGTACCGACCCCCGGCAATGGAAGGCCCAAGCCTTCGGGCTGATAAATGGAGGGTTGAGCGGCGCCCAGACGAATGAAATAGCGCTGCGACGTGGTTTTAACCGGCAACGCGCCGGCCTGCCCGGGTTTGATCAAGGCGCAACGAGCGGTCCAGAGCAAGGGCAAACCCGGGTCTAAATCGCCCAGCTCAACGCGAAAACTATCCACCGAAAGATTCAGCAAAGGTAGCTGGGTCTTGGCGACGTAGGTTTGCGTTTGGCTAATGGCGGCCGCCATTAACTGAAGTTTCAAATGGAAGGCTTCCAAAAAACGCCCCGCGCGACCCTGCGCGCCGAGGAACAAATGCGCTCCCAAATTGCGGGCGCGCTCCTTCGTCTCCAGACTTTGGTAATTAAGGCCTAACTTCACGGGTTTCAACCCGGAGGTGGCCCCTTCCCACGCTTGGCCGCCCAAAACCTCGATATAGTCCTGAATACCCAGCGGATAATACCGGGCCACCCGGATCAGGCCGCCTTGCGGATTCAACGGCGCAAACGCGGGATGACCGGCCAGAATCTCCGCCATCGGTTGCGTGGCGTCGGTTTCGGGCGCATGCGCCGTCACGGGCACAAAGCGGCTGGCTTTGCCCAAGGCCGGCTGCCAGAGGTAACGGAATAAACTCGTGCTGAAAGGGGGCAACCCGGCGGCCTGCAGCGCCGCATCGTCGCAACACAATTCGAAACGCTCGCCGGCATTCTCCGGTTGAAACCAGACCCGCGTATTTAAATCGATAAAAGCGGGCGGCGGATGGCGCGTTTCCCAACCGGTTTCCAAGCCGGCTTTGGCCATTAAGGCGCGACTCGCGACGGATTGCTGAATCCAGCGCTGATCCAGAAACGCGTTATTAAAATGTTCCCGGTATGCGGAAAGCGCGGCGGCCAAACCATCGATATTTTGGAACCAGAGTTCCAGCCACTCCCGCACCCGTCCCCCAACATCCGCCACCGCGCCTAAATAAACCCGGGCGTCCGGCAGATCGCGCAACAAATAAAACGAGCCCTCCGCTGGATCAGGTACGGCGCGCACGAGCACGCAAATCCGCAGGGGCGTCGTTTCGCCCGCCGGGTGGATGGGAATCAAACGATACTCTTCATTCGCCGCAAGATTTACCTGGGGTTGGACGGGATTATTCATGGTTCAATTTGAGGCCGGTTTCAACCGCCGATCATAACGGTCGGGCAGCCCATAACGATGGACCCGCCGTGGGCCGTCATATCGCCCATGCGCGCGGCGGGTTTGCCCCCAATCATTACGGTAGCGGACCCCAGGACGATCGCGTCCGGCGGTCCCACGCAAACACACAAGTCGCCTAAAGTCACGGCGGGCATCCCGCCGATTATCACCGTGGGCATTCCCGGCCCAGAGACCGGCCCGCCCACATGAGGTATGGGCGGCACCCCGGGTGTCACCATTGGGCACACGTGCAAATCCATCAATCGCGCGGCGGGCGGCATATTCAAATCCTATCAAGGTTAACCACGGAAGCAAACGGCATTGGGTCCGTTGCCGTGCTTTGTTGTTTATTTAAACTCATCATAACCATGTATTTGTGCCTTTGGCGACAGCCATGCCCAAAGTCACGAAAGGCGCTTGCGCCCGCGCGGTCTCGGCCCGTTGTTTGGGCGTGGGCGGCGGCTGGGGCAATTCCGGCGCCGTGGGTAATTGTCCTTTCGGCAAGGCCGGTTTCTCCAGCGTCGGCATCGGCGGGGCCGCCACTTTGGGAACGGCAATTTGCGGTTTGGCCGCCAGGGCGGCGGCCAGCATCACGGCGCCGCTGGCCGCGTGAGGCGTCAGCCGGGGAACCGCGGGCGCGACCGGCACGCCCGGCAACGAGGGGGCGACCGGAGCGGACAGGCCAGGAACCGGTGGCGTCGCAGGCGGTTGCGACCAGGCGGCGGCTTGGGCGGCCCAAGCGCCAGGAGTTTGATAATCGGTTTTTGCGGCCGCCGCGGCCGCCGCTTGTTGCGTGGCCGGCGTGGGATTTTTCACCCAGGCATCCGCCGCGCGAATCGCTTCGCCGTCGGCTGGATTGGCCGGATTAGCCACTTGCCGGGCGCTTTGCGCGGCCCACCAGGTGGCCTCGCGGTCGGGTAAGCCATGCGCCAAAAATCTGATCGATTCCTCGGACAGCTGGTTGGCCCGCAAGGTTTGCAGATATTCAGCCGGAGTCTGCGCGGGCGTCAATAAAGCCTTAGCCTCGGGCCGCGGGGTATAGCCCTGGCACACCTCCGAGGCGGTGGGAGCGGTGATTTTGGGGAAAGCGGGTGGCGGCAATGGCATAGGCAAATCCCTTATTTAATATCCCCGCTAAACACCAGCATGCCCGAGCGCAGCATTTTTTTGATCACCAACAAACAGGACGGAAGCAGGCTGTCGAAATGGGTTTCCATCGTGTTTGCCAGGGCCTGGATCGCTTCCCGGGCGGTGCGCCGGCCGTCGCAATTCGCTAGCAGCCGCAAGATGTGGATGTCCGCTTTACCGGAAAAGGGAAAGCCTTCGCTCAGATTGAGCAGGAGGGATTCCACCGTCCACCCCCCCTCGCCTACCACGAGTTTCTGGCTGGCAGTCACGGCGGGATGCAAAATCAACCGTTGCTCCAGCAGTTGCGCTTCGGACTGCCGCAAAAAATCCTCGGCCGCGAAAACCCGCAAGATCGAATCGCCGCATTGGCCGGAGCCCTTGATGTCATCCACGGTGTCGCAGCGCACCCAATTAGCCACGCCGGAGCGCTTATGTAAAACCACCGCGCCCGCGCTGATGGAGCCAATGCCCAACTTATCATAGTAAGCCAGCCATTCATCCAACAGCTTCCCGTAGCGCTCCGGATCACGCGCCTCGTTGAACCGCAGCCAACTGGCGGCGTAGGCGAGCGGCGAGGCCACCCCCGAGCGCACAATCCAGGCGTCGCAGCCCAATTCCTTGGCCCAGGCGCTGGGCCGCTGCGTCCAGTCATCTTCATTGTGATGATGCCAATTCACCAACACCGAGGCGAAGCCGCCTTCGCGCAACCGGGCGGCCGCCCCTTTTAACACGTGCTCGGAGACGGCATCCCCGCCCATACCGCTATCGCGATACATGAAGCCGGAAGCCGGCGAGATCACAAAGGGCGGGTTGGCGACCACCAGATCGAAAGTTTCATCGGCCACCGGCTCGAAAAAGCTGCCCGCGCGCCAAGTTACATTGGTAATGCCATTGATCCGGCTATTAAACGCGGCGAAATTCAGGGCGCGCGAGCTGATATCCGCGCCCACCACCCGCCGCGCGTGCCGGGAAGACAAAACCGATTGAATCCCCGCGCCGCACCCGACATCGAGCACCGCCTCCACGGGTTTTCTTACCGTCATGACGGACAACGTAATGGAGGCGGGGCCCACGCCCAAAACATGGTCTTCAGCGACCGGCTGAGAACGGGCGGGATAGGTGAAATCGCTCGCCAAAATCAAATCCGTGTGCGGCACCAGCTTGGCGGCGGAATAAACGCCCTTGGCATCGCTTTGGAGCAACCCGCCCGCAAGCAACGACGCCAACGACGCCGGGGCCAAAGCTTGCCGAGCTGACTGATCCGGCACTCGCTGCCCCAGCATGAAGAGCCGGAATAGGGTGTGATAATGGGTGGGTTTGGCGGTACGCCGCACCAGCATGGGCAAATCCATGATTTCCGTCGTGGATTTGATCTCCAGCGTGCCCGCCACCCGTTCGGGGGTATAGTCGGCCGCCGCCAGCGCTTTGCGCAGCGGCTCCAAATCCCCTAACACATCCAGCGTCAATGGCGCGGCGGTGGCCCGATAGCTCGTAGTCATAAATTAGTTTTACTCCGGCTCATACCGATCAGCGCGGGGGGTTAGCATCCGTGAATCGCCAGCAACTTAGCCTGCGTGTTGGGGCCGCAAACCCCATCGACCGACAAATTATGGTCGCACTGGAACTCTTCGATTGCCGAACGCAATCGCAGCTGGTTGGCTTTTTCGGTGTTGGACGGCAGCGGACCGGCGTGGTAGCCCAGGTTATTCAGGCGCGCGCATTGGCCGGACACTTCATCCACGGGATCCAAATGGCCGATCTTCACCGGAATGAGCAAATCTCGCAACGGAGTCCGGGGATCTTGGATGAGCAGCTGGGCCGACTCGGCGGCGGCCGGAATAACCCGCTCGATTTTGCCATTCCCATTGGTCGTCAGCTCATATTCTTCGGCCTCGACGCGCAGGCGGCACTTGGCGTTGGCGATGGGATGCTCGCACATATCCTCCAGCACCAGCCGTAATTTCAGTCTGGACACGCGGGCCTGGAAACGATGCCGCTGCTCGGTGCCGCCGGCCACTTCCTTGGTTTCCTTGTCCGGGATCGACAGCACATCCCCCGGAAAGAGCACATTGGGATTTTTCCGTTTGGCTTTTAATTCGGCGTTGGCGGGATCATCCCAGATTTTCGCGTGATCCGTAAATCCATATTGCTCGGCAATCGCCGATAAAAACTCGCCCTGCTTGACCGTGTGATTTGTTGGCATGGCAATTAGGTCTCCATTAGGTCTCCATTAGCGCGTCAAGGTTCCCTTCATATTTTGGTTCCTTTTTGGGCTTTAGGCCAAGCCACCGCAAAGGGCGGCACATTCAAGGGAAAGGACGCAAAGAGCGGCGCCCGCATGCCCTTCTCCCCGTGCAACGCGTTAAAACGGTTTTTCCGATCTTGCCACGCCAGGGTTTTCACTTCGCTGGGCTGCCAGGTTTTGTTTTGCAGGGTATTATCGACGAAATTAGGCGTCACCCCGAAAGTGGAAGCCCACATCACTTTGGTTTGCGTGGCGAATTTCATCCCCGTGCCGAAACCGCCGCTATCCACCCCCTCGGACATGACCGCCAAAACGGGGCTGCCGTTCGCCTCCGAGTAATCGCCGCTCTCGACATGCGGCGTGTGCATCAATCCCAAGGCATGCCCCACTTCGTGCGCCACAATGATGCCCACATGCGCGGCGTGACGATCGACCGCCGTCAAAAATTCCGCTTCGTCCTTGAAGGAGCGCGCGGAGCCGGAAAAATTCAGCAGGACATCCTGCAGCCGGGCGCCATTGAGGCGGATCGTTTCGCGGAGGGGTTTATTTCCGCCGCCGATCGGGATTGGCAGAGCCAAAAACGCGCTCACGCCCCCGACGCTGCGTTTGGTGTTCATATCGAACTGATACTCCTCGCCGAGCCCCGCTTCGTTGATCGAGCTATCGTCGCCCACCACGAAATTCCAATACGAAGTGGCGAACGCCCCTTGGGGATTGCCGAGTTTCCAAACTCCTTGGCGCCGCACAAAGACAGCCGTAAACGCGGCGTTGAACACGCTCGCGGCGGCTTCATCCTGCCAAGGCGCCCGCGCGCCCATGAAACCGGCGTCGATGAACATTTCCACCACGGTCGCGGCGATTTTCCGCTTCATCGACGCCTTGGCCTTCGCCACCGTGGCCTCCGGATTGGCTAGCGCGGCTTGGATGCGGCTGGTCAATTTCGCCGCCGGCGGCGTCAACGCGTCGAGCAAATTCGCGGCCAGCATGATGAATAAGGAATTGGCCGCGTATGGCTGAAACGGGACCGCCCCCGGTCCACTTACGGGCAAGGATATTAAAGCCGGCGTGGCGACAACTTGGGTGGGACTGGTCTGCGATTGAACCAGCAGGAGATATTCCTCCGGATGCGTCACGACGTTACCCACCAATTTGGCGGTGTAAACAACGGACTGGCCGGTGGTCTGGTCCTTCGAAGTGCTGGCGACACGATGCTTGCGGCGAATGCCTAAGCTCAGCACATTCGAGCGTCCCAATTCCCGAAACGAGCCCGCGCCGGCTTCCGCCTCCGCAATCACCTGGAGATCGAGGAATTTACCCTCGCTACGGCTGTCCACCTGAAAAGGTAACCACACTACAAACCGGCGGTTGACGAAGGTGAAAATAAACGCGTCGACGCCGAACATGCATTCGGGATCGAAACCCTCGACCTGCCCATCGTGGTTCTTGGGATTCACCGCGGTCTTGATAAAAATATCGAAAGTGATGCGGCTGGCGGCGGGCGCGCTAATATCGCGGAAGAACGCGCCGTGAAAGGTGGCGATCAACCGTGGTTGCTGGTTTTCGTTTTCCCCCTTATTCGTGGAGGTGTCGGGCACTTCCACGAGCCGCACCCGCCCCGGCGCATTGGCCCCCAGGCTGTCATCATCGCCGCCAAGCTCCAAGCCGAGGCGTTCCGGGGTATCGCTGATAACCGGCTGGTTATTGGGCTTCCATTGTAAATTAACGGGCATGATGCTTAAGTTTTAAAGGGGATTCCATGGAGGGCGTCAGGCGCTTTTCGGCGGGGCCGAAGCGGATATTCCGCGCATCCGCATGAACCAAGGTTCTTCATGTAGTTCCATTTCCGACATGTAAAAAGGTTCCACCGTCTCATTATGGTTGTCGCACACCAACTCGTATTGGTCATCCGGCAATTGTTCATGGCGCAGCACGCCCTCGGCGTTGGTTTTTCCTTCAATTTTAGTCCCCCGCAACAGCCCCTGGATGATATAGGGTCGGTTGGACAGGATGGTTTCAAAAGTTTCGTCGAACAATTGCAGAAAAATGAAACAGATTTGCGAAGGCGCGGGCGTCACCCGTTCGCACGGGGAATGGGTGGCCATCCGGTCATAAAACCGGCAAGCAAAGGTGTCCTGAGTGGCCTCATATTTCCGGGCCTCGTCGGGCAGCCGCTGGCTCCGCCGGGCCTCGCCATCCGACCAAAAACGCTTCCGGCATCCTGCCACCCCTTCTTTGACTCGCGGGCACGGCCAAAGGCTCGGATCCACCCGCAGGCCCGGGCGGTATAGGAAAATGACCACCCGGCGATTGGGCGCGTTTTCAGGATCCCGCTCCGGCTTTTGCCCGGGATCGGCGAATTTTTTGGCGTCGGCCTCCGAAAAGACCAGGATGGGATTGAACTCACCGCAACCTTGGTAATCGCCTTTGCCCCGGGAGTCGGCGCCTTGGCCTAAAAAATCTTTCGTGTCCAGCGCGTACGGCGCGCCGGTGGCATCCACGCAAATGAAATCCATGTACGCCCGATACAGTTTTTTGCGGGTGTTCGGACCGGCGATTCCGTCGGGAACCAAGCCATTGGCCCGTTGAAAATCCACTAGGGCGGGGACCGAGGTCTGGCTCGTTTCGCCGCCGGTGGACAGCACGGATTGCGCCATGATCTGGACGATCTCCGGCCCCCATTTATCTTCGCCCAGCGGGGCGTTTCTCAAATCTTCCCACAAGTTCACCTGGCGGGTTAGCAACGCGTAAACGGCCTGCGCCCGGCGGCCGCTGAGCTGCTTATTATAATCGTCGGCCCCGGTGGGATCGGCATGTCCGAAGACACTCAACACGGGCTTCGCTTTCGGATTTCCTTGTTCGTCGACCCATGAATGATGGTCGAACAACGCCTTCAACGAGGCCATTTCGAGGCGGATCTCCGGCAAGGGGAAAGACGAGCCGAACTCGAACCGCAGGTCATGGGCGCGCCAGCAAGCGAATGGAATGATGGAGCTCTTGATCGTATTGCGCTCGTTCTCCGCGAGCGCGGGCGCCACCAGCGCTTCGAAGGGCGCCGCCGGCGCGTGGTCCGCCGCCACACCGCCTTCGGAAAGGTTATGAACAAATGCCTCGTCGGTCTTCATGTCAAGTTGCGTACTATACCACGAACCTCAGTCGCGAGCGGCTCTTCACCGCGGTTTCCAAGCGTCTTTATCCAGATCGGGAAACGTGATTTGGCACGTGCCCGGCTCGATGCCATCAACCCGGGCCAAACCTTTTTCATCCAGCGTCCCTTCCGCCACGGTTTCGCCATCGGGCAGCGTGATCCGGTATTTTTCGCCGGGCACCGGGTCCTTGTGGTCATCCACCAGCTCGATTTCGATCCAGCTTTTCTTTTTGTCACGGTCTTCGTCGGAGCCATCCTCATCCGCTTTCAAGGACTTGAGCGGCGTCTCGCCATATTTACCCGCTTTCCGCCGCCGCTCTTCAGCCTTAATCTTGGCCATCGCGCCGGGATCGGCGAGATCGGCCGCCATCGCCTTTTTGGGTTCGGCGGGCGGCACCGCGGAGCCGGCTTTGCCACTTTTAGGATTCATAATCGCAAATCCGTTGCCTCGCTAATTAATCATGACCACGCCGCCCTTGATCGTGGTGGTGGCGCCCCCCTTGAGCTCGGCGGTCATATCG
This sequence comes from Verrucomicrobia bacterium UBA1319, assembly GCA_002306985.1. Classification (GTDB taxonomy): domain Bacteria; phylum Verrucomicrobiota; class Verrucomicrobiia; order Limisphaerales; family UBA1319; genus UBA1319. Next base: position 17,229 of record DBTJ01000171.1, read on the forward strand.
CCCGCAACGGTCGTCGCCGCGCTCTTCAAATCAAGCGACGTTTGGCCGGCCACGCTCGCGCTGAGGGCCTTGATATCCAAGGCGGCTTTGGTTTCCAGGCTCATCGGCCCCTGCCCTTCCAGCACCATCTGGCCGGTGGTGCCGATTTTGATCCCGCTCGACTCGAGGGCGATGAAGGTATCCCCCACCTTGATGGTTATATTCGTCAACGCCTCGAGCACCAGGTTATCCGCCTTAAGGTAATAATCGCGGGAAACCGTCTCGGAGTGGTTTTGCTTAAATACTTCGATCACGTCGCCTTTGACGGTGAACGAATGGCTGCCATCGATCTGTTTGGCCTCTTTGCCCGTAACCAGCAAGTTACGGTCGCGGCCGATTTTCTCGACGTGATCCCGCTCCACCACCTCGTGCCGGTCCTCTTTGACCTGCTCGATCTGGTCATGGCCGACGATCAAGTGGCGATTGCCGCCCACCCACTCGTAAACGTGGTTTTTAACCCGGATATCCTGGTTCTTTTCCGCGTGGATAAACAGTTGTTCCTCGCCTTTTTTATCTTCAAACCGGATCTCGTTAAACCCTTTGCCCCCTTTGGAGGAATTGGATTTCACGGTGGCGATCGTCTTTTGATCGGGCAAGGAATACGGCGGCATGGACTCGCCGTTATAGACGCGGCCGGTAATGATGGGCCGATCGGGGTCGCCCTCCAGGAAATCGACAATCACTTCCTGGCCGATCCGGGGAATATAAATAGCGCCCCAATTCTTGCCGGCCCAGTACTGCGAGACCCGCAGCCAGCAGGAACTATTCTCGTCGGCTTGGCCGCGGCGATCCCAATGAAACTGAACTTTCACCCGGCCGTGTTTGTCCGTGTAAATTTCCTCCCCGGACGGCCCGACCACCATGGCCGTTTGCGGGCCTTTGACCGTCGGCTTGACCGCGTGGCGCGCGGCGCGAAAGGGGGTGTCGGAGTTCATCGCCGTGAACCGGCAGTCGAAGAAATCGTCCGGCTCCGGCCGCTCCGAGGAACCGTAAGGATCGGCGGTGATTTTATAGTTGGCGGCCACCGCCAAATACTCGCGGTTTTGATCCGCGCGCGGATGGCGCTCCAAGGTGAACAAGCTCCCGGGCGCCACGCCGCAAGCGTGGGTTCCGCCCCGGGCCAACTCGAATGCCACCTGGAGTTCCTCGATGCGTCGCCGGGCATATGCCTCGCCATCGCCGTATTCGACGTAATCCCCGGGGTAATCGAACAGCTCGAAATTCGACGCCGCATGCGATCGGGAAACGCTCGCCTTGACGGCCAGGGCTTTGTTGGGTTTCTCGAAATCGAAGTCGTTCAAACTCACCACGCCCGGCTGCACTTCCTGCTCGAGCACCCATTCGTAAACAGATTCCTGCTCGGCCGCCGAGGCGTCGCCGGGCCGGAAAGGAATGGTGTCGTAGCCCGGAAAAACGGCGTGCGCGCTTTTGGAATCCGCCAGCACGAGCGTGTGTTTCCCGTTCTCGTGCTCGAAGAAATAGTAGATACCCTCCGCCTCCATGAGACGGCTCACAAAATTGAAATCCGTCTCCCGGTACTGGACGCAAAAATCGCGTTTCCGATAGTTTCCGCTCAAGCTGAGTTTAAAATCGGTGAAATTCTGGTCGCGAAACACCTGCTGAACGATCTCGGGCGCCGTCATTTCCTGAAAAATCCGGCAGTCGGCCAGCCGCGTCAAAAACCACAGCCACGGCACCAAGGTCGCGCGATAACAGGCCGCGTGATCCTGATCCGGCATTTGCGCGAACCGGCTGACGAACCCGTTGAAATATCGCGTTTTGCCATCCGGCAAAGTCAGCCGGACGGTGGCGTTCTGGCCCACGATTCCCTCGAACTTGATTTCGCGCTGTTCGCTCAACAATTCCAAATCGAAGTGAAACAGCCGCCCCAACTCTTCGGTGGCCGACATCTTTTTCAGCAGCAACACATCATCCCCCAAGGGGGTGATGACGGCCGCCCGGCGGCTGGCTTGGTTTCGCGGCATATCGATGCTCCTTCAGTTTATTCGAACGTGTATTTGAACGAGCCGCCGTCCACCCCCACTTGGACTTTCTCGATGGTCTTCGCTGCCATAAGGCAACCCAGCAACTCGCGGCTGATTTCCGGCAGCAAGGTTTGGGTGAGGATGGCGTCGACCATGCGCCCGCCGCTCTCCAGCTCCGTGCAGCGGCTGGCAATGAGGTTCAGGACCGCGTCGTCGTAACTTAAGGTCACCTGGTGATTTTCCAGGAGCCGCTTCCGGACGCGGTCGAGTTGCAGGCGGATGATCGCTTGGAGCATCGCGTCGCTCAACGGATAATAAGGGATCGTCACCAGGCGTCCCAGCAGAGCGGCCGGAAACACTTTGAGCAACGGCGCGCGCAAAGCTTTGGCAATCCCCTCGGGATCGGGCTTGAGCTCGGGATCCCGGCACAGATTCATGACCAAGTCGCTGCCCGCGTTGGTGGTGAGCAGGATGATCGTGTTTTTGAAATCGATCAACCGGCCTTCGCCATCTTCCATGATGCCTTTGTCGAATACTTGGAAGAAGATTTCATGCACATCCGGATGCGCCTTCTCCACCTCATCGAGCAGCACCACGCTATAAGGCCGGCGGCGCACGGCTTCGGTCAGCACTCCGCCCTCGCCATAGCCGACGTATCCCGGCGGCGCGCCTTTCAGGGTCGACACGGTGTGCGCTTCCTGAAACTCGCTCATATTGATGGTGATCACGTTGGTTTCGCCGCCATAGAGGGCCTCGGCCAACGTCAGCGCGGTTTCGGTTTTGCCCACGCCGCTCGGGCCCGCCAGCAAGAACACGCCGATGGGCTTGCTGGGATTATCCAGTCGGGCGCGGGAAGTCTGGATGCGTTGGGCGATGGCTTCCAACGCGTGGCGCTGGCCGATGATGCGTTTCTCCAACGTGTCCGCCAAACGCAGGATGGCCTGAATTTCATTCTTAACCATCCGTCCCACCGGGATGCCGGTCCAATCCGCCACCACGGACGCCACCGCCTGCTCGTCCACGCAAGGCAGGATCAGCGGCGACTCCCCTTGCACTTCGGCCAATTCCTTTTGTCGGTCGCGCAAACGGGCGCGCAGCGCGTCGGAATCCAGCGGGGTTTCTCCGGCGGCGGGCGCGGCTTGGGCGGGTTCGACCAACGGTTTGAGTTGCCGGCGCGCTTCGAGAATTTCGGCCACCAGCGCTTGCTCCTTTTGCCAGCGCTCGTTCAGTTTGGCGTACGCGGCGTGTTCCGTCTCAAGCCGCGTATTTAACTCCGCCAGACGCCGGACATGATCGTGCCCAATCGCCGCTTCCCGTCGCAAAATCTCCCGCTCCGTTCGCAGCGCCTCGACCCGGCGATGGACATCTTCCACTTGGGCGGGCGTGGCGTGCTGGCTGATGGCCACTCGCGCGCAAGCGGTGTCGATCAAGCTCACCGCTTTGTCGGGCAACTGGCGCGAGGGAATGTAACGGTGCGAGAGCCGGGCGGCGGCTTCCAGCGCCGCGTCTAAAACGGAGACTTTATGGTGTTTTTCCAGCGCGGCGCTCAAACCGCGAATCATGATCACCGTCTTTTCCTCGGAAGGTTCGTCCACCTTGATCACCTGGAATCGGCGGGTTAGGGCGGGGTCTTTCTCGAAAAACTTTTTGTACTCCGCCCAAGTGGTGGCGGCGATGGTGCGCAACGTGCCCCGAGCCAGCGCGGGCTTTAAAAGATTCGCCGCGTCCCCCTGCCCGGCCGCGCCCCCGGCGCCGATCAAGGTGTGCGCTT